>JAJZBS010000031.1 GCA_021851885.1 Actinomycetes bacterium | reverse complement strand
GCGCCGCTGCGCCGGGGCGGAGGCAGGCCGCCGGGGCCCCGGTGCCCGGGGGCACTGCCGGCTCCGCCGCCGCCGGAGCGAAGCCCCAGCGCGATCGCATCGGGCGCAACGATCCGTGCTGGTGCGGCAGCGGGAAGAAGTTCAAGTTCTGCCATGGCGCCGGCTGAGGCGGGCGCACCGGCGGGCGAAGGCGAGGCCGAAGGCGCCGAGGCCCGCCTCAGGGAGCTCGTCGCAACCCTGCCGGAGCTGCGCAAGCGCCTCGACGACGCCTCTGGCTATCTCGGCCTGGATCGCCTGCGGGCCCGCCACGCGCAACTCGAGGCCACCGTCGCCCGGCCGGACCTGTGGGACGATCCCGACGCCGCACGGAACGTGACGACGGAGTACGGGCGGGCCGGCGACGACATTGCGATGCTCGAAGGCCTTGACCGGCGCCTGCGTGACGTCGAAGAGCTGGCCACCTTGGCCCTGGAGGAGCCCGACGCGACGCTCGCTGCGGATCTCGCCGGCCAGGCACAGTCTCTCGCGGGCGAGCTGGGCGCCATCGAGGTCCGCTCTTTGTTCTCTGGCGAGTACGACGAGCGGGACGCCGTCGCCGAGGTCCACGCCGGCGCAGGCGGCACCGACGCGCAGGACTGGGCTGAGATGCTCCTGCGGATGTACCTGCGCTGGGCCGAGAGACGAGGTTTCACGGTGGAGGTCGACGAAGTCTCCCCGGGCCAGGAGGCCGGCATCCTGTCGACGACGTTCATCGTGCACGGCCGGTTCGCCTACGGCCTGCTCGCATGCGAGCGCGGCGTCCACCGCCTCGTGCGCATGTCTCCGTTCGACGCGCAGCACCGGCGCCAGACGAGCTTCGCGTCCGTCGACGTGACCCCGTTCATCGAAGACGTCTCCGGCGAGGTCGTCATCGACGACAAGGACCTGCGGATCGATACGTACCGTTCCTCGGGGGCGGGGGGCCAGCACGTCAATGTGACCGACTCTGCGGTGCGCATCACCCACGTGCCCACCGGCCTCGTCGTCTCCTGCCAGAACGAGCGAAGCCAGCACCAGAACAAGGCGCGGGCCATGCAGATCCTCGGTGCCAAGCTCGCGGAGCGCCAACGCCAAGAACGCGAACAGCAGCTCCAGGCCATCGGTGGCCCCCAAGCCGAAGTGTCGTGGGGCAACCAGACGCGCAACTACGTTCTCGCTCCATACCAGCTCGTCAAGGACCTGCGGACCGAGCACGAGACAGGCAACGTCGACGGCGTCCTGGACGGGGACTTGGACGCATTCATCGAAGCGCGCCTGCATCTCGACCGCCGCCAGGCGCCGCCCGCCTGAGCGGCGGACGGCCAGGAGCACAGCGAACCGCCGCGAGCAGGGCAATCGCGCCCTGTGGGTGCCCGCCGGACGCCGGCGGCCGCTGTGGCGTCTGGCGCTGGGGCGACCCTGCTAGCCTTGATGTATCCCGAGTTCCTCTCAGTTCCAGGCTGCAACGCGGGCCTTTACGAGATGATCACCTTCGAAAACGTCACCAAGACGTACAAACGCGGCGTCGTCGCGCTGAACGACGTGACCTTCGACATCGAGAAGGGGGAGCTCGTCTTCATCGTCGGTCCTTCGGGGTCCGGGAAGACGACGCTCCTGCGGCTGATCCTGCGCGAGGACTCGCCCGACAAGGGGCGCATCTGGGTCGCGGGCAAGGAGATCGCGCACCTCAACCACTGGCGCATCCCGTACCTGCGGCGCAATATGGGCTGCGTCTTCCAGGATTTCCGCCTCCTGCCGAACAAGTCGGTCTTCGAGAACGTCGCATTCGCACTCGAGGTCATCGGTCGCCCGCAGCATGTGATCAACGCGCAAGTTCCCCAGGTCCTCGAGCTCGTCGGCCTCGCCAAGAAGCGCCGGAACCTCCCCCACGAGCTGTCGGGCGGTGAGCAGCAGAGGGTGGCGATCGCTCGCGCCTTCGTCAACCGGCCCCTGATCCTTCTTGCCGACGAGCCGACCGGGAACCTCGACCCTTCGACGTCGAGCGGGATCATGCGCCTGTTGGACCGCATCAACCGCACCGGCACGACCACGATCATCGCCACGCACGATGCGAGCATGGTCGACATGATGCGTCGCCGCGTCGTCGCGCTCGAGCACGGGGCCCTCGTGCGCGACCAAGAGCGCGGCATCTACGGCTACGGGACCTGACAGGGCCTTCAGCTATGGCGATCTCGACGCGCTACGTGGCCAAGGAGACGGCTGCGAACCTCATGCGCAACCGTCTCATGACTGTTGCTTCGATCCTGACCATCGCGGTGTCGCTGTCCCTTGTCGGTGTGGCGCTGCTCCTGCAAGAAGGCGTGTCCAACGCGACGGTGCGCTGGTCGAACGGGGTCAACGTCGCCGTCTTCTTGCAGGCTGACGTGACGTCGTCGCAGTCGGTATCGGTCCACGACCAGCTCGTCGCGATGCCCGAGGTGCGCCACTGCTTCTACATGAACAAGCAGGCGACCTACTCCGAGTTCAAGCGCCTGTACGCAAACCAACCCGACGTCTATGAGACCGCGACGCCGGCGAACATGCCGCCCTCGTACCGCTGTGTCCTCTCCAACCCGAAGGACGCCCAGACCGTCCAGGCGCAGTTCGTCCACAAGCCGGGCGTGCGCAACGTGGCCTATCCCGGCCTGGAGATCAACACGATGGAAAAGGTGGCGCTCATCCTGCAGATCGTCTTCCTGTCGCTCGCTCTCATCTTGTTCTTGTCGGCGTTCGTCCTCATCGCCAACACAATTCGCCAGGCGATATTCGCCCGCAGGCGTGAAATCGCGGTCATGAAGCTGGTCGGCGCGACGAACTGGTTCATCCGGATCCCGTTCATGATGGAGGGGTTCGTCCAGGGGATCGTCGGCGGCCTGATCGCCTTCGGGGCGATCTTCTTCCTCCACTGGGGACTGGGCTACCTCGTCAACCATGCAGGGGCGCAGATCCTCAAGACGATCGTCATATCGAGCAACGCGATGTTCGTCACCGCTTTCGCCGTCGTCATCGCCGGGATCGTCTTGGGCACCGCCGGGTCGCTGATCGCGATCCGGCGATTCCTCGACGTGTGAGCGCCACCACCGCCGGCGGTCGTCGCAGGCATGACCGTTCGGCGCGCCGAACGGCGCGCGTCAGCCCTTGTTCGCTCCGTGGGCCCGTACGAAGTCGTTGACTGCGTAGTAGGCGTCGATCGACTCGCCGGCGTCGCCCCAGAAGCCGTCGAGCACGTCGTAGGACATCGCCTCCTGCGCCACGTAGTAGTTGTTGACGTCGGTGATCTCGAGCTCGCCGCGAGCTGACGGCTCGAGCTCTGCGACGACCTGGAAGACGTCGGCGTCATAGAAGTAGATCCCCGTCACGCCGTAATTCGACGGCGGGTCGTTCGGCTTCTCGACGATCCGCGTCACCCGGCCGTCGCCGTCGAGCTCGGGAACGCCGAGGTGGCAGAGGTGGGCCGGCTCGTCGACGGCGCTGAGCACGATGCGCGCGCCTTTGTCCTGGCGCTCGAAGTTCTCGGCGATGTGCCGGATAGAGCGCTCCATGATGTTGTCGCCGAGCATCACGAGGACCCGGTCCCCGCCGACGAACCTCTCGGCCAGCCCGAGGGCCTCGGCGATGCCCCCCGGCTTGTCCTGGTAGCCGTAGCTCAGGCGGTCGATCCCGTAGTCGTGCCCGTTGCCGAGGAGGCGGAGGAACTCTCCGGCGTGCGTTCCCCCGCTCACGACCATCAGCTCGGTGATGCCGGCCTTGACGACTGCTTCGATGGCGTAGGCGATCATCGGGCGGTCGTGGATCGGGAGCAGGTGCTTGTTCGTGATGCGCGTGAGCGGATGCAGGCGTGAGCCCGTCCCTCCGGCGAGAATGACGCCCTTCATCGCCGGGAGCCTATCGGGCGAGGCCGCCATGGGCCGGTGCGGTCCTCGGCGGCCGGCCTCAAGGGGTGGTCTGTTCGCGACGGCCCCTCGAGGGCGCGCCGGTCGTCACAGTGCAGCGCGGCCCGCCGCCCAGTCCATCGCCTCGCTGCGCAAGCGGCCGTAGTCGAGCTTGCCCGACGGCGAGCGGGCGATCGAAGCGACGACGTGGACGTAGCGGGGCGCCTTGTAGTTCGCCAGCTTCGCCTTCACGTCGGCGACAAGGGCATGTTCGTCGATACGGGCACCGTCGGCGGGCTCGACCACCGCACAGACCGTCTCGCCCCACCTCTCGTCGGGGAGCCCGACGACCGCGGCGTCGGCGACGCCGGGGAAGAGCTTGACGGCTTCTTCAACCTCTTCGGGATAGACCTTCTCGCCCCCCGTGTTGATGCAGACCGACCCACGGCCGAGGAGGTGCACGGCGCCATCGCTGTCGACAGTGGCGAAGTCGCCCGGCACGACGTAGTGGCGCCCGCCGATGACGCGAAATGTCCCCGCCGTCTTCGTCTCGTCCTTGTAGTAGCCGAGCGGGTTCCGCCCACCGAGTGCGAGGACGCCCACCTCGCCCGAGCCCGGCGTCACGTCCCGGCCGTCCTCGAGTAGGACGCGGGCGTCGTCGCCCAGGCGGAACTCGGCTGTGTGCGCCGTCTCGGCGCCCGAGGAGACCGACGTCCCCATGCCGATGGCCTCCGACGAGGAGAACGCGTCGACGGCGAGGAAGGTCGGGTGGTGGCGGAAGAGGCCCTCTTTGACCTCTTCGCTCCACATGACGCCCGAAGAGATCATGGCGAAGACGCTCGAAAGGTCCCAGCGCCCGGGCGAGGCGTCGAGGGCCGCGAGGATCGGCTTGGCGAAGGCATCGCCGACGATGACGATCACGTTGACGTGTTCGCGTACCACGGCGTCGAGGAGGGCGACCGGGTCGAAGTGCCGTCCGGGGAGCGTGACGACCGAACCCCCCGTCGACAAGACGTTGAGGGAGGTGAACGCTCCCGTCCCGTGCATCAGCGGGCAGGCAGGAAGCAGGGACGGTCCCGGCGATCGCAGGGCGTCCCGGACGCCTTGCAGCCCCTTGCTCTCGTCGAATCGGACAGGTGACGCGGCGTTCAAGCGGCCGACCAGGTCGTCTTGGCGCCACATGACCCCCTTGGGCATTCCCGTCGTCCCACCGGTGTAGAGGAGGTAGAGGTCGTCTCCGCTGCGGCCCCAGGGGGCCGCGACGCGCCCGGTCGTCGCCCCGGCCATCGACTCGTAGGGGACGGCCCACTCCGGGCACGGACCGGTCCCATCGTCGACCCAGATCCAGGTCCGGACCCCCTTGACCCGCCCGCGCAGCCTCTCGATGCGTTCGGCGAAGGTCCCGTGGAAGATGACGCCGACCGCATCGGCGTTCTCCCACAGGTAGGCCAGCTCGTCGTCTCCGTAGCGATAGTTCGTGTTGACCGGGACGAGGCCGACCTTCAACAGGGCGACGGTCGACTCCATGTACTCGGGGCAGTTGTAGAGATAGTGGGCGATCTTGTCCTGCTGGGCGACGCCGGCGGCGAGCAGCGACGCTGCGAGGCCGTTGGCGCGAGCCTCGGTCTCGGCCCAGGTCTGGCGGCGCTCGCCGTGGATGAGAGCAGGAGCGGTCGGGATCTGGTCGGCGACGATCTCGAAGAGGTCGGCGTAGTTCCAATCGGTCATCCGAGCAGCCTACCGACCCCCGGTAGGCTCGTTCCCGTGGACTTCGCCCTGCCGGAGGACGACGATCCCCGGCGCCTTGCGGTGCGGCGCTTCTTCGAGGAGCATCCCCGCCCGTCGCCTGCGCAGATCGCCGCGGCCGGGTACGCGGCACCGCATTGGCCGCGGCCATGGGGGCTCGACGCCGACCCCCTGGACCAGCTGATCATCGACGAGGAGATGCGTGCCGCCCACGTCACCAGCGCGGCCAACCCGATCGGGATCGGGTGGGCGGGCCCGCTGATCCTGCGTCACGGGACCGACGAGCAGCGTGCCCGCTACCTCATGCCGATCCTGACCGGCGACGAGATCTGGTGCCAGCTCTTCAGCGAGCCGGACGCAGGATCCGACCTCGCCAACCTGGCCACGTCGGCGGCCGAAGACGGCGATGTCTACGTCGTCAACGGATCGAAGATCTGGACGACGGGGGCTCATGCGTCACGGTTCGGGATCCTGCTCGCACGCACGGCCACCGACGTGCCCAAGCACCAAGGGGTGACCTACTTCATCTGCCCCATGGACCTCCCGGGAGTGACCGTTCGTCCCATCCGGGACATGACCGGCCTCGGGTCGTTCAATCAGGTCTTCTTCGACGACGTCCGCATCCCGGCCGCGAACGTCGTCGGCGAGGTGAACCGTGGCTGGGCTCTTGCCAAGTTGACCTTGACCAACGAGCGTGTCTCGCTGTCGGGAAGCGGGGTCATCTGGGGGATGGGCCCGACGACGGGGGACGTCATCGAGATGTGGCGCGATGGTGGTGGCGTCGTGGACCCGGTTCTCCGTCAGCGTGTCGCCGCCGCCTACGTCGAGGCCGAGATCCTGCGCCTGATCCGACTGCGGACGGTCTCCGCCGCGGTGCGTGGCGAGCCGCCGGGGCCGGAGGCGTCGGTGCGCAAGGCCCTCGCCGACGACCACGGCAGGCGGCTGATGAACCTCGCCAAGGATCTGGCGGGCACCGCGGGGGTGCTCGGCGGTGCGCAGGGGATGCTGGGCGTCACGACCCCCGGCGACAGCCTCGTGCCTGCGCAGACAGGCGAGCTCGCCGAGGTGCTCGCCTTCGGGTTCCTCTTCAGCCCGGCGGTGACCATCGGAGGTGGCACCGCGCAGATCCAACGCAACATCATCGCCGAGCGGGTCCTCGGGCTGCCTCGCGACGTCGACGCCGAAGCGGGGACGACCTGGGCAGAGGCTCACCGGCCGCGTCCGTGACGCGGCCACGACTGGGCTGCCGGGCCGGTCAGGCGGCGAGCTCGACGGCGCGCCGGACGAGAGCGGCGAAGGCGTCGGGATGGGTGAGGTGCGCGCCGTGCGCAGCGCCTGCGACCTCGACGAGCTCTGCTCCGGGAATGTGATCGGCGAGGTACCGGGTTCCGGCACGCTGGTGGCGGACCGTGCGCGATCCGACGCCCACGACGACCGGGAGGTCGAAGGCATCGACGGAGAACGGCGGGATCTCGCGCCGGATGTCGGACATCTCGGCGAGGAGAGCAGGTCCTTCGGCGAGGCGATCGCGCTTCGTCCTTTCGGGCAGGCGCTCCCAGGTGTCGTCCCCCGTCATATGACGCATGAACGCCTCGGCCGCCGCCGCCGAGTCGCCCGGGCCGAATCGACGCCAGAAGGAGCGGCTGTCGGGCCAGAACGGCATCCACGGCAGCGGCGGCTCGTAGATGGCGAGGGCCCGGACGAGGTCGGGTCGCCGGTCCGCCGCGCACAGGGCGAGCGTCCCGCCGTAGCTGTGGCCGCCGACGACCGCCCGGCGGTCCCCGAGGATCTCGAGGAGGTCGGCGACGTGGTCCTCGAGGCCCGTCGCCGGTGGGTCCACCGCGCGCGAGCGCGCGTAGCCGCGCCGGTCGTAGGTCACGACATGGAGGTCGCCAAGGCGCCGGACGACGCGACCGAAGCTTGCCGCACGGTCGAGCGACCCGTGGACGAGGACGACGAGCGGGGCGGCTACGCCGGCGCCGGCGAGGCGCGCCGGGTGGTCGAGGACGTGCAGGGCGGTGGACGGGGGCGCGGGCAACGGATCTCAGAGCTGGTCGATCTGGCGGTGGGTCTGTGGGACGACCCGCACCCGCCGGTGGACCTGCAAAGCGGCGTCTTGGAAGGAGAGCACCTGGTCGGGCGAGGGCGTGGCAACAACCGCGCCGAACGGCGTGACGGGTTGGAGGAAGAGCTCGACTCCGGGGTCGATGTCGTCGACCATGCGCGCGGCCGTGGTGACCTCCTCGGCGCTGGTCGCGGCACCGACGACGACCTTCACCCACACACGCCGTCCTGCCGCCACCGCCGCCGCCAGGAAGCGGGCGTGGCGGTCGAGGGCGACCTCTTGGCCATCGACGCTGTCGAGCTTGACGTCCATGCTCACGTACGTCAGCCACGGCAACAGGCGTGCCAGAGCCGAGCCGAGGATGCCGTTCGTCTCGAGCTGGATCGGCATGCCGTGGTCCGCCAGCAGCGGAAGGATCTCCGCGAGGGCACTGGCTTGGACGAGCGGCTCGCCGCCGGTCACCGATACCGAGTGGTGGGGGAGGGCTTCCCATAGGCGGGCGACGCTCGCCACGAGGGCTCCCGGCGCCACGGGGCTGGCGACCGTCCGCCAGTCCCGCCGCCCCGGGCTGTGCTCGACACGGCAGGGCCCCGGGGCCTTGTCCAGCGATGCGGGCTGGTCGCAGTAGGCGCAGCGAATGTTGCACCCGGCGAGGCGAACGAAGATCTGGCGCTCCCCGACGAGGGCGGCTTCCCCCTGGATCGCCGAGTAGACCTCCGTGACGAAGGCGCCCCTGGTCCCGGGGCTCCAGCTCTCGCTCAATGCGGTGCCGCCTCGCCGAATGCCGCCTCGCCGAGCGCCGGGTCGTCGAAGCCCGCCTCGGCGAACCCTTTCGCGCGGAGCCGGCAGGCGTCACAGCGGCCGCAGGGCACCGGCCCGGAGCGGTAGCACGACCAAGTCATCGCGAACGGCACCCCGAGGTCGAAGCCGGCAGCGACGATCTCGCCTTTGGTCATGGCGATCAGTGGCGTGCATATCTCGACGGGTCGCCCCTCGACGCCGCGCTTCAGGCCGAGGCGGGCCACGTTGCGGAACGCGTCGATGTACGCGGGCCGGCAGTCCGGGTAGCCGCTGTAGTCGAGGGCGTTGACGCCGATGTAGACCGCGTCGAGGTCGCGGGCTTCGGCGATCGCGAGCGCTATGGCGAGCAGGATCGTGTTGCGCGCCGGGACGTAGGTTGCCGGTATGGCCGACGAGGGAGGCGGGCCACCGGTGTCGGGGACCTCGAGGGACGGGTCGGTGAGGGCGGAACCCCCCCACGATGTCGCATCCAACCTGCTGAGCAGCTGCTCGGCGCCGAAGTGCTCGCATAGAGCGGTCGCACGCGCGATCTCGGCCCGGTGCCTTTGCCCGTAGTCGAGGGTGAGAGCCACCACCGGACCGCTGTTGGGCCCTTGCTGCGCATCGCGTTCGGCGAGGGCGAGGCAGACGGCGGAGTCCATCCCGCCCGACAGGGCGACGAGGTTGCCGGGCATCGGGCCTTCAGTCGCCCAGGATCTCGACAAACGCGTCGGGCGTCTCCCATAGCCGCAGGGCCACGACCGGCAGGCCTGCGGCGGCGACGGCACCCCACGCCTCGTGCGCGATGCGCTCGGCCGTGGGGTTGTCGATGATGTCGTTGAGGAGACGGTGGTCGTAGCGCTCTGTGACGACCTCGACGAGGCGCGCGGACATCTCGTCGAAGTCGATGACGACCCCGTTGGCGTCGAGGTGGCCTTCGACGGTCACTTCCATGCGGTAGCTGTGGCCGTGCAGGCGGTGACAGCGGCCCGCGTGCCACGGGAGATGGTGTGCCGCCTCGAAGGTGACGGAGCAGGTGACGCGTGTTCTCAACTTCAGGTGGTCGTCGTGCATTGCGTCCGCGTGGGCACCATGGCCGCGCCAAGCCTAGTGCCGTGGCGCCACGGATAGGATCGAGATCGTGAACGGCGCATTCGGACCTAACGCTTGGCTTGTCGACGATATGTACGACAGTTATCTGGCGGATCCGACGTCGGTGAGTGAGAGCTGGCGGGAGTTCTTTGCGGACTACAGGCCCGGCTCGGTCGCCTCGGCACCTGGCCGGACGCTCGACGAGGGCGCACGGCGCCCCGCCGCAGCCGCCGCCCCCACCGCGTCCCCCGCCCCACCGACACCGCCACCGGCGCGATCGAGCACGGCAGCGCCCGCCGTCGCGCCGGGCGGCGCCGAGATCTCGCCGCTGCGAGGTGCCGCGGCCCGGATTGCTGCCAACATGGAGGCGAGCCTCGCCGTGCCGACCGCCACGAGCGTGCACGCCGTGCCCGCTGCGTTGCTCGAGGTCAACCGCGCCGCCCTGAACGACCATCTGTCGCGCAGCGGCGGGGGGAAGGTGAGCTTCACCCATCTCATCGGCTTCGCCATGGTCCGAGCCATGGCCGAGCTGCCTGGGATGCGCGCGGTGTTCGTCCCCGACGTCGACGGCAAGGGCGCCGCGGGCGTCGCCCAGATGGCCCACGTCGGCCTCGGGCTCGCCGTCGACATCGAGAAGCCCGACGGTTCGCGCACGCTCGTGGTCCCGTGCATCCGGGACGCGGACACCCTCGACTTCCGCGCCTTCCTCGTGGCCTACGAGGACCTCATCCGCAAGGTGCGCACGAACAGGCTCACTCCCGACGACTTCACCGGCGTCACGACGACCCTGACGAACCCGGGGATGATCGGCACCGTGCAGTCGGTACCGCGCCTCATGCCCGGCCAGGGCGTCATCGTCGGCGTGGGCTCCCTCGGCTATCCGGTCGAGTACCAGGCAGCCGATCCCGCCGTGCTCGCCAACCTCGGCGTCTCCAAGATCGTCACCTTGACCTCGACATACGACCACAGGGTCATCCAGGGGGCCGAGTCCGGCCGCTTCCTCACGCGCATGCACGAGCTGCTGTGCGGGGAGTCGGGTTTCTACGACGACATCTTCGCCGCGACCGGTGTGCCCTACGAACCGGTCCGTTGGCACGAGGACCGCAATCCTCTCGACGAGGTCCATGGGCGCATGGCCAAGCAGGTCCAGGTCCAGAACGTCATCAACATGTACCGGGTGCGCGGCCATCTCATCGCGGACCTCGACCCCCTGGGCGCCGAGCCCCCGCAGATGAACCCGGAGCTCGATCCGGCAACCTACGGGCTCACCCTGTGGGACCTCGACCGCCGGTTCGTCGAGGGTGTGCTCGCAGGAAGGGAGGTGCTGACCCTGGGGCAGATCCTCGCCATCTTGCGGGACGCCTACTGCCGCACGATGGGCATCGAGTACATGCACATCCAAGATCCAGACCAGAAGGCGTGGATCCAAGAACACGTCGAGGGCATCGCGCCGACAGTCGGGCCCGACGTCCAGCACCACATCCTCGACAGGCTCAACGCGGCGGAGGCCTTCGAGCGCTTCTTGCACACGCGCTACGTCGGCCAGAAGCGCTTTGGCCTCGAAGGAGCCGAGTCGGCGATCCCGGTCATCGACGCCGTCCTCGACGAGGCGGCGCGCCACGGCGTGGTCGAGGCCGTCCTCGGGGCATCCCACCGTGGCCGCCTCAACATCCTGGCCAACATCATCGGCAAGTCCTACAACGAGATATTCCGCGAGTTCGAGGGCGATCTCGACCCGGACACCGTCCAGGGTTCCGGCGACGTCAAGTACCACAAGGGGGCGACCGGCAAGTTCGTCGGGCTCTCCGGTGTGGAGCTGCCCGTGAGCCTCGCCTCGAACCCGTCGCATCTCGAGGCGGTCGACCCCGTTGTCGAAGGCTTGGTCCGGGCCAAGCAGGACCACCTCGACGCCGTTCCTCCGTTCCGGGTCCTGCCGGTCCTCATGCACGGCGACGCCGCCTTCGCCGGCCAGGGCGTCGTGGCCGAGACGTTGAACCTCTCGGCGCTGCGCGGCTACCGCACGGGCGGGACCATCCACCTCGTCATCAACAACCAGCTCGGGTTCACGACCGCCCCCGAGGCGGCACGCTCGTCGGTGTACCCGACCGATGTGGCGAAGATGGTCCAGGCCCCGATCTTCCACGTCAACGGCGACGATCCCGAAGCGTGTGTGCGCGCGGCACGCCTCGCCGTGGCATTCCGCGAGGAGTTCCACAAAGACGTCGTCATCGACATGGTCTGCTACCGGCTCCACGGCCACAACGAGGGGGACGACCCGAGCTATACGCAGCCGCGCATGTACCGCCTGATCGATGCCAAGCGTTCGGTGCGCAAGCTCTACACCGAGGTTCTCGTCCGCCGGGGCGACATCACCATCGAAGAGGCCGAGAGTGCCCTCGACGACTTCTCGGCGCGCCTGCAGGCTGCGCTCGACGAGACCCGCGCGGCTTCCCCACCTCACCCGACGGCCCTCCCGCCGGCGCCGGCACCGGCCGTGCCCGCACCGGCGGTGGCCACAGGCGTGCCGGCCGGCGTGCTCACCATGATCGCGGCCGCCGTGCACGACTCCCCGGAAGGGTTCACGCTCCATCCGAAGCTCGAACGGCAGTTCGCGAGCCGCGCCAAGATGTTCGCCCAAGGCGAGGTCGACTGGGCGCTCGGGGAGGCGATGGCGATCGGGTCGTTGCTGCTGGAAGGGACCGACGTCCGCCTCACGGGCCAGGACACCCGCCGGGGGACCTTCAGCCATCGCCACTCGGTCCTCGTCGACAACGTGACCGGATCCGAGCGCGTGCCCCTCGCCGCCTTGGCGGCATCCGCGGCCCCGCTCGGGGCCGGCCGGCGCACCGGGAGCTTCCACGTCCACGACTCCTTGCTGAGCGAGTACGCGGCGCTGGGTTTCGAGTACGGCTACGCGGTCGAGTCCCCTGACGCGCTCGTGGTGTGGGAGGCGCAGTTCGGGGACTTCTCCAACGGCGGCCAGGTCATCATCGACAACTTCCTCGTCTCTGCCGAGGACAAGTGGGGACAGTCCTCAGGGCTGGTCCTGCTCCTCCCGCACGGCTACGAAGGCCAGGGACCCGAGCACTCCTCGGCGCGCATCGAGCGGTTCCTCACGCTGGCGGCGGGAGGGAACGTGACACTCGCGCAGCCGACGACGGCGGCGCAGTACTTCCACCTGCTTCGCGCGCAGGTCGCACGGGGTTCGCGGCGTCCGCTCGTCGTGTTCGCGCCGAAGTCCCTCCTGCGGGCCAAGTCGGCGCGCTCTCCCGTCGGCGACCTCGTCGAGGGGCACTTCTCCGAGGTGCTCGATGATCCCGGTGTCACAGATCCCGGATCGGTGACGCGCCTCGTCTTGTGCTCGGGCAAGATCGCCTACGACGCGATGCATCGACGTGACGACCTTCTGGCCGGGGGAGACGCCCGTGGCCGTAGCGCCATCGTGCGTGTCGAGCAGCTCTATCCGTGGCCCGACGGGGCACTCGCGGCGGTCCTTGCCCGGCATCCGGCAGCTCGCGAGGTCGTGTGGCTCCAGGACGAGCCGGAGAACATGGGCCCGTGGAACTTCGTCCACGGGCGCCTCCACAGGCTCCTGCGCGAGACACGCCCGCTGCGCCACGTGAGCCGCGTCGCTTCGGGCAGCCCGGCCACCGGGAGCGCGGCGCTCCACCAGCTCGAGCTGGAGGATCTGGTCGCGCGCACCTTCTCGTAGGCGGCGCACGGGGGCGCACGGCCCTGTTCGGCGCCTCGCGGCCCCGCCCCGCCCGCGGCCCCGCCCGGCGCAGGCCCCGCCCGGCGCAGGCTATCCGGAGTGCGTCGCGAGCTTGACGACGACGGCGATCACCGCGACGACCACGTAGGCGCGCATCACCGCGAGGCCGACCGTGCGTGCCTTGGTCTGGACGATCGGCGAGAGGAGCGCAAGGGGTGGTGTCCGCCAGCTTTCGCGCTCGGCGCGGAGCTCACCTCGCTGTGGCGGCGTGGCCGCGCGCGGGCGGCGTCGCCCGAGCACGGCGGCCCCGGCCGCCAGCACGACGACGGACCCGGGGAGGGCGACGAGGGCCAACCACCTGACGTCCACGCGCGGGAAGACGACGTCGACGGTGAGAACGACGGAGATGCCGACGAGAACCGCGATGATGAGGCTCGTCACGACGTTGAGCCAGCGCGGGTTAACCCACGGGCCGAGGACGGGGTCGTCGTTGCACATGAGGACGAGGAAGATCATGGCGCTCGGCAGGACGATCCCGGCGAGGACCTGGACGTACTCGGTAATGAGGCCAAGGGGTGCGCCGGGGACGAGAACGATGCCTGCGGCGAGCACGACCTGAGCCGCATAGATGGCGTAGAAGCCCTTGGACTCGGTGGCTTTGCGGTGCAGGGAGTGCTGGATCTCGAAGGTGTCGGCGAACGCGTACGCGGTCGCGAGGGTCACGGCCGACGCTCCAATGATCGAGGCGTCGACAAGGATGATCGACGCGAGGGCTCCGCCCGCGTAGCCGATCGTGTGGCGCAGCGCATTGGCGACACCCCCGGCATTGGTGAAGTGCCCGTCGAAGGCAGTGTGGGCGACGGCAAAGGCAGTGAAAATCATGTATCCCGCCGCGGCGATATTGGTGATGAAGCCGCCGATGACCGTGTCGGCGCGCTCGTAACGGATCCAGCGTGGCGTGATGCGCTTGTCGATCACGTTGGACTGCTGGAAGAACAGCTGCCAGGGAGCGACGGTTGTCCCGAGGATCGCGACGAGGAGCAGCACGGCGCTCCCGGTGACGCCTCCGCGCACGCCGGGGACGAATGTGTGGCGGAGCAGGGTTGCCGGGCCGTGGGGGTGGGCCATCAAGACGAGGGGCACGAACAGGGAGCTCACGACGACGAGTGCGATCATGAATCGTTCCCACCGGCGGTAGCTCCCGCTCAAGGTGAAGGCGATGAGCGCGGCGGCGGCCAGAGGAACGCTGAGCGATGCCGGAACGCCGAAGTAGGAGAGACCGAGGCGCACGCCGATGAACTCGGTGACGATCGTGAGGAAGTTGATCACGAACAGGTCGCCGACGGAGAACCAGTACCACGGCCGGCCGAATCGCTCCTTGATGAGGCGTGCGTGCCCCGCTCCGGTGACCGCCCCGAGGCGGACGACCATCTCCTGGGTCACGATCAGCACGGGGATGAGGACGAGCAGGCTCCACAGCAAGCTCGTGCCGTACTGCTGGCCGGCCTGCATGTACGTCGCCACGCCACCGGCGTCGTTGTCGCCCACCATGACGATCAAGCCGGGCCCAACGATGGCGGCGAGGGTGAGGAGTCGCCGGCTCCAAGTCCGGCGTGGCGCCGTGTCTTCATAGGCGATCCTGCCGAGAGCGCCTTCGATGTCGCCTCCGCCTCCGCCGCGCGGCGTGCTCTCGTCGTCGGTGCGTTCCGCTCCCGTCACCTGCCCTCACCTCCTCCTCGCCGTCTTGTCGCCCTTGTCGTCGACGCCGAGGGCGGCGGAGCCGATTGTCGAGCCGAAGGCGGCGGAGCCGAGTTTGGAAGGGTCCGTCCCCGGGGGCTTCACGTGGCCTGCGCCGGTCCGGTCGGCGTCGCTGTCCGGCGAGCGTGCCAGCACAAGTGCGCACGACCGTCCGCCGGCTCCCGCCGGCCGCATGAGCAGGGCACGTCGTCCCGAGAGGGCGGGCGCTGCGGCGCAGGGCACCTGTGGACTTGCCGGCCGCGCCCGCGAGCTCCGCCGGGCCTCTCTCAGGAGGTGGGGCTGGAAGAGCGCGATGGGAGCGGCTCGGGACTTCGCCGTTTCCGTCTCAAGAGCCACCTCCTCGTGGCGCGCGAACGGTGTAACAATAGCCGTGGTGCGCACTTCGCTCCGGTCCGCAGTCGTCCGTGCTCGCAGAGGCGTGGTGCCTCGAGGCACCACGCCCGCCCCTTCCCGTGCCGCCGGACGCCTGAGATGACTGTCGACCGGCCAAGTCCCGCCCCAGACACAGCCCTGGTCGCCCGCCGGCTCCGGCTCTCGGGCCTCGTCTCCCGTCCCGTCGTCGCCCAGGACGGACAACGCCTCGGCAAGGTGCGTGACGTGATCGTGCGGCTGGATCTCGAGCCCGGCCACCACCCCCTGGTGACCGGCCTTGTCGCCGCCGTCGGGCGCCGCAACCTGTTCGTCCCCCTCTCCCTGGTCGACGACCTGACATCCGATCCCCTGCGCCTGACGACCGCCCGTTTGGACCTGCGGGCCTTCGAACGTCGGGACGGCGAGGTCCTTCTCAAAGGGGACCTGCTCGGCCACCGGCTCATCGACGTGCGCGCCGCCCATCTGGTGCGGGCTCAAGACGTCGAGCTTGGCGAGCATCGAAGCGGATGGGCCCTCATCGGCATCGATGCCGCGGCGCGTGGCTGGCTGGCCCAGGTCTTGGGCATGCGACCGCTGCGGGGCCGGTGCCGGCCGTGGTCGGACTTCGAACCCCTCATCGGCCACGACGCCACCGCGACAATGCGTGCGGGATTCTCCCGGCTCGGCCGGCTCCGGCCGGCCGACATCGCCGACCTCGTCGAGGAAGCAAGCCACGATGAAAGCGAGGAGATCCTCGACGCCGTCGGCAACGACAAGGAGCTCGAAGCCGACGTGTTCGAGGAGCTCGAACCCGACAGGCAAATCGAGGCGCTCAGAGATCGCTCGGACGCAGAGGTGGCGGACGTCCTCGCCCACATGAGCCCCGACGACGCCGCCGATCTCCTTGCAGACCTTCCCCAGGAGCGGCGGCTTCCCGTGCTGGAGAAGCTTCCGCCCGCGTCCCACAAGAAGATCCGCGAGCTCTTGGGGTTCGGCCCGGACACCGCCGGCGGGATGATGACCCCGGACCTGCTCGCGCTGGCACCTGGGACGTCCGCCGGGCAGGCGATTGCCCAGGTTCGCACCGCTGCGCACATCTCGCGCGAGGCCCTGTTCACCGTCTACGTGGCCGAGGACAACCGTTTGGTCGGTGCAGTGACGTTGCCGGTTCTCTTGCAGGCGGATCCGGCGACGCTTCTCGGTGACGTCGCCGAGGCCGACCCCATCCGGGTCTCAAGCGACGCGGACTTCTTCGAGGTGGCCGTGCGCATGACGGACTTCAACCTCGTCACCATCCCGGTCGTCGACGCCGACGACCACCTCCTCGGCGTCGTGACCGTCGACGATGTCCTCGAGGCCGCTGTCCCGGACAGCTGGCGCGATCGCGTCGAAGAAATGGAGGCAACGGCGATGCGCCGCCGCCGCAGGAGCCGCGACCGGGACACGCCGGCAACGTCGAGCGCTCGAGCCGCGCGTGCCTGAGCGCTCCGCCTGCGCGCTCCTTGGCTATGGTCGAACCTGTTGAGCAGCCAGGCGATGAGCGAGGAGAGTGAGCAGGTGCCGGGATCTGACGAGCCCAGCCCGTCGATGTTCGAGACCCTGATGGAGCTGCAAGATCGCGACACCGTCCTCGACCAGCTCCATTTCCGGCGGCAGCACCTCCCCGAGCGGGCGCGGGCGGCGCAGGCCCAAAGCGAGCTCGCCGCCGTCGAGACGAGCATCGCCGAGGTCTCCGAGACCCTCGCGGGCCTCCGGGACAGGCAAGCCGCCCTCGAGAGGGAGATCGACGGGGTGACAGAGCGCGTGCGCACGATCGAAAAGCGGATGTACGGGGGCGAGGTCTCGGCTTCGCGCGATCTCGAGGCCATGGCGCGCGAGGTCGAGTCGCTCACCAAGCACCGGAGCCATCTCGAGGACCAAGAGATCCAGGTCATGGAAGAGATCGAGCCCGTTGAGGCTTTGGCGGCCGCTCTCGGCGACCGAAGGGAGCAGGGCGCGTCGTTGGCAGCGCGCATCGATGAGGAGCTCGCGTCGGCCGAAGAGGTGGTCGGCGCCGAGATCCGCCAGGAAGAGCAGGCGCGCGCGGCGATCGCGGCGCGCCTTCCGGACGCGCTCGTCGGCCGCTACGAGAAGCTCCGCGCTCGCCTCGACGGCATCGGGGCGGCTCGTCTCGTGCACGGCTCGTGCACGGGTTGCCACCTCGAGCTGCCCTCTGCCGAGCTCGACCGGGTCCGGCACGCGCCGGCCGACGGGGTTCTCACCTGCGACCAGTGCGGGCGCATCCTGGTCCGCTGAACGGTCGTGCTCCTGATCGCGCGCCATGGGCAGTGCGCCCAGAACGCCGCCGGCCTCCTCGTCGGTCGTACCGACCCCCCGCTGACCGATCTCGGCAAGCGCCAGGCCGACGCCCTCGGCCGGGCGGTGGCTTCGGCCGTCGGGCGCTCCGTCCGCCCCGATCCAGGGAATTCACCGGCGCAGGTCAAGGTCGTGACGAGCCCCCTTGGCCGCGCGCTGGCGACCGCCACGGCGATCGGCGATGCGCTCGGGCTCGCATCGAGCGACGTCACCGTCGACGCCCGTTGGGTGGAGATCGACTACGGAGAGTACGAAGGGCTGCCCGCCCGCTCCGTTGATCGCGAGGTCTGGGCGAGCTGGCGCAAGGATCTCGCCTTCCGCCCCCCCGGAGGTGAGTCCCTCGCCGACGTCGCAGTGCGCGTGCGCGACGCCTGTGACGAGATCGCCTCAACGTCGAGCCACAACGCATCCCGGGGCGACGCCGGAAGCTGCGTGCACACGATTGTCGTGAGCCATGTCTCGCCGATCAAAGCGGCGGTGGCATGGGCGCTCGGGGCCGATGAGGGAGTCGTTTGGAGGATGCACCTTGACGTTGCATCGCTTTCGCGGGTGGCCCTGCCCCAGGACCGCACAGGCAATGCGGCCTTGCGCCAAAGCCCCGTCCTCCGCTCGTACAACGAGATCACCCATCTCGAAGCGCCGGCCTGACGGGGCGGGTGGCCTCGATTGCCGTCACGGGCCGTCGCCACGACGCCGGGTCCTCCGGCCGGGCGTGGGCCGGGCCTTGCGACTTGACGTCTTGTGGCGGTACTCTTAGCCAGGGATATTGGCCTTTTCGCGCTCCTGCTGAAAGATGAAGCGAGAACATACACTCGCAGCGGGGTAGCACTGTCGTGCTGGGGGCGAGAAGCAGGCTTCCCGTGACGACAGGCCATGGACAAGCAAACGAGTGTCTTCGACCTGCGAGCGCCCCGCAGCTCGCAGCCATGTCCGCCGCCGAAAGGCGACGCGTTCTTGCGCGCCCATCCACGCAACGACGATGGCCGGGACGGCCGCGGGGCCGACTGGGGGCGGGGAGCCCTCGCCGGGCTCGGGGAGGCGATGGACCGGGACGGCGCCTTCATCGCCCGCAGTCGTGAGCTCGCCCATCTCGACCACCTGCTCTGGAGGGCACGGGACGGACACGGCGGCGTTGTCGCCCTGCGCTCGGAGCCGGGGGCCGGCAAGACCGCGCTCGTCGAGGCCACCGTGGCCCGGGCAACCGACTTCGGCGTCGCGGCCCTGCGCGGATCGTCGCCCTGGGCCGCGGCGGAGGTGCCCGAGGACTGGCCGGAGCAGCTGCGCGCCGGCATCGAACGTGTGCATGCCCACGGTGCCGACCGTGCATTTGCGCGACAAGCCATGCGCCGAGCACTGCTCGACCTTCACCAGGCGCTCGCAGCCCCGCTCCTCGTCGTGGTCGACGACTGCGACCGCTTGCCGCATTGGATCTCCGAAGCGCTGACCGGCGCCGTCCTCGAAGACCCCGAGGACCTCGCGACCGTCGTCGTTCTCACGTGGAGCGATACGCCGCACGTGCCCTCGTTCGAGCTGGGCGACTTCCGGATCCCCGAGCACCGCCTCGAAAGGTTGACGAAGAGCCAAGCGGCGTCACTCCTGGGGCGATACCGCGGCGACAACGTGGCGCGCAGCGTCGTGCGGCACCTCGCGCAGGCCCTCGCAGGCAATCCAGCGGCCCTGCTGGACGTGAGCGAACGCCTCAGCCCGGACCAGCTGAGCGGGTGGCGCCCCTTGCCGGAGCCTTTGCCGATCGGGCAAGGCCTCGCCGAATCCTTCGGCGCAGGACTGGGCGGGTTCGACGAGAGGGTTCGCCGTGCCCTTGCCGTCGCGGCGGTTCCGCGCGTGCCCGTGCGCATCTTGGAGCCTGCCCTTGCGGACCTCGGCCTGAACGTTGCCGACCTGGACGAAGCCGCGCGCGCTGGCATCGTCTTCATCCGTGGCGACCGGATCGATTTCCGTCACCCACTCGTCCGCCTGGCGGCGTTCAGCCTGGCGCCACCTGGGCTCCAAGACGACGCGCATCGCGGGCTTTCTCGTGCATTTGCTGCCCATGGAGCGCTGGACCGCAGCGCCTTCCACGCAGCCGAGGTGCAAGGGGCTGCCGACGGCGCGCGCAACGACGAATCGGTCGCGCGCCTGTTCCGCCAGTGCTCACGCGTCGCCCTCGATCGCGCCGACCCGGCGACGGGCGCACGCCACGAGGAGATGGCCGCGGAGTTCGCCCCTTCCGGCGAGGCCTCCGGGTACCACCTCGTCCGGGCGGCGGGGTTATGGGCGATGGTCGGCGAGCCTCGCCGTGCGGCGGTCTGCCTCTCTCGCGCCGGGCAGCGTTCCATCTCGCGCCAGAACGCTGCGGAGATGCGCTTCCAGTGGGCCCGCCTACGCCTGGCCGAGGAGGCGACGCGCGCGCTGGCGGACGAGCTCAGCCTGGTTGGCGAAGATGTCGAGGCGGATGCACCGATGCGCGCCGTCTTGTTGTATGCAGATGCCGTTGCGTGCCGGCGTCTTGCATCTGCAAGCGATGGGTCGCGTGGCTTGGCGGCGAAGGCGATGCGGATCGCCCCGTCGGTCAGCAGCCACGCCGAGGCGTTGACCCGCGTGGTCGCGGCGCTTGCCGCTGTCTCCGAGCTCGGGACGGCGACGCAGGTCGAAGGTGGGGACGGCCACAGGGCGGGACACGGCGGGCACCTTGATCTCGAGTCGGCCATCGTGCTGCTTGTCAGCAGGTCGGGGTCCTTCGACGGATCGCCCCAACTCGCCTACGCGATCGGGGACGCTCTGCTGGCGCAGGGGCGCGTCGATGCCGTGGCGCGTTGGTCCTCGTGGATCGAGGCCTGCGCTCGATCCGCCGGCGACCGCGCGCTCGACGTCGTCCCGGCGATGCTCCGTGCGGAGTGGTCCCTTGGTGCCGGAAGAGTCGAAGAGGCGGTGCGGGAAGCCGAAGCCGCCGTCCGCATGGCCCGCGGCGTCGAGCAGACGACGCTTGTTGCACCGGCGATCGCCGTTGCCGCCGAGGCTCTCAGCCACTCCGCTCCTGAGCGCTGCTATCCGTCGGTCGCGGAGCTGCTCGCCCTCGGCGACAAGGCGGGCCCAGGTGCGCGCTCGCGCGCGCTCGTCTCGCTCGGTGCGGTCGAAGCCCAGCGCGACCGTTCAGCCGCCGCCCTCGCATGGCTGGGTGCGGCAGCCGACGCCGCGGTTGGTGACGTGCACCGTGCTCGCATCGCTCCGGCGGCGGCCGAGGTGCTGCTCCTGTGCCGGCGCCGCTCCGATGCAGCGGGCCTTGGGGGCGCGCTCGACCGGTCTGTTGTCGGTGGGGTCGTTCATCCCGCGTGGGCCTCGCTCGTCCACGGGATCACGGCGGATGGCGCCGCCGCCTACGACGAAGATTTCGAGTCCGCACGTGCGGCGGTGGCCCAGCAACCTCTTGCAGCTGCCCACGTCGAGCTCGTCTGGGGGGCTCGTCTCTCCCAGGAAGGGCGCCGCGAGGAGGCGACGCACCACCTGCTCGCCGCCCGTGACGGCTTCGCCTATCTGGGTGCGTGGGGATGGTCCGAACGGGCGCGCATGGAGGCGGACAGGGCTTCCGCCGGTGCCGCCAACCGCCGCCGATCGCTGCGCGCACCGGTACATCACGGCGAGGAGTCGCCGTTCCAGGATGCGCCCCTGTTTGTTCGGCCGGCGGCCCTCGCATCCCCCGCACCGGCTGCATGGCCGACGGGCTCTGCTGCGGGCTCTGCTGCGGGCTCTGCTGCGGGCTCTGCTGCGGGCTCTGCTGCGGAGGCCACGGGGGCCGGCGGCGTGCCGGCGTGGTCGGTCACGCTCCTCGGCGCCTTCGGCGTCCAAAGCGCGGGCGAGGATGTCTGCCTGCCCTTGAGCCTCGCGACGCACGCGCTCAAGATCGTCGCGTTGAAGAAGGCGATCACTGTCGACGAGCTTGCCGAGCTGCTGTGGCCGGACGCGGCCCCAGGCGTGGGGACGCGGCGGTTGCGCAACGTCTTGTGGAGGCTGCGTGCCGCGTGCGGCGATCTGCTCGTACGCCAGGACGGCCTCATCGTGCTTGCCGAGGGAGCGTCCGTCGACGCGACCCAGTTCAGGTCGCTCGGCGACAGGGCCCTGCACCCGGAGACCTCACCGGCTGAAGCGGTCCGGCTCGCTCGGGAGGCGGTGGCGATGTACCGGGGAGAGCTCCTACCCGGCGACCGCTACGCCGACTGGACCGCAGGGACGCGCGAGTCGCTCGCCATGCTGCACGTCCAGCTCCTCTCCGTCCTGGTCGACGATGCGAGCCAGGGCCGGCGGCACCTGGAAGCCTTGAGCGTCCTGGAGGCCCTCCTCGAGGCGGACCCCTACGAAGAGAGGCACTATGTGCGCATGGCAGAGCTGCAGACGCAACTGGGAAACCGCCGTCAAGCCCTGTCGACGCTCGATCGAGCGGAGAGGATGCTCGCCGAGGTGAGCTTCCCCCCGTCGGCGGCCCTCGACCGGATGCGGGCCCAGCTCGTGTCAACCTGAGCAGGGAGGGACGCTGTGGGGGACCAGGGGGGTCGACCGATGATGCAAGAGGGACGCCGGCGGGACGCTCGTGAGACCGGCGCCGCCTATCGTCGGCCCATGACGCTGGTGACGACGTCCTTCAGCGAGCGCGTCGTCGAGGCGCTGCATCTCGCACGGGCACTGTGCATGGGGACCGCGGCCTACTTCGTCGGCGCCGGCGGCGACGTCGACGTCGACCTGTCCCGGGCCGAGACCTTCCCCGACCGTGTCGCACGCATCCAGGAGCTCGCTCGCGCTAGCGCCTGCCTGCCGGCGGCATTCGGGGCCGATCCATTCTGGAACACGGAGGCACTGGCTGCCTCCGAGCAGTCCGAAGAGTCCTTGGCCTGCGTCGCCATCCCGGTGCGCTCCGAAGGCGGCTGGCTTGGCCTCCTCGGGGTCGTCGACACGTGGCTGCCCGAGCTCGACGAAGAGCAGCGCCAAGGCCTGCGGCGGCTGTCGGATGCCCTGGGCCAAGGCCTGACCGGCGGCGAGCCGGTCCTGGCGATCGAAGAGACGCCGGTGCCGGGCGCCGTGGGTGCCGAAGTCGCCGTGCCGTCGGGCTCGCCCGGGCCAGAGGTCGTCGATTCGACCCGCGACCAACTTGGAGCAGCCGGAGGGGACGTCGCCGGCCACGGTGACGTCCTCGCAGTGGTGGCGGGCCCTGGGCCACGATTGGTACCAGCGATCCAGCCAGCCGCCCTTTCCGCGCCGAGCGCGATGTCGGTGCCCGCCCCGGGGCCTGTCGAGGGCGCCGGGGCAAGCCCCGCCGGGGGGCAGGGGACAGAGCTCGCCGCCCGGCCGCTCATCGAGAGCGTCGCCGGAGAAGGCCTGCTCGGCGAGCTCGCCGAGCACGTTCCCGAGGCTCTCGTCGTCGCCAAAGCCGACGGGACCATCCTGTTCGCCAACCCGGCGATGCGCGCGCTGACCGGACGGAGCCAGGAGCGGATCCTGGGCGTGAACTTGGCAATCCTGGTGCGGGATCCGTCGGCCCGCCATATCGGCGACACCGAGCCGGCCGCTCCGGCGCGCACGCTTCTCGGCACGCCGCCGCCTGGCCGGCGCCTGCTGGTCACAGCCGCTGACGGCCGCACGATCTTCGTCGATGCTTCGGGGGCCGGCTTCGAGAGCGAGCTGGCAGGGGAGTGCTACATCGGCCTGTTGCGCGCGGCGGACGTTGGCGCGGAGCAAGCCGGCGGGTTGACGGCGGACGCTCCGCGCGCGCTCCTGGACGCCCTCGACCAGGGAATAGTCGTCTGCGACCCGACCGGGACCGTCGTCGTGGCCAATCGTGCGGCGTGGGCACTGCTCGGCCTGTCCGAGGACGAGGACCTCGTCGGGTACCCGTTCCCGTTCGCGTCCGGGCTCGCGTCGTCGGACGGCTCCCCCCTCGCCCAGCCCCACCACCCGCTCGCGCGTGCCATGCAGAGAACGATCGTCCGTTCCGAGCATCTCCAGCTCACCACCCGGGACGGGGAGCGTCGCCACCTCGTGGCATCGGCCAAGCCCTTCATGCTGGAAAGCGGCATCGGGGCACTTCTCATCCTGCGCGACGTCACCTCCCAGCTCGCCGAAGAGTCGCGTCTCATGGACTTGGCGCTGCACGACCCCCTGACCGGGCTTGCCAACCGGTACCTCCTCCTCGACTACCTGCGCCGGGTGCTGCTCCAGTTCCGCACCAGGGGTGGGTCGATCGCCCTTGTCTTCCTCGATCTCGACGACTTCAAGATGATCAACGACACCTACGGTCACGACGCCGGAGACGAGCTCCTCGTCTCCGTGGGGCGCCGGATCGAGCGGGCCGTGCGGTCCAGCGACATCGTCTCGCGCCTCGGGGGCGACGAGTTCGCCGTGGCGCTCGCCGCGTCCGAAGAAGCGGGTGAGCTCGACCTGGTCGTCTCACGAATCCGCCAGACGCTGTCGGTGCCGTACCAGATCCAGGGGCGCACTCTCGCCGTGTCGGCGTCGCTCGGTTGGGTCACCGCAGATCCCCGCTACGTCGATCCCGCGACGTTGCTCGTGCGCGCAGATCGGGAGATGTACCAGCGCAAGCGCGAGCGCAAACGGGGATTGGCCGGCCGCGGGGCATCGGCTCCGGGGCCGGCCAGCGTGCCGGCCGGGGCCGGCGAAGACCCGGCGGAGGCGGGATCGTTTGCCGCGACGCTCGTGGAGCGGAGGCGCAATCCCGGCGTCGGCGAGGACATGGCAGTGTAAAAGGCGCGGAGGACGACGGGGCCGGCGTCTCGGTGGCGGCGCGGGGGCCGTGGGACGACCACGGGACACCCCCCACGTAGGCTGGTATCCGGCGGATGACGCAGTGGGAGAGATCGCGTTCGATGAACGAGGGGGCACAGGGCAATGGATAACAGCACGCACGGCGGGGTCGGCCATCTCCTCAAGATGGCCAAGACGCAGTGCGGCGCAGCGGTTGCCTTCGCCGCGCTCCGGAAGGCCGAGGGCGGGTTCGCCATCGCGACCTTCCCGAGCTTGCTGGCGGAGCCGGCGTGGACCGTCGAGACGATCGACGAGCTCGTCCACCAGACCTGGGAGGACCCTGCGCTCGCCGGCGGACAGGTGATCGTGCTCAGCGGTCGGGTCTTCGGCGGCATGTGGTCCGGCCAGGCGAGCCACACCAAGCTCGCGGCGGCGGCCCTGAGCGACTTCGAGACCCCCGACAAGCCGTGGGGTGTTCTGTGCGTCGCCGAGCCCCTGACGGGCCACTTCGAACAGGACCAGCTCAGCCTCCTGTGCAACCTGGCGGTTCGTCTCGTCGCCTACCTACGGGCGCGCCAGGAGTTGCTCGAAGGCGCCTTCGCATTCGACCTCACCGCCGTCCTCGAGGCGAAAGCAGCGGCGGCCGCCGCAGAGTCCGCAGGCGACGACTTCGACGACGAGCTCGAACCCTTAGACGCCCCGGGCGGGGACCACCCCTCGGCGGTGTCGCCACCTGACGTGGGTACCAAGCGCGACGCGCCCGAGCCGGCGAGCTCGAACGGTCCTGGACCGAACGCCCCGCTCCAGGATGCGCAGCCGCAGGTGACGGGGTCCGCTGCCGGCTCCGGGCAGCCTCCCGTTCCGGCGGCCCCCGGCAACGGCGCACCTGCTGCGGACGCTCCCGAGGAGCCCGCGGTCCGCGATGGCCTTGCGGGCTCTGTTTCGAGTCCGGGCGCCGACTGGGCCTTGATGGGAGCCTTCGACGCTGAATGGGCGGAAGCGGGTGGCGAGGGCGAGATGTCGTCGGGGCTCTTCACGGTGCAGGCGCCGGCGAGCGTCTCCGATCCTCTCCCCACGATCGAAACGGCTATCAAGCCGAGCGGCGGGTCGGCGGTGCGACCTTCGCCGGCGGCCACCCCGGCCCCACTACACGGCGCGGCCGAAGGCGAGCCTCCCGCTGGTGGCGCCCTGGAGCCAAAGCCGCAGCTCGCGTCCCCCGGCGAACCGACCGGGCCACCGGCCCCGCCGAAGTGGGTGGACGCGCCCGATCTCCAACCGGCAGCGGTAATCGCTGCACCCCAAGACACCATGCGCGGCGAGGGCGGGACCAGCCAGCTCGCCTCACGGTCCCAGCTTGCCGGCATTGCGACGAACGGCGAGGTAGAGCACGCGCGCGGTCTTCTGTGGATCGGCGACCGCGGCGATGACCGCCGCGGTGCACCCCGTCCGGTCGCCGACCGGACGGGGGCGCTCGGCACGCTGCTCGCGCCGGACCCGGTGACGGGAACAGCCACGATTGCCAGCCTGCTGAGCTACCTCGGTGAGGCGCTCGGCCGGGCGCGGGCATCCGACGACCTAGTCGCCGTCGTCCTCATAGCGCCAGATCCCACACCTGGCTGCATGACGCTCAGCGACGAGGCTGCACAGCTGGTCGCCGGGGCCCTGCGTCACCACGTGCGCGGGCGGGATCTCGTGGCACGGGCCGGGTCCAACCTGTTCACAATCGGCCTCACTTTGACACCCGACAGCGTGAGTGCCGAGACGATCGGCGAGCGGATGGTCAATGCCATCATGGCCGCGTCGCAGTCCTCCCCGGGCATCCTCTTGGATCGCCCGGCCCTGGCGACGGCGACGGCCGACGCCACAAGCCCCGTCACCGCTGAGCTCCTCTTCCAAGAAGGCGCCCAGAGGCTCGACAGCCGCTGACAGTCGGGTTGCGGTTGGGGTCCCGGCGGCGAGTGCCGGTCTCGTCCCGCCTCGCGGCTAGGAGCCGGCCCCGGGGGGTGTCGTCGTCACGGGAATGGCCGACGGGACGATCTCGACCCAGGTCTCGCCTGGCGCCAGGCTGATCTGCGAGCCGCTCGCGGCGAGCAACCGCGTGGGTGCCGACAGCGACGAGCGTTCCCATTGCCCGCTGATGGCGACTCCGTTGCGCAGAACCTGGAGTGCCCCGCCGGCCAGCGGGTTGAACTGGACTTCGAGCCCTCCGTGGGAGTCCTCGACCCAGGGCCCGTAGGTGACGTTCACCGTCATCACGACGACGTTGGCGACGCCGATCGGGTTCCCGTCGAGGACGGTAGCTTGCTGGCCTCCGATGGAGAGCATCCACTGCCCGCTGTGCGCGTCCCAGGTCCAGGTGTTGTCGTTCGTCGAGGAGAACGGGATGTGGACGGTCCCCACAGGCGTGCCGGCCGGAGCCGCCGACGAGTACGTGAAAATCGGCGACGGCGCCGAGGCGCCGCGGTTGTAGTGGCTCCATACCGACTGCGTCGAGACGTAGGTGTCGTAGGGGGCGTACCGGCCAGACAGGTGGGTGGGTGTGGGCGGGTCGAAGCGGAGGTCAACGTTCGTCGCGTTCGCAGCGTTGATCAGCTGCAAGACCGGTTGGATGCCACCGACGTGGACGAAGATCGGATCGCTCAGCTCGTCGAGCATGCCGGCATCGACCGCCCGCGCCGAGCGGATCGGGCCCACCAGGGAGGCCTCTTGGCACTGGAAGACGGCGACGAAGCGGGTGATGCCCCCCTCGACTGGCTCCTCGAAGACGATGTCTGCATGGGTGAGGCCGGACTGGGGGCGCCCCGCGGGGTAGTTGTCCACCTTGACGGCGATCGCGGAACGCTGAGGGACCTGCCCTCCGGGCGCCGGCGTCCCGCTCAACGGGCAGGTTGGCCCCCCGGCATGTGACGCGGTCTTGACGGGCGCAGCGGCCGACGGATCGCGAGCCAACCGCTTCGCCCTCGCGGCGGGGAACCCCAGGTAGACCCCGACCCCGATGCCTGCGAGCACCACCACAGCAACGGCGACTCTTATCTTCGGGCTGCGCCTGGATAGTCCGAGGCGCATGCGGGCACGATAGTCGCGAGTCCGGCCGCCCTGGCTGCACCCCGCCGGTCACCGTTGCCCGTGCCGGCCGCGCGAGGGGATGCGGGCCTGCTCGGTGCGGCCGCAGCGCCGGTCACGTGCTCACACTTCGCGCCCTGCCAAGCGCCGGCAGGCCAGGACGAGCAGGGCGGGAG
>JAJZBS010000030.1 GCA_021851885.1 Actinomycetes bacterium | reverse complement strand
ATAGCGAGATCCACATGGAGCGTCACGCCGACGGGACCAATCCCGATTGGGATGGCGGCACCTACGATCGGATCGCCGACCCGATGGCGCGTTGGGGCGCAAGCGTCGTCGACCGCCTCGACACCGGCGGCGTCTCCCGCGTCCTCGACGCGGGCTGCGGGTCCGGCCGCGTCACCGAACGGATCGCCGAGCGGCTGCCAGCCGCCGAGATCGTCGCCCTGGACGCGTCGCCCTCCATGCTCGCGGTCGCCCGGAAGCGCCTCGCCCGCTTCTGCGACCGGCTCAGCTTCGTCGAGGCCGACCTCTCCGAGCCGCTCGACCGCGCGATCGGCGCACCCGTCGACGCCATCGTGTCGACCGCGACCTTCCACTGGATCCCAGACCACGACCGGCTTTTCGCCAACCTCGCGGGCGTCGTCGTGCCGGGCGGCCAGCTCGTCGCCCAGTGTGGCGGCAAGGGCAACGTCGCCGCCGTGCACGCAGCCGTTGCAGAGGTTACCGGGGGACGCCGCTTCTCGGGCATCTGGAACTTCGCCTCGGCCGGAGAGACGGCCCTGCGCCTCGAGCGGGCCGGGTTCGCCGCCGTCGAAACCTGGCTGAACGAGGAGCCGACTCCCCTCGGCGCCGGCGAGCCCCTCGAGACCTACCTGCGCACGGTGATCCTGCGCCTCCACCTCCCCCAGATCCCCGAGGCCGATCGCGCCGTCTTCGTACGGGATGTCGCGGCCCGCGTGCCGGACGCGACCATCGACTACGTGCGACTCAATATCGTGGCGCGACGCGGAGACTGACGCTGTGGTACGACACGAAAGGCGCGGCACCACGGCGCCGCGTGCCCCGGTGTGGGCCGGGGCCATCACCCTTCTCGGCGTGACCTTCCTCACCCGGGCCGCGGAGAACGTGGCCCAGGTGAGCTACCCGCTTCTCGGCCATGAGCGCCTCCATCTCTCTCCCGCCGCGATCGGGGTCACCGTCGGGGCATCGGGCGCGCTGTACACGGGAGCCGCCATGCTTCTCGCGGCCCGGGCGCACGGGCCACGGGTCATCGCCTCGCTGTTGTCAGGTCTCGCCGCGTACACGGCGGGTTACGTCCTGTTCGCCCTCTCCCCCGACGTCTACGTCTTCTTCGCTGCGGCGATCGCCCTCGGCCTCGGCGGCGGCCTGGCGGTCCCGTCGCTCATGACCCTGGCCGGCCGGACGGGACCCGGCGGGCCGGAGAGGTCCGTCACGCGCTTCACCGTCGCGCTCAGCCTGTCCCTGCTCGTGGGGCCCCTCGTCGAAGCCGTCGTCCTCGCCGTCAGCGGGGATTCGCTGCGCTCGGCGTTCTGGGTCTTCTCGCCCTGGCCTCTCGTCGCCGCAGCCGCGATCCTCGCGTCGTCGCGCCGGTGGCGTCGCGAGCTTGCCGGAGACGGCCACGGCGGATCGGGCCGCCGGCACGACCCCCCCGCACACGTCCAGCGCGCCGCCTTCCGCCTCGCCGCGGCTTCAGGGCTCATGTTCGAGATCTCCTTCGCCGCGGTGGTCGCCTTCGGCGGGCTTGCCGGGATCGCCGTCCACCACCTCTCCGTCGGGACGGTTGCTTTGCTCTTCGCCGCCTTCTACGGCGTCTCCCTCCTCATCCGCAGCACGATCGCGTGGCACGCCCCCATCGAGAACAAGCACCTGCTCGTCCGCATCTGCGCGGCCGTGACCATGGCCGGGATGGCCTGCCTCGTCGTCCACGGCACTGCCTTCTTCGTGGTCGGCATGCTGCTTCTCGGCTCCGGGCACGGCTTGAGCCATCCCGTCAACCTCGCCCTGATCGCCGAGGGGACCGCGCCGAGCGGGCTCGTCGTCGCGAACGCCCGGTTCTCGGGCACGCTCAAGATCGCCGACATCATCGTCCCCGCCGCACTCGGCGTCGGAGTGCACGCCATCGGTTACCAGGCCGCATTCCTCCTGCTCGAGGCGCCGATCCTCGCCTTGGCGATCCCGGCCTGCCTGGCACGACGCTCGCATTGACGCCGTCCCTGGTCCCCGGCGCTGCCCGGTGGCGGCAGTCAGGGGACCGGCGCCTACGCTCGGATAGGTCGTGCACCCCCTTGCCTCCGCAGACACGCGTCGGCTGCTCCTCGCCGGCGACACCCATGCCTCGCTGGCGTCCGTGCGAGCTCTTGTCGACGCGGCGGTTATCGAGAGCGCCGCGGTCATCATCCAGCTCGGCGACTTCGGGTACTGGACACACACCGCGACGGGACGGACCTTCCTCGAAGGCGTCGACCGGGAGCTCGCCGCCGCAGGGCTCCTGCTCGTCTTCATCGACGGCAACCACGAAAACCACGACCTCCTGCGCCAGAACCCGGCCGATGGAACCGGGTTCGTCCCGGTGGCCACGTCCGTCTACTGGGCCCCGCGAGGCCATCGTTGGGTGTGGGAAGGGACCACGTTCGTCTCCTTGGGTGGTGCCTCGTCCCTCGACCGCCGGCTGCGCACCCCGGGGAAGTCGTGGTGGCCCGAGGAGGCCTTGACCGAGGACGACGTCGCAGCGGCGACAGCCGCCGGGCCCGCCGACGTCGTCTTGGCGCACGACGCTCCCCCCGGGGTCCTCGACCTCGCGGCCCTGCGGGCCAAGGCCGAAGCGTCGCTGTCGCCGGCCGCCCTCAAGTTGCTGCGCCGGCTCGCCAGCGAAGAGGAGATCGAGCTCGTCCGGCGCAACCGCGCACTGCTCGGCTCGGCGATCGAGGTACTCCGGCCCGCATGGCTCTTCCACGGCCACTACCACCACCGCCACGACAGCGTCCTCGCGCTCGAAGACGGCGGCCGTGTCGCCGTGTGCGGGCTTGACCGCGACGGCACAGGCGAACGCCAGTGGACCGTCGTCGAGACGGCCGGGCTCAGCCGGCGCGACCTGATCCCGGCGGGCTGACCCGCCTTCTGCCGACATGGCGCGCACGCGGCGCTGTCGACATGGCGCGCACGCGGCGCTGCCGACATGGCGCGCACGCGGCGCTGCGGGCACCTCGTCGGGGCGCCCGGCGCGGTGAATCAGTGCGTCGACAGCGTGCGCCCCGGGCGTCCGCCGGACGCTCGTCGTGCACCGGCCGCTCGTAGTGCGATGGTCCCGGTGCCATTCGCGACGCCGCACCACGGCCAGGTGCGCGCGTTGGCGTCGGATCCGGCGATCTGCTTGCACGCGGGAGATGCCCAGTTGCATGCGAGGGCCCCCGTCGATGGATCGCGCGTCCAGGACCCGCACCCGGCCCGGTTGGTGACGGCGTGGTCCGGTGCCTGCGCGTGCAGCGCCGCCAAGGTCGACACCAACGTCGCCCAGGGGGCGTCCCCTGTCGAGACCAGGCCGAAATCGCTGTTCTCCCCGTCAAAGCGACCGCCGGCGGGCTCGTCGACGTACTCGAACCAGTCGTCCCCGACGATCCACGGCGCCTTGTAGAGCGGTGCGATAAACGACGACGCCGCCTGCGCGCGCTGGGCCTGGTTGGCGTAGACGGGAAAGATCGGCGGCCAAGTGTTCGGATCGGCACCGCCCGCAGCGCGAAACGAGTACTCGGCGATGATGATCGGCAGGCCCGAGAGGGCGTGGAACTGCGAAAGGGTCGCATCCACCGGGACGAACGGGCCCCAGTGCTTCTGCACGTTGCGCGCAAGGCCCGGGATGAGCGTGTAGTCGTCGACGCTGAAGACGTTGATGTAGTGCGCGGCAGCCTCGACCACCTGAGGAGGTGTGAGCTGGGCGATCGCCTTGACGCCGAGGATCAGGTGGTTGGGGTCGACGGAGCGGATGGCGGCCGTGGTCACCGAGAAGTAGCGGGTTGCGAGAGCGAGCTCAAAGGCTCCCGGGTTGTTCGCGTCCTGCTCGGCGACCGCCCGGCCCGGCGAGCCGGCGGGCAGGGTGAGGTAGGTGTCGAGAAGGCTCTGCTGGTTGGTCCAGTCCGGGCCCCAGTGCAGCTCGCTGTCGGTGTACCACCCGATCAGGTTCGGGTCGTCCGACAACGGCGCCACCTGCGTCTTGGCGACCTGTTGCGCGTTGGTCACGAACGACGGTGCGAACCAGTCGTTGCCGCTCGCCATCGACAGGAGGACCGTGTAGGGCATGTGTTTGCCGAGCGTCGAGGTGTCCGACCACGGCCCGAGCGTGTTGAAGCCCCACTTGCGCAGCCGGTCAAGGGTCGCCGTCTGCCACGCCGCCCGGCTGGGGTACTTGACGGCGATCGCATCGCAGTAGGGACAGCGGCCCGTCTTGCGGTCGACGTCGGGATCCGACGTCACGTGGTCGACACCCGCCGAGTAGAAGGGCTGGCCGGCGGGGGTGACGAGCCACCAGCGGCCGTCGGCGAACGCGGTCCGGAAGAAGCCGGTCGCGCGAAAACGCAAGGTGGCCGAGCTCGCCACCGGTGCGACACCGCTGTGCGTCACACCCGCGTACGCACCGGCCGACACGCCGACCAGGGCGGCGGCGACCAGCAGGGCCGGAACGACCGCTCTGGGCCCGGGAGCCGGCCGGCGCGCCCGCTGCGGGGCGTTCGCACGGGGCACGGCCGGGATTCTACGGGAGCCCCCCATAGGTGGCGTAACGCCCGCCGGGTACGATGCGAGGTACGCACGATCTCCACTCCCGGCTCCGCATCCGGGTGATGCTCGCCGCACTGGTCGTCGTGGCGTCCGCCCTTCCCGCGGTGGCGGTTGCCCTCGCGACAACGACAGGCGCCGGCGCCTCACCTGCGCTTGCGTGGAGCCTCTCGAACCTCGCCTTGGCGGGCGCCCCTGCGGCGAGCACCGCGCTGAACGCCGTCGCGTGCCCGTCGGCGAGCTTCTGCGTCGCGGCCGACGACACCGGTGGGATCCTCACCTCGACGGACCCGACCGGGGCGGACGCAACCTGGACCCGCCGTGCCGTCGATCCCGGCACGGCGCTGACCGCCGTGTCGTGCCCGACCACCTCGTTCTGCGCGGCGAGCGACACCGCGGGCGCGGTCCTCGCCGCGACGGCGCCGGGGGCAGGCGGCACGGCGTGGGTCCACGACACCGTCGACCCCGGGACGGCGATCAATGCGATTGCGTGCCCGACGGCCTCGTTCTGCGCCGCAGTCGACGCAATGGGCGCCGTGCTCACCTCCACGGACCCCGCCGCCGGCGGGCCCTGGGTGCGCGACGTGATCGAAAGCCCGGATCCCGTCGACGCCATCGCATGCCCGTCGGCATCGTTGTGCGTCGCCGGCGACGCGGCCGGATCCATCCTCGTCTCGACAGATCCCGCCGCTGGTGCCGGCGCAACCTGGCAGGCCACGGTCGCACAGGGGTCGAACGCCGTCGAAGCCGTGGCGTGCGTCAGTAGCACGATGTGCACGGTGAGCGAGGCCGACGGAGAGATCCTGACATCCACGGACCCAGCCGCCGACAGCCGGTGGGCGGGCGGGACAGTCGCCCCGGCCGGCACGCTGACCGGCGCGCTGAGCTGCACGGGCACCCAGGCACACCTGTGCATCGCCGGGGGCACCGCTGGCGAGGTCTTCGTCTCGACGGACCCGGCCGACGTGGCGAGCTGGGCAGCCGTCGACGGCGACGGGAAGCACACCGTGACCGGTGTGAGCTGCCCGGCCACGTCGCTGTGCGTCGCCACCGACAACGCAGGTGGCCTCGTCGGCTCGACGGACCCCACGACCGGCGCGGCCTCCTGGTCCCGAACGGCGCCCAGCGCCGAGGGGGGAACCGCCGTCGACGCCGTGACGTGCCCGCAAGCCGGAGTGTGCGTTGCCGGAGACAGCACCGGCGACATCCTCGTCTCGGCTGACCCCGCCGGCGGCGCAGGCCTCTGGTCGGTCTCCCGGGTCGACGGCACCCACACGATCACCGCCCTGTCCTGCCCGTCGCCGCGCCTGTGCGTCGCGGCCGACGACGCCGGGGACATCCTCACGTCGACGGACCCGACCGGCGGAGCGCCGGCCTGGACGATCGCGAACGTCGACAGCCTGTACGCGATCTACGCGCTGTCGTGTCCCATGGCAGACGCGTGCGTGGCCGTCGACGACGCCGGGGACGTCCTCACGTCGACGGACCCGACCGGCGGAGCGCCGGCCTGGCACGCCGGCACCCTCGACGGCATCCAGCCGCTGTTCAGCCTGTCGTGCCCGTCGGCGGACTTCTGCGCCGCGGTCGACAGCGCGGGAAACGTGTTGACGAGCAGCGAACCGCTTGCGGGCCCTGCCCAGTGGTCACGGAGCCATCTCGCCGCCGGGCAACTCGACGCCGTGGCGTGCGCCTCTGCCGATCTATGCGTTGCAGGAACGGCCTCGGGATCCCTCCTCGTCTCGCATGCCCCGGTGACCGGCTCATCTTCGTGGGTTGCCGTCGCGCCGGGCGGCGCGGCGGCGATCGACGCCCTTACGTGCCCGTCGGCGACGATGTGCGTCGCAGGCGACAGCGCCGGTGACGTCGTCGAGGGGACCGGTGCGCTTGGGACTTCGGGCGCCTGGACCCTCCAGGACCTCGACGGCCGGCGGACGATCGCGGCGCTGGCCTGCCCGGCCACGACGATGTGCATCGCCGGTGACGGCAACGGAGGCGTCCTTGTCGGCGAGACCGCCCCGGTCCCCTCGACGTACCACCCACTCGTATCACGACGTATATGTGACACCCGGATAGGAAGCGGGATCCCGCCGAATCCCTGCAACGGGCAGGGCCTGACCCCTGGTCGGCTCGCGGCGGGTCGCGTCCTCACCGTGCGCGTTGCCGGGGTCGCCGGGGTGCCCTTGTCGGGCGCCGACGCGGTGACCCTCGACATCGTCGCCGTCGGAGCCTCCGCGCCTGGGTACCTGACCGCCTACCCCGCCGGCCAGCTGCCGCCTGAGGCCCCGACCGTCAGCTTCGCCCCGGGTCCACGCGCGACCGTCGCCGGGCTCGCCACGGTCGCCCTGGGATCGTCGGGCGCCGTGGCGGTTTCGAACTCGGCCGGATCGACCGACGTGGTCGTAGACGTCGAGGGCTACGACGCCCCGGTCGGCGACGGGGGGGACCTCTTCAGCCCGCTTTCCAGCCCTACTCCGTTGTGCGCGACCGTTCCTGGGACTCCCACAACAGCGGCGTGCGCGGCTCCACCTCAGGGCGGCGGGGCCGTTGCCGTTGCCGTTGCCGGGCACGGGGGCATCCCCGCCGCGGGGGTGAATGCCGTCATGGTCGTCGTCGCCGCCGACGACCCCGCCGGCCGGGGCTTCCTCGGCGCAGGGCCCGGCCCGGGTGTGTCGGCGTCGACCTCGATCCTCGACTTCGCCCCCGGGGCCACCGTCACCAACACCGCCATCGTCCCCGTGGCCTCCGACGGCACCATCACGATCGGGACCACGACGGGTGCATTCCCCCCGATCTCGGTTGCCGCGCTCGGCTGGTTCGCATCGCCGGGCAGCCAGAGAGGGGGTGATGCGCTCGACCTGCTCCCCGCGCCCGCCCGCCTCTGTGACACCCGTGGGAACGAGCCCGCCAACCCCTGCACCCGGGCACACCTCACCCCGGCGAGCCCACTCCAGGTCATCGTCGCCGGCGCGGCGCCGGTGCCCGCGGCGGCCGCGGCCGTGCTCGTCGAGATGACCGCCACCGCCGGGAGCCGATCCGGGTCCCTCACCCATGCGCCGTCCGGCCGGCCCCTGGGCACCGTCGCCGACCTCGCCTGGCAGGCATCGGAGACCGTCGGGACCCTTGTCGCTGCGGTGCCCGGCGCGGGAGGCGCCGTCACCGTCGGGGTGGTGGCCAGCCCGGTGGACCTCGTCTGCGACGTCGCGGGCTGGTACGCGCCGGCGCCCCCCGGTTGAACGCACGCCCTGGGGCTGGCAGAAGCTCCTGGGCGCCGCCGTCTCCGACGGCCGGGGCCGGAAGGCGCCGAGTCGCCGGCCGGCGACTCGGCGCAACGCCAGGCGAGGGGCTAGCGTTACGTCTTACATACGCGCCCGTCAGGGCGCCGGAGCCCACAGAGCACGCTAAAGGTGGCCAGTGAGGGGGGTGGCTGTGAGGGTGGAAAACATGACGGGCAAGACCGTCGTGATCACAGGGGGAAGCTCGGGTATCGGCAGGGAGACCGCCTGCGCGCTCGCCTGGGCCGGGGCCCAGGTCGTCATCACCTCGCGTCACATCGAGCGGGGCAACAAGGCCGCGGCGACCCTCCGCAGCCGGACGGGCAATCCCGGCGTCCACGCCGTCCAAATGGACCTTGCCGATCTGACATCGGTGCGCGAGGGTGCCGCCGAGATCCTCGCCCGCTTCGAGAGGATCGACGTCCTCATCAACAACGCCGGTGTCCTGTTGGGCACCCATCGCATGTCGGCGGACGGCATCGAGGCCACGTTCGCGACGAACCATCTCGGCCCATTCGCGTTGACGCATCTCCTCCTCGACAGGATCGTCCAGAGCGCTCCCGCGCGCATTATCAATGTCGCCTCGCGCGCTCATCGCGCCGCTCCCCGCGGACTCGATTTCGACGAGCTCGCGTCGGCCAAGTCCTACGAGGGAAGGCGCGCGTACGCGCAATCGAAGCTCGCCAACATCCTGTTCACGCGCGCCCTGTCCCAACGCCTCGCCGGGAGCGGCGTGACGGCCAACTGCCTGCACCCCGGCGCCGTCGCTACCGGCATCGGCGCCGACGACGCGCGGCCGTGGAGATCAATCGGGCGCGCCCTCACACGGCCGCTCAAGCTGTCCGCCTGGCAGGGGGCGCGCACGCCCGCCTACCTCGCCACCTCTCCCCGCGTCGCCAAGGTCAGCGGTCGCTACTTCGCGCATTGCCGGCCGGTCCGCCCGTCGGGGGCGGCCCAGGACGACGCGGCGGCACAACACCTCTGGTTGGTCAGCGAGAACCTGGTTCGCCGGCTCACCGTCGCCGCCAGGGCGGATCGCGCTCAGCCGGCCCTGGCGCTCGCGGCGACCTGATCCGCTGGGGTTCCCTCGCGGCTGAGGCCCCGCGAACCCCGCTGAGGCCCCGCGAACCCCGCTGAGGCCCCGCGAGCTAGCTCCCGTCGAGGTGGCGCGCGAAGAAATCCAAAATGATCTTCCACCCTTCGACAGCGGCTTCGGGGCGGTAGTTCGGACGGTCCGTCGCGAAGAAGGCGTGCCCGGCGCCGTCGAAGGTGTGGAACTCGCGCTTTTTGCCGTGGGCGTCACACGCCTCCGCCAGGGCGGCGACCTCGTGGGGTGACGGGTGCTGGTCTTCGGCCCCGAACAGGCCGAGCAACGGGCACGAGAGGTCTTTCGCCCGGTCGACGACCGGCCGGATCTTGAGAGGCATCCCCTCCGGCGGCGCCGAGACGACGAAGGCGCCATAGCAGTCGACGGCCGCGTCGAGCTGCATCGAGCACGCGGCGAGGAACGACTGGCGGCCCCCTGAGCAGAAGCCGATCGTCGCGACCTTGCCGTTGGAGGAGGGAAGCTCCAGCAGGCGGCGCCGGGCGCCGTCGACGTCGCCCACGAGGCGCTCGTCGGGCACACCTCCCGCGGAGCGCACCGCAGCAGCGGCTTCTGCGGGGGAGATGTCGACGGCTTCGCGCGAGTACAGGTTCGGGCACAGGGCGAGGTAGCCGTGCGCGGCGAGCTTGCGGGTGATCTCCTTCGTCCCCTCGTCGTAGCCGGGCATGTGGTGGATGACGACCACCGCCCCGGCGGACTGTGCATCCAGGGGCTGCGCGAGATAGCCCTCGACGGAGTCCCCGCCATGCCCGGTGAACCGGATCGTCTCTGCACGCATCGCGTCACCCATCGTCGTCAAGCCCCTTCCTCTCCCCGTGGCGCGCTCGCCGGCCACCGAGGATGATAGGGGTCGTCACGGAGGCGGGCCCGGCAGCTCCGTGGCGTGGCGGGTGCCCGCTGCGGCGGCAGAGCGCCGGATCGCGGATCGCCCGCGGTGCACCGGCCTTGCGCCACGCGCTCCCCTACGATGCGCGTTGATGCAGGTCCGGCCAGTCCTTGAGCTCGTCGGGGTCGTCAAGCGCTACCGGGTCGGCACCGACGAGATCGTCGCCGTCGACCACGTCGACCTTGCCGTCGTGCCCGGCGAGGTCGTCGCGATCGTCGGCCCGAGCGGCTCGGGGAAGTCCACCCTTCTCCACCTGGCCGCCGGGATCGACCTCCCCGACGCCGGAGAGGTGCGCTTCGACGGGAAGGGCCTCGCGCGCTTGTCCGCCTCGGCGCGCGCCCGGCTGCGCCGGCGCGGCATCGGGCTCGTCTTCCAGTTCTTCCAACTCCTGCCCGGCCTGACCGCGCAGGAGAACGTCGAGCTCCCCCTCGTCTTCGACGGGGACCCGGCAGCGGGCCTCACGGCGCAACGCATGCTCGCGAGCGTCGGTCTCGCCGACAAGGCAGCGCGCTTGCCTGGCGAGCTCTCGGGTGGCGAGATGCAGCGCGTCGCCGTTGCACGGGCGCTCGTCGCCGGGGCGCGGCTCATCCTCGCTGACGAGCCCACGGGCAACCTCGACTCCGCAACCGGAACCGTCGTCCTCGACGCGCTCTTCGCCGCAGTGCGCGACACAGGGGCGGCCCTCGTGCTCGTGACCCACGACATGGCGATGGCGTCGCGTGCCGACAGGACCCTCGCCCTCTACGACGGCAGGTTCGAAGGAACGGCGCCGGGAGCGGTCGACCGGAAGGACCGGAGGCCCCCGGCGTGATCCGGTCGCTCCGCCTCCTCAACGTCCGCCCTCTCGTCCGGCACCCGCTACGAGCCGTCCTCGCCGCGCTCGCAGTCGCCGCCGGCACCTCCCTCGCCCTGTCGGTCCTCATCGTCTCGTCGAGCGTCTCGACCTCGCTCGTCCAATTCGGGCGCGACCTCGCCGGCATCGCACCGCTGCGCGTCGTCGGGGCGACGTCGTCTGCAGGCATCGAAGCGGGAACCCTTGCAGACGTCGCAACAGTCCCGGGCGTGAAGCGCGCGATACCGATCGTCGAAGCGGCGACGGTCCTGCGGATCGCGCCCGCAACAGGAGCTCCCGCCTCGACGAGGCCGGTCGCCGTCCTCGGCGTCACCTGTGCCGCGGCAGTTGTCGCCTTCCAACACCCGTGCGCCGATCTCGGGGCGCAGGCGGGCACGAGCACGGCGTTTCCTGCCAACCTCGTCCTCACTTCGCCGGCGTTGGCCCGGGCACTGACGCCGGGATCGTGGATCGAGACGAACACCGGTGTCGCCTCCTTGGGCTCCGCCGTCGCACTGCCGGCGCTCTCCGGCGTCGGCGGCGGCCACGTCGTCGTCATGGCTCTGGCGAGAGCGCAGGCACTCTTCGATCGCCACGGGAGGCTCGACGCGATCTACGTCGTGTTGCGACCAGGAGCCCCGGTCGCAACAGTCGCACGCCGCCTCGACGGCGCCGTCGGGAACGCCAACGCCGTCCTCGGCTCCACACAGCTCCCCCCCGAGGTCGGATTCGCCCTGGCGACGTTCCTCCCCCTCCTCACCCTTCTCGCCCTGCTGGCCACCGTTATCGCCGCGGTTCTCGTCTACAACGTCGTCAACCTGTCCCTTGAGCAGCGCAGGCGAGACCTGGCGATCGCAGCGGCCATCGGGGCGCCGCCGCCCGTGCTCGTCGCCGGGCCGCTCGCCGAGGCTGGCATTCTCGGAGCCGTCGGCGGGCTCGGAGGTGTCGCCCTCGGCGCGCTGGTTGCCGGATCGGTCGTCCATTCGTTCGCCCAGCTGAGCGCTGGGTTCTTCGGCATCCCCATCGGCGTCCACATCGGAACGCTCACGATCGTCGCGGGGATGGCGATCGGCCTTGCGGTCGCGACCGGCGCCACCGCCATTCCCGCGCGCCGCCAGCTGCGCGTCGACGTCGCCGCCGAGCTCGCAGGCCGGGCGGTGGAACGGGGGACGGTGGAACGGGGAACGGTGGAACGGGGAACGGCGCGCCGGGGCCATGTGGGCAGCCGCCTCGGGCTCGCCGCACTCACCGCGGCAGGCATCTGCGCATGCTGGGCAGGCCAGCGCAGCGGCGGGCTCGCCGGCTGGCAGCTCCCCGTCGGGCTCGCGGGGTTCCTCGCGGCGACGCTCGGCAGCGCCTTGTCCGTCGCCCTCGTCGCCCCCGTGGCGCTGAGAACCGCAACCGCCGTGCACCGCCGGCGAGACCACGGGCGGCGGGCACGCGGCATCATCCATCTCGCGGCGGTCAACGTGCTGCGCTCCCCGGGCCGCACGGGGGTCACTGCAGTCGCGGTCAGCGCTCCGGTTGTCACCGCCTTCCTGACGGCAAGCTACGCGCTTTCCCTCCACATGGCGATCGCGGCAGGCCTGCAGCACGGTGCCTCCCAGCGCGCCGTCGAAGTGTCGACCGTCGCCAACCACGAGTCGTTCAACACCGACGCGCGCATCCCCTCAGCCGACGCCCGAGTGCTCGCGGGCCTCGGCGGGGTGGCCCGTGCCGATCCGTTCACCGCCGTGATCGCAGGGCACACAACCAGCCACCTCGTCGAGGTCGAAGCCTTGACGCGGTGGCCCGCCGGTGCGGCCGTCGTCGCCGGGACGAACCGCGCCTCAGCGTTCGCCGGTGGCGACGTCCTCGTCGGGACGGCGGCGGCACGGACCTTCCATCTGCACCCGGGCTCGACGATGCACCTCGCGACACCGGCCGGACGCGCGGCGGTGCGCGTCGAGGGGATCTGGCAAAACGGCAATGCCGCCGGCATGAACGTCACCATGTCGTCCGCGGCCTTCCACCACCTCTACGGCGATCAGTTGCCGCTCGCGATCGACCTGGTCGCGCGCCGCGGAGTCGCGCCACGACGGATCGTGCGTGAAGCGATGCACGCTCACCTGTCGCCCGCTCTCGTCTTCTCGACGCCCTCCGAGCGCCTGGCGTCCGACTCGGCGGCGTCCGCCGCACGACTCGCCCCGTTCTGGGCGCTGCAACAGGCACTCCTGCTCGTCGCCTTCGTCAGCGTGCTCGCGACCTTGCTCCTCGCAGGGATCCAGCGCCGGCGCGAGATGGGCCTGCTCGCAGCAGTCGGTGCGACGCCGGCAACGCTGTCCGCGATGGTGCTCGCCGAAGCCGGCTGGGTCGGGGTGGTCGGTGCCGCATCGGGGATCGCGGCCGGGTTCGTGATGCTCGTGTCACTGGTGTGGGTCACGCCGTTCTACACCGGCGTCGGCGCCTCCTATTCCCCGGCGGCGAGCTCGCTGATCGTCGCGGTCCCTGTCGCCGTTGCCGTCGCCGTCGTCGGCGCGATCCTGCCCGCGTGGCGCGGCGCGCGCCTGGGCGTCCTCGACGCTCTCCAGTACGAGTGAGGCGGGCCCGTCAGCCGAGCGGGAGCGTGTGCCGCGCCCAGGCCCGAGCGGCGCCCAGATAGGGGAGGCCCAACGTCTCCTCGATCGTCGCAAGAAGGCCGAAGTGGTTGAGCGGCGCCGGGATGACGGTCCCCGCTGGGACCGACCGTGACACGACGAGCATGAGCACGTGCCCTCCGCCACCCGACGGGGTGACCGCACCCGACGGGGTCATGGAGCGCGTGTCCGACGCGTCGCCCTCGTCCCAGGTCACGAACAGCTCCCCCCCCTCCGCGCCACGCGGCGCTCGATACCACCGTGTCGGCGAACGAGGTCAGCCATGCTGCGGCTGGGGCCGGCGGGCAGCTGTGCCCGTCGTTGCACACGTTGGGTGACACCCAGACAAAGCGCAACACACCGGCGGCGGGCCCGGCGAGCTCCGGGCCGAGCGCGCCATAGGGAAGCAGGTGCGCGCACGTCGTCGTGCTGTTGCGGATGCCGGTGAAGTACCGGAAGGGATTGTGCTTGGCCGCGTAGTCGCCGCAGGAGGTGCCGAGGTAGCAGGGCTGGCCGACACTCTCCATGTACGCTCCCCGGCTGATTCCCGCCGCACTCATTTGCGTGCCGAGATTGTCGGCGTTGACGAAACAGCCCAAGCAGTCGGAGGTGACGCCGAAGGTGCTGCCCGCCTGCCGGTCGGTCGCGCAGGAGGCGAGGAGCAGGGCGGCGAGCACGGGGGCTCCCCATCGCGACCGCCGCCGACGAGGCGCCGTCGCGCACCACACGTCGGAAAGAATAGCGTCGGGGGTGCGGCGCGGCACCCGTGGGCCGTCTCGGTCGGCGTCACGAACTGCAAGAGCGTTGCGGGCGCGAGGAGGTGTGCATGCAGGAGCTTGTAGGTGGAGAGGTCGTCGCCGCCATGCTCGGTGCCGAAGGCGTCGACACGGTCTTCGGCATCGTCGACGGGACCTATCTCGGCCTCCTGGCGGGACTCGAGAAGCACGGCATCACCCTCGTCTCACCCCGCCACGAGACGACGGCGGCCCACATGGCCGGTGCCTACGCGCGCTCGACGGGGCGCCTGGGGGTCTGCATCGCGAGCAACGGCCCGGGGGTCGCCAACATCCTGCCGGGAGTGGCCGTCGAGAACGGCGAGGGCAACCGGGTCCTCCTCGTCACGTCGAGCCGGCGATCCGGCATCAGCTACCCGGACCGCGGCGGGACGTACCAGTACTTCGACCAGCACGCCGTCATCCGGCCAATGGCCAAGTGGAGCGGCCACGTGCCGAGCCCGGAGCGCCTGCCCGAGCTCGCTCGCCGGGCCATGCGTATCGCCTGGCGAGGGCGTCCGGGCGTCGTCCACCTGGACGTCGGCGAAGACGTGCTCAACGGCACCCACGCATTCGGCGACGGCTGGCTGATGCCCCCTGCCTCCTACCGGCGGACGCACGCTCTGGCAGCCCACCCGGATGAGGTCGCCGCAGTGGCAAGCGTCATCCGTGATGCCCGGCGACCGATGATCCACGTCGGGAGCGGCGTCATCCATGCCGGTGCGTCGGCCGAGCTCGCCGCGCTCGCCGAGGAGCTCGGTGCTCCCGTCACGACGAGCTGGGGCGCCCAGTCGGCGCTGGCGTCCGGGCATCCGTGCCTCGTCCCGGTCGCGGCCCAGGACGTCGCCACGGCCGCGCACGAAGAAGCCGACGCCTTCCTCGTCATCGCGGCCCGGCTCGGGGAGACCGACTGGTGGGGCCGCGGCAAGCGCTGGGGGGCACCGGGAACGACGACGATCCAAGTCGACGTCGACGACGAGAGCCTCGGCCGCAACCGCCCCGTCGACATCGCCGTCCTCGCCGACGCACGGTCATTCACCCGCGCCCTGCTCGAGGAGCTGAAGGACAACCCGCCCGCCCCCGGGCTTGCGGCACAGCGGCGGGCGTGGGGGGAGGACCTGGCCAGGCGCACCGAGGCGCTGGACGGCGAGCGGCTCGCCATCCTCGCCGACGAGACCACCAGCGTGCACCCGGCGCAGATCCCCGTGACCGCGCGGCGCGTCTTCGGGCCCGAAGCCATGGTCGTCATCGACGGGGGGAACACCGCCGTCTGGGCGACGATGTTCCACAAAGCCGGGCGCCCGAACTCCATCTTCTCGACGTTCACCTTCGGCATGCTCGGCGCCGGGCTCGGCCAAGCCCTCGGCGTCAAGGCGGCCCATCCCGACCGGCCCGTCTACTGCATCATCGGCGACGGGGCGATGGGCATGCACGTCCAGGAGATCGAGACGGCAGTCCGCGAGCGCCTGGCGGTCACGTTCATCGTCCTGTGCGACCGCCAGTGGGGCATGGTCAAGATCACACAACAAGTCGGGCTGGGCCCCCTGCGCGAGGCGATGGGCTCGCGTGGGCAGGGAACGATCAACACGGATCTCGGCGAGATCCGTTTCGACGAGGTCGCACGTGCCATGGGGGCGCGAGGGGAGCACGTCACCGCACCAGCCGAGCTCGACGGCGCACTCCGGCGCTGCGCCGCAGCGGACCAACCAGCCGTCGTCCACGTCGACGTCGACCCCACCCGCCACCTCCTGCCGCCGGGTTTGCTCGACTTCAAGGAGATGCACCAGGAGCCCGGGCGGTGACGGCGCAGAGCCGCGGCACGGCCTGCGACCCTGGTGCGCGAGCCCGGAGGGGCCCATGAGCAGATCGGGCGTCCTCGTGACCGGGGCCGCCGGCTACGTCGGGCGTCTCACGGTCCAGGCCCTAGCCGCGCGCTCGGCCGGGACCGGACCGATCGTCGCCCTCGACGTCCGTGCACTCCCCACCGCATCTGGTGCGGGCCCTGGTTCGGGTACTCGAGCGGGCCCCGCCGGTGGCCCCGGCGCCGCCGTCGAGCACGTCCGCGCCGACATCACGACCGACGACATCGCAGACGTCATCGGCGACCGTTCGATCGACACGGTCGTCCACCTCGCGTCGATCGTGCGCGCCCCGCGCCACGCGCCGGCCGACCTCGCCTACCGTGTCGACGTCCTGGGCACGCGCAACGTCGTCGAAGCATGCATCGCGACAGGAGTCAAGAAGCTCGTCGTCACGACGAGCGGTGCCGCCTACGGGTACCACCGGGACAACCCGGAGCTCATCGACGAAGACGACCCTCTACGCGCACAGCCCACCATCCCTTACGCGCACCACAAGCGCCTGGTCGAAGAGATGCTTGCCGAGTACCGGCACACCCACCCCGCGCTTGCCCAGCTCGTGCTGCGGCCCGGCACGGTCATCGGGGAGGGGACCAGAAGCCCGGTGACCGACCTGTTCGAGGGGCCGGTCGTCCTCGGCGTGCGCGGCTCGGAGTCCCCGTTCGTCTTCATCTGGGACGGTGATCTCGTCGCCGTCGTCGTCGCGGGGGTCCTCGGCGAGGTGACAGGCATCTTCAACCTCGCCGGCGAGGGGGCGCTCGCGCCCCGCGCGATCGCCGAGGTCTTGCACAAGCCCTACCTCCCCCTGCCACCCGGCCTCCTGAGCGCCGGGCTCGGAGCGGCCCGCACGCTGGGGCTGAGCCCGCACGGCGCGCCCTACATCGACTTCCTGCGCTACCGCCCGGTCCTGTCGAACCGCCGCCTCGTCGAGGAGCTCGGCTACAGCCCGGTCAGCTCCGCGGAGGCGTTCGGGATCTGGGCGAGGTCGCGCGCCCGCCGGAAGGCCAGATCAGCGGCACTGCCGACGGAGACGGCGTAGCGTCCTAAGAGGGCGCCAACGGCGCCCGGCCTGAAGGGACAGCCCCAAGCCTGAAGGGAGGCGCACGGTGACGGGAGCACCCGGCGAGTCCGGCACCAAGCCGGCAGGCAAGCCCGGCCCGGCGGCCTCGGAGACGGCGCTGCCCGATGCGCCTGGAAGTGACCTGCACGACCAGGAAGAGCCGGACGTCACGGCGGAACCGGGGACGACGGCGGGCGGATCCGTTGGTCACTTTGATCCAGCAGAACGGCCCGAGGCCGACGTCCTCGAGCAAGCGGCCGTCGTCGAGGTCGACCAGAGCATCGAGCGCGGCGCCTGGCACGACGACGTCGCCGAGGCGGACTGGCTCGACCAGTCGATCGAAGAACCGCTAGACGACGAGCGCCGCTGACCGGTGTCGGCGTCCGGCGCCGGCTCGGTGGGACGTGCCCGCGCCCAAGACGACCCAGGAGCCGCCGGCCGAGATGCGGTTCCCCAACATCGTCGCGGCGATGAACCGGCGTTCCACCTCGTCGTCACCTGCGTCCACGTCGATGCCGAGCCCCGCCGAGTACCGGCCACCGACCTCGGCGACGAGATCCCGGACGCGCGCAATCCGCCCGGCGCGCACGGCGGCTGCGGGCGCGCGCCCGATCAGAGTGGCACCGCCGTCTTCCACAGGTCCCGGAGCTCGCGTGGAAGCACGGCACCGACGTCGGCGACCTCCTCGGGCACGAGGTCCCGCAAGGCACCGACCACAGACCGCACGATCAGCTCGCGCGACGCGGGGTCGAGCGTCGGGAGCGCGTCCAAGGCGAAGTCCGCCACGTGGCGCGGCCGCCGGGAGAGCGCGGGCCGGTGCACGTGGACGAACGCCGGTGCGCGCGCTGCGAAGCGGCCGTGGGCCGGCACGAGGGCCCGCACATCCGCCGCGAGGTGCGTGACGACGTGACGCCGCTCGCCGGTCGGCAAGAGCTCCATGAACGCCGAGAGCACGGAGCTGACGACCTCGGGCTCCGACCCCTCGGGCGCACCCGCGCCGTGCGCGGCCGCGAGAAGGATGGCCAACCCTTCGGACGGCCCTGCATGGTGGCCCCCTTCCGAGGGCCTGGTGTCGCCCGGGAACAGCCCGACGTGCAGATGGGAGCTGACCTTGCCGACGCCGGGGACACGGCGGACAGCCTCCTCGATGGCGACCGTCTGCTCGTCGGAGGAGACGTCCCCGTGGAGGAGCACCTCGTGGCCCTGGGCCTGGACGTGGACGTGGGGGATGTCGAGACGGTGCTCGAGGGGGCCGAGGGTGGAACGGACCCTGTCCGACAGCGTGTGATCGTCGACATCCGGGTTCGGATGGGAGCCGGCCATCCTGTAGCGCAATGCGCGTACCCGACCCCAGCGGAAACGGGCCCGGCGCGCGACGCTGTGGGCACCGCGGCGAGCGCGGCCGCACCCCGCCGGTCGCCACCCGCGCACAAGGGCGGCCACGGCCGCGCCAAGGGCGACGACGGCGACTGCCCGGGCCCATCGGGGGATCCACCGCGAGGCGCGCTCTTGCCTCATCGCCACACCTCCGTTCGCTCGTGCGCGCCCCGGCGCCGGCGGCCGCCGTGCCTGACGCTGGCTGCACGGGACGTGCTCCACCTCCCAGGATCGATCACGGCCGCGGCCTCGGCCAGGGCCAAAGGTCACCTGCGGCGACAGCCCCGGTGGGGCGGCCTCACCAGCCGCGGAGATCCACGGGCCAGGTCTCGACCACCTCGTCGCCGTCGACGACGTGCATCGCGGCGTGGTACGCGACGGTCGGGTCGATATGGGCGGGGAGCACCCGCACCCGATCGCCAACGCGCAACGGTTGGTCCGGTGCGAACGTGACGTGCTCGTCCGAGCAGAACCAGACCGCAGCTCCGGGAATCGTCGGGTTGCCGTGGTCCATCCCGAGCGCCTTCAGCCCGCAGTCGGCCACGGCCCAGTCGGGCGCGACCGAGACCACGGTCGCAACGATCGACAGTGCGAGCGCGAACGGCAGCCCGAGCTTGCCGTAGGCGGTGTCCATGAGAGCGTACGAACCGGCTTGTATCTCCGTCGCCACACCGTTGATGTCGTACGTGCCGGTTCCGCCGGCCGTTATCAGCTCGCCACCGGCGTCGCCGTGGGCTTGGGCGAGGAGGGCCATGGCCCTGTCGGTCTCCGCGACACGCGCGTCGCGATCCTCGATCCCGACGGCGTGGCCCTCGTAGCCCATGACGCCGCGTACGGCAAGGGAGTTGCTGCGCGCCAGCTCTGCGAGGTGGCCCGCGTCCGCGGGAGCGCAACCGCAGCGCGGCAGGCCGACGTTGACGTCGATGACGACCTCCCGGACACCGCCTGCGACGGCCGCGGCGACTGTCTCGGCCGAGTCGACGGCGACCGTCACCCGGGCGCCGGTGGCGACCGCCGCCGCGAGGCGCCCCACGTCGACGACTTCGTTGGCGAGCAGCACGTCGTCGCCGAGGCCGGCACGGGCCATACCTTCGACTTCGGCGACGGTGGCGCAAGTGAAGGCCGTGTGCCCGCGTTCTGCCTGGAGGCGGGCCAGCGCGGTGCACTTGTGGGCCTTGACATGCGGGCGGCACCGCGAGCCGGGAAGGGCGCGAGCCATCTCGTCCAGGTTGCGATCGAGGAGAGACGACTCGACGACGAGGGCGGGGGTCGCCAGTTCGTCGATGTGCACATCAACCAACATATCCCGTTGCGACGACCCGGCGGCGGCTGGAAGGGGAGATGCCTAGGATGACCCCGCATGGCAGGAGGCAACGAGGATCCCGACCCCAGGCCCGCGGTGCTGATCCTCGCCCCGATGCGCATCGAGCTCCAGCCCCTCGTCCGGGTGCTGCGGCTCCGACGCGTCGAGGCCGCTGGGTCGCCGGGCCGGCGCATCTACCGCGGCACGGCGGGAAAGCTCCGCCTCGTCGCGACGACGGCGGGCATCGGCACCGCGGCGAGCGCCGCTGCCGCCCGCGAGATGCTCGACGCCGAGCCCTTCGACCGCGTCGTCGTCTGCGGGGTCGCGGGGGGGATCGGTCCCGGCACCCCCGTGGGATCGGTCATCGTCCCGCAAGCGGTGCGCGACACCGACGGCAACGAGTACCGGGCCCACCCACTCGCCGGGGCTCACCTGGACGGCACGGTGCTCACCGTCACCGACCTCGTCACCGACCAGGGCGCTCTTGCCCGTCTCGCCGGCCAGGGCGTCCGGGCGCTCGACATGGAGACGGCGGCCGTCGCCGCCGTGTGCGAAGAACGCGGGCACCCCTGGTCCGCCGTGCGCTCCATCAGCGACCGGGCCGACGAGGGGACCTTGGACGACGATCTCGTCGGTCTGCTCTCGCGCGACGGCTCGATCGCCCCTGCACGGGTCCTCCGCTATCTCGCACCCCGGCCGTGGCGCGCCGCCGCTGCGGGCCGCCTGTACCGCGACTTCGCCCTGGCCGCCCGGGCGGCGGCGGCGGTCACCGCGGATGCTTGTACCCGTTTGGGCCGCGACGGCGCCCCCTGATCGACCCGGAGGACACAGTGATGGACGACGCGACGACCGCAGGCAGCCGACCGGGAGCCGGTGGCCAGCCCGGGGCGAGAGGGGCGCACGACGACCTCGTCGCGGCGTTGCCGAAGGCCGAGCTCCACCTCCACATCGAAGGGACCTTGGAGCCCGAGATGGCCGTCGAGCTCGCCACGCGCAACGGCGTCGCGATCCCCTACCCCTCCGCAGAAGCCCTCCGGCGCGCCTACGTCTTCGAGGACCTCCAGTCCTTCCTCGACGTCTACTACACGGGCTGCAGCGTCCTCGTGACCGACGACGACTTCTACGACCTCACCATGGCCTACCTTCGCCGGGCCAGGAGCCAGAACGTCCGTCACGTGGAGATGTACTTCGACCCGCAGAGCCACACGACGCGCGGCATCCCCCTTGCGACCGTCGTCGAGGGGATCTCCCGCGCGCTCGCCGACGGTCGCGACGAGCTCGGCATGTCGAGCGGGCTCATCCTGTCCTTCTTGCGGCACCTGAGCGCCGAGGAGGCCGCGGCAACCCTCGACGACGCGCTCGCCTACCGCGACGCGTTCGTCGCGGTCGGCCTCGACTCGTCCGAAGTCGGCAACCCCCCCGAGAAGTTCCGCGACGTCTTCGCGCGCGCCCGCCAAGCAGGCCTGCAAGCCGTCGCCCATGCCGGGGAGGAGGGCCCGCCCTCCTACATCGTCCAGGCACTCGACATCCTCGGCGTGCGCCGGGTCGACCACGGTGTGCGCTGCATGGAAGACGGCGCCCTCGTGGAGCGGCTCGTGGCCGAGCAGGTTCCCCTGACGGTCTGCCCCATCTCCAACGTCAAGCTGCGGGTGTTCCCGTCCCTCGCCGAGCACAACGTGCTGGCCATGCTCCGGCGGGGCCTGTGCGTCACGGTCAACTCCGACGATCCCGCCTACTTCGGCGGCTACGTCGAGGAGAACTACCGCGCGCTCCAAGCGGCCCTCGGGGCCACCGACGGCGATCTCGTCCAGCTCGCCCGCAACTCCTTCACGGCCTCGTTCCTGGAGGAGGGCGCTCGCTCGGAATACCTCGCCGATCTCGACGAGGTCGCGCGGCGCTTCGGCGTCCTCTGATCGCCCGGCGCGCCGTCAGGGTCCGCCGTCAAGGTCCGACGGCCTCGACGAGATCGGGACCGTCGTTGCGCGGGCTGTTGACGCGCGCGCTCACGGGGTCGGCGACGAGAAGGTCGTCGGGTGCCGGCCCGAGGAGCGCCTCCTGGTCCGCTGCGTCGAGCGGCTCGGGTGCCAGCCAGCGCTCCCAGGCGGCCGGCGGGACGACGAGCGGCATCCGGTCGTGGATCGCTGCGACGACGGCGTTCGGGCGCGTCGTGACGATCGTGCAGGTCGTCAGGTCCCCGTCGCGACCGCGCCACTCCTCCCAGAGCCCGCCGAGCGCGAGCGGCGTGCCGTCGGCGGCATGGAGGTGGAACGGCCGGCGGCGGGGGTGCGCAACCCCTCCGGGCGCAACCGCCTGCCACTCGTAGAAGCCGCTCGCCGGGATGAGGCACCTCCGGCGGGCAAAGGCCGAGCGAAAAGCGCCCTTGGCGGCGACGGTTTCCGCCCGGGCATTGATGAGCCTGTTGCCGATCGACGGGTCCTTGGCCCACGACGGGACAAGACCCCAGCGCATCGTGGCGAGCCTGCGCTTGCCGCCCGGGCCGAGCACGACGGCGAGGACATCCTGGCTCGGAGCGATGTTCCATCGTGCACCGATCTCACCGGCCACCCGATCGTCGACGCCGAAGAGCTCGACGAGGCGCGCCGCCGGAACCGTGAGCGTGAATCTCCCGCACATGCCTTAAGGATCGCGCTTTTGGGGGACGGCCTGTGGCAGCGCTCCCCAATCACCCCCGCCGGGCGTGTCGGCCCGGATCCGCTCGCTTGGGGTGCGTGAGTTGGCCGCGATCAGCTCGACGATGTCCTCGCGAGATCCTGCGGCGTCGGCGACGCGCGGCGGGCCGAACGTGTCGATGAGGGCGCGCACGCTCGCAGGCATCGCTCCCAGGTGGACCGGGATGTGCTCGGCCTGGGCGACGAGGTCGCCGTCGGGGCCGAACACCGCGGCCGGGCAGTCGGTGCGCTCTTTGATGTTCGGCGAGAACGCCGCGCGGCGCAGTGCCGCGCCCATCTCCTCGGCGACGCCCGCCAGCGCATCGCGGTACACCTCGAGCCCGACCGCCGTGAGAGCGGCGGGGCCTCCTGCGTCCAGCGCCCTGCCCGGCGAGCTGGGCGGCTGTGACAACGTCCTCGCGCGCGACGAGCGGATCGGGGCGGGTCGGCGACAGGTCGTACAGAGGCGGGCGATCCTGCCTGCCGATGTGCAGGATGTCGGCAAGACCATCCGTCGTCACGAGAGCGGTTCTCGCGACGCGCCGTTCGACAAGCGCGTTGGTCGCCGACGTCGTGCCGTGCGCGATATGACCGGGAGCCCGGGGTGACGATGACGGCATCGGTGAAGGTGCCGCCGACGTCGACGGCGGCGGCCGCATCCTCGCCGTGTCGCCCGCTGCCCGTGCCCGGCACGGCATTCCCGGTGCCCGGCACGGCGGTCGATCCCGCGGGCGGCATCGTGGCCGGCCCTACCATCGACCCCTCCGGCAGCGGCCCACCGGAGCGTCTACGGTCTCCCGATGCGCTTGCGTGGACGGAGCCGTTTGACGGGCCACGCGCGTACCCGGCGCGGACGCGGGACTGCGCGACGCGGCGTTCCTTGCGCGACCGTTGTTGGTGCGCTTCTTGCTGCCTGTTCGCCGACGTCGTCGTCGGCCAGCCGATCACCAATGCCGATCCAGGCGCACGTCTCCACCGGGCGACCAAGCCTGCGCAGGGGAACGACCTACCTGCGATCGTCACGGCCCCTGGCCAAGCCACGGGATTACGGCGACGGGAATCTGGCCGTCCGGCCCCGGGTTGTGCGAGTAGCCCGGTGCCATTGCCTGCCGGGTCCACGATGAGCGGAAGGGGCCATCAGTTGAGTCAACCGGCTGCGGCGGACGCGTGAGCGCCGGACCAGGTGCTGGGAAACCGGCGGCTGCGCGCGGCGTTGCGCGCCCCAGCGAGGTCGCGCGTGGCGCGCCGGGCTCCGATTCGTCCGGTGGCTCGCTGTCGGAAGCACTCGCCGGTGGCGACGGTGCCGTCCGCCGGCTCGCCGGCCTGACGTGGGCCCATCTCCTCAACGACGGTGCCGCCAACTACCTCCCGGGCATCCTCCCCGCAGTTCTCGTCTCGCTGCACGAGCCGCTCCAGCTGGCCGGTTCACTGGTCGCAGCACTGACGATCGGCCAGGCGTTGCAGCCTGTCGTCGGGTGGGTGGCCGACCGTGTCGGGGGGCGCAGTCTCATCGTCGGCGGTCTCTTGTTGAGCTCTGCCGGCGGTGCGCTGCTCGGCGTCGCCCACAGCCTCGTGCTCATGATCCTGCTCCTGTTGCTCATCGGCCTCGGGAGCGCCCTCTTCCACCCGCAGGCCCTCGCAGCCGTGCGCAGCATGCTCCACGGCCGGCGCGGCCTGATGACGTCCATGTTCCTCGTGGGAGGCGAGATCGGCCGGGGCATCTGGCCCACCATCGCGAGCCTCGTCGCCACAGAGCTCGGCCTCGGGTACCTCTGGGTGATCGCCGTCCCCGGGCTGGTGACCGTTGCCCTGCTGTTCCGCTGGGCGCCCAAGCTGCCACCGCGGCCCCGCACCGGTAGCGCCGTCCGCTGGGCCGAGCACGGGCGCCCGATGAGCCTCCTCATCGCGTACCGGGGGACACGGGCGCTCGCGACGTTCGGCCTCGCCACCTTCATCCCGATCATGTGGCACGTCCGCGGCGGGTCGCTGGTGGCCGGCGCGTCGATCATCACGACGATGATCGTGGTCGGCGTCGTCGGCAACCTCTGGGGCGGCCATCTGGCCGACAGGCTCGGCCGCAGGCCGGTGCTCGTGGCCTCGGCGCTCGCCACCGCCATATTGATCCTCCCGGTCGTCCACATGCGCGGACCCGCCGTGTGGGTGGCCGCCGGCCTGCTCGGTATTGCCCTGTTCTCGACCGCATCGACGACGGTTCTCATCGGCCAGGACATGTTCCCGGAGAACAGGTCCATGGGCTCGGGCATCGCGCTCGGATTGGCGAACGGGATCGGTGCCCTCCTGGTCCTCGTCATCGGGTTCCTCGTGAGCGACCGGGACGTCGTCACCGTCTTCTGGCTCCTCGCCGCTCTCAGCCTCGCGTCGGTTCTCGCCGCGATGGCCCTCCCGAAGTCCCTGATGCGCTGACCGCCTCCCGTCAGGGCATCCGGCCAACGGAGCGGGGCGGCGGCGCTGGCCGGCGCTTTCCCGCAGGCCCGTGAAACATCGAGTTCCGCTGCAATCCGGCGTATCGTTATCTAGGACAAGGGCGCGGCCAGCCAGAAGAGGACGCGTCCGAAAGGAGACGATTGTGAAGGGCTTCAAACGCTTTCTCATGCAGGGAGAGCTCGTCGTCGTCGCCGTCGGTCTGGTCACGGCCTTGGCGTTCAGCACGCTCATCAAGGCGTTCACCGACAGTGTCATCACGCCGCTCATCAACGCGGCGGCAGGGGGTGGAGCGACCGGCAAGGGCCTCGGCTGGACCATCAACGGGCAGCGGATCGACCTCGGGGCGTTCATCTCGGCGCTCGTCTACTTCGTCGTCTTCATGGCTGTGATCTACTTCGTCATCGTCGTGCCGTACAGGACGTACATGAATCGCCGAGGGCACGACGTCTTCGGGGAGCCGGCGGCAACCAAGTCCTGCCCGTACTGCCTCGCGTCCGACCTCCCCAAGGCGGCCACCAAGTGCGGGCACTGCGCGAGCGCGCTCGATACGGCGGATGCCTGAACGGACAGGGCGAGCGAACCGACAAGTCGGGACAAGCTCAAAGCGCTGAGGGGCCTGGGCGCCGAAAGGCCGTTCGGCCCTACTCGGTTGTACCTGCCCCGCTCATGCTGAGGCGGACGATGGCACTTCTTGCGCGCTCGCGATCGACGCCGGCGATCCGTCGGCGGCGCGCCGTGGCCGGCGTCGTCGTCGTGATCGCTGCCGCCGGCCTCGTGGCCTGCTCGACGACCACGCCGAACAGCCCACGGCCCGCGGCGACCATCACCGTCATGACGCGCAACATGTACTTCGGTGCCGACCTGTCGCCTCTGTTCGCCGCGGCCGCGGGACAGCTCGGTCCCGACGCCACCGCCGCCTACCGGCAGCTGATCCAGTCCGACGTCCCCGCACGCCTCAAGGCAGATGCCCAGGAGATCGCATCGGCCAAGCCCGGCCTGGTGGCCCTGCAGGAAGCCGTCATCTGGACGGTCACTCCCGCCGGCCAGACAACCGCGACGGTCGCCTACGACTTCGTCGTCGGCCTGCAGGCCGACCTCGCCCGCCTGGGGTCGCCGTACGCCGTGGCGGCCGTCGCCGACGGGTTCAGCGGCGCCCTCCCGGTACCCGCCGTCGGTGTCGTCGGGCTGCAGGACAGGGATGTCATCCTCGTCCGCAGCCACGACCCGCAGCTGTCGGTGTCGAACCCGACGAGCGGGACCTATGCGCACGACCTGACCGTGCACGTCGCAGGAGCCCCCATCGCCATCAAGCGGGGCTGGGGGGCGGTTGACGCCACCGTCGGCCGGCACCACTTCCGCGTCGTCGCCACGCACCTCGAGGCCTACAGCGACCCCACACGCGACGCCCAGGCCCATGAGCTGCTCGATTTGGTGCGCGGCGGCCGTGAGCCGACCCTTGTTCTCGGGGACGTCAACTCGCCGGCGACCGGGGCAGGGAGCCAGGCCTATGACGCCGTGCGCGCGGCCGGCTGGAGTGACGCCTGGGCGCAGGCAAACCCCGGTGGCGCAGGGATGACCTGCTGCAGGACCGCCAACCTGAGCTCGGGGCCACTGACGCAGCGCATCGACATGATCTTCACCGACGGCGCCTTCCGCGCGGAGCGGGCCTGGCTCGTCGGCGCCGGCGCGAGCGACCGCACCCCAGGCGGTCTGTGGCCGTCGGACCATGCCGGTGTCGTCGCAACGCTCGCCGTCGCGACCTGACGCCCTGAGCCCTCTTGCGGGTTTTCAGCAGTGGCCGGCGACGACAAGGCCCTGACCCGTGACAGTGCTTGCGGGCTTCCGGATACCGAAGTCGCGACCCCTCCGTGCATTGCATCGCCGATGCTGCACTGCACCGGCGAAGGACCTCAGGGCACTTCAGGCGGGCGAGTGGGCCCGCCCTTGCACAGGTGAGTAGAGAGCGGAGCCGACGCCATGGCCATGACGTCGGCCGCGGGGCGCCCTGCCACGAGCAACGCCGCCATCGCCCGCATCGCGGCGGCGGTGTGCCGGAAGTAAGCCTCATAGCCGGCACAGAGGTAGTTCAACCCTTCTTCGCCGTCGTCCGTGGTCACGAAGCGGTTCCTCGGGCACTCGCCCCAGCACAGGGGGAGGACCCGACAGCTGCGGCACTTTGCGGGCAGCCGGCGGTGCTTGTCGTCACCGAATGCGCGTTGGCGCTCCGACGACACGAGATCGACCAGGCGGCCTCCCCTGATACTGCCGAGGAGATGCTCGGGGTCCACGAAGTGGTCGCAGGAGTAGACGTCACCGTTGTGCTCCACGGCGATCGAGGCCCCACATGTCTTTCCGAAAACGCATAGTGCGGGCCCGAGACCCATCCAGGACCCAAGCGTGGATTCGAACATCTGCACGAAGACCTTGCCGACGTCGCCGGCGATCCACTCATCGAACACTTCGATCAGAAAGGTGCCCCATGCCGCCGCAGACACCGATGCCTCCGTGACAGCTCCTGCGCGTGTGGCCGCAGAGGCGCGCTGGACGATCGGAATGAACTGCATGAACTCCGAGCCGCACTCGTCCCGCAGGAAGCGGTAGACCCGACGCGGCCTGCCGGCGTTCACCGCGTTCACGGCGCACAGCACGTTGTAGCGCACGCCTGCCCGCCGCAGGAACGTGAGGCCCCGGGTGACACGGTCGAACGTCGGGCGCCCCCGCTTGTCCGTGCGCAGCGCATCGTGAAGCTCGCGCGGGCCGTCGATGCTGATCCCGACGAGGAAGTCGTGTGCCGCCAGGAAGTCAGCCCACTCCTCGTTGAGAAGAGTCCCGTTTGTCTGCAGGACGTGCTCGAGGCTCTGGCCTGGGCGGCGATACCGATCGGCGATCTCGACGGCGCGGCGAAAGAACTCGAGCCCCATGAGCGTCGGCTCGCCGCCTTGCCACGCGATGGTGGCGACGGGACCCGGCTGCACCTCGATGCACTGGCGCAGGAACCGCTCCAGCACGCCGTCGGTCATCTTGAAGCGCGCGTGAGGGTACAGGGCCTGCTTCGCCAGGTAGTAGCAGTAGGCGCAGTCGAGGTTGCAGATCGCACCTGCCGGCTT
>JAJZBS010000029.1 GCA_021851885.1 Actinomycetes bacterium | reverse complement strand
GCCGCCGTTGCTGGCCCGCCGTCGCCCAACCCTGCCGGGCCACCTCCGGCAAGCGTGTAGATGTCACCGGCAGTCATCGACGCGATCCCGTAGGGACAAGACGACGAGCAGCTCGATGCGGCCACGATGCGCACCCGCTGGTTCAACGAGTCGGCGACGAGCAGGTCACCATGGGCGTCGACGGCGATCCCGGAGGGGGTGAAAAGCTCGGCCGAGGTAGCTGTCCCCCTGTCGCCCGAGTAGCTGAAGGTGCCGTTGCCGGCCATCGTGTAGATGTGACCGTCGGCCATCGGCGCCATGCCGTACGGACAGGACGACGAGCAGTTCGACGCGGCCACGACGCGCACCCGCTGGTTCAACGCGTCGGCGATGAGCAGGTTCCCCTGCGCATCCACGGCGATGCCTTCCGGATTGTTGAGCGTGGCCGCCGTGGCCGGCCCACCATCGCCCAACCCAGAGGCGCCACCGCCGACCACGGTGTAGATGTCGCCTGCCGTTGTCGAGGCCAGTCCGTAGGGACAGGACGACGAGCACTTGGAGGCTGCCACCATGCGGACCAGGTTGTTGTAGGTGTCGGTGATGAGCAGGTTCCCGGCCGGGTCGAAGGCAACCCCACTTGGAGCGCCGAGCGTGGCCGCCGTTGCAGGCCCCCCGTCGCCGGAGGATCCGAACGCGCCATCACCGGCCACGGTGTAGATGTCGCCGGCGATCGCGTCGAAAGGCTCTCCTGCAATGGAAACGAAAGCGTTCTTGAGAGCCACCATGCGCACGCGGTCGCTGCCCGGATCGGCAAAGATCAGATCTCCCGACGCGTCGACAGTGAGCCCTTGCGGGCTGATGATGGCCGCCGTTGCAGGCCCGCCGTCACTCAGGGTGCTTTCACCACCGGCCACGGTGTAGATGTCGCCTGCCGTTGTCGAGACCAGTCCGTAGGGACAGGACGACGAGCAGTTGGAGGCCGCCACCATCTTCACCCAGTGGAAGTCCGCGATGAGCAGATCCCCTGTTGAGTCGACGGAGATCCCGGAGGGGGCGAGTGCGGCCGCTGTGGCCGGCACGCCGCTGTTGGAAAGAAAGATATTGCCGGGGCCACCGCCGGCCACGGTGTAGATGTCGCCTGCCGTTGTCGAGGCCAGTCCGTAGGGACAGGACGACGAGCAGGTGGATCTCGCCACCATCCGCACCCGGCCGTGGTGGGAGTCGACGATGAGCAGGTCACCGTGGGCATCGACGGCGACGCCATCCGGCGCAAGACTGCCGTCGAGATTAAGCGCCGCGGCGGTGGCCCGGCAGCCATCCCCCACCAGGTCGGACGCCCCAGGGCACCGGGAAGGGTCCCCACCGCCCCCTGCGGCGACGGTCTCGGTCCCCGTGGGGGACACTTGATATACGACGCTGTTGGTCCGGTCTTCTATGAACACGTCGCCCGCCGGATCGGTGGCCACCCCGAACGGCGCGAGGGCAATAGCCGTCGCCTTCTCGCCCGACGGAGGCCCGCCGACGCGCGTCGTGATCGTGTTGGCCGGCGGGGCCAGGTAGTAGCCCTCGACGTCGATGGCGACGTTGACCGAGCCGGCGTTGTTGTACAACTCGACGGTGCCCGCGGGCGACAGGGTGATGACGGCCAGATTCGCCTCGACACTCCCGGCAGCAGGATTGAGGTCCGAGGCGGTGGGTCGAGACGGCCCGGGATAGGCCTCGATGTAGGTGGCAGTGCTGGGATGTATCGCGGTGACGTCGATGACGGCGGCCGTTGCACCTGCGGGCACGCCGAAGCCCGCCCCGGTACCGGCAACGTCCGTGCCGGCGACGCCCACCGTCACGGTTCCGCCCGGCCCGAGAGTCTCACCCGAGCCGCCCGAGCCGTCACACTGGGCTCCCGGCCCCGATAGCCCCGACGGGTCGCCGGGGCGGGTGTCGCAGATACGCTCCGGCGCCGCGAGCGTGACGAACTGGGCGCCCGGGCCGCTCGGCCCGCCGTAGTAGCCGGACAGGTCGACCACCACATTTGAGAGCGCGGGGGAGTAGATGCTGATGTCCCCGGCGGCCAACAGCGCAACAGTGACCCGGTTCGGAACAGTCCGCCCCGGCCCGTAGTTGACGTTCGACGTGGTGGGCCGGGGCGCGCCGGCCGGCCAAACCGTGAGGTACCCCGCGCCCGCCGGATCGACGGCGGTCACGTTGAGCACCGCAGCGGTCGCCCCGGCGGGCACGCCGAAGCCCGCTCCGGTCCCGGCGACGTCCGTGCCGGCCACGCCGACGGTGAGGGTGGACCCTGCGCCAAGCGTCTTGCCGGTGCACTGGGCGCTTGGGCCCGACAGGTGCGATGGGTTGTTGGGGCGGGTGTCGCAGATGCGGGCCGGGGACGCAAGGCCGTCGTATAGGCCCGCGATCGGGCCGCTTTGAGTGGCGACCGTATCCGAGTAGCCCTGGAGGTCGACGGCCGTGTCGGTCGGCGCCGAGGCGTAGATGCTGACCTGTCCTTGGGGGCCCAGACCCACCTGGACCAGATTCGGAACAGTCCGCCCCGGTCCGTAGTTGACGTTCGACGTGGTGGGCCGGGGCGCTCCGGCCGGCCAAACCGTGAGGTACCCCGCGCCCGCCGGATCGACGGCGGTCACGTTGAGCACCGCAGCGGTCGCCCCTGCGGGCACGCCGAAGCCCGCTCCGGTCCCGGCGACGTCCGTGCCGGCCACGCCGACGGTGAGGGTGGACCCTGCGCCAAGCGTCTTGCCGGTGCACTGGGCGCTTGGGCCCGACAGGTGCGATGGGTTGTTGGGGCGGGTGTCGCAGATGCGAATCGGCGCCAAGGGGGTGTAGACCCCGGCCGATGGGGCCGATAGGGCCGATACCCTCCCGACGGCCGACGGGGCCGCGGCGTATGCGTCAACCCCGGCGCCCGCCCCCCCCGGTGAGACGGCAAGGACTGCCAGCGCGACCAGCCCAGCGCGGATCCCGCCCATGCCACCTCTCTCTCGCTCGGGCGCACGTCGTCGGCACCGATGGTAGCGAGTCGCGGGAAGGCTGCGGCAACGCATGTCAGGCAGTGATACCCATACAGGGCTGGGGTATACTGAACTGAAGCGGTCAGCGCCATGCGGCCGGAATCGAGGATGGAGCGATGACGGAGACGGTGACCTACAGGGTTCCAGGGATGACGTGCGATCACTGCAAGCACGCTGTGGGAACGGGGGTCAAAGACGTTGCGGGTGTGGCGGATGTCACGGTCGACCTCGCGACGAAGCTCGTGACGGTGACCGGCGATGGTCTCGACGACCAGGCTTTGCGCGCCGCCATCGAAGAGGCGGGCTACGAGGCGACGTGATGGCCGCGGCCCCCGTGGCCGGCGCAGCGAAGGCCCCGTCGCCGCCGTCGAGCTCGCCACCGGCTGAGGAGTGTGCGCGCGTCGAGCTCGCCATCTCCGGCATGACGTGTGCCTCGTGCGCGCAGCGCATCGAGAAACGCCTCAACAAGCTCGTCGGGGTGGAGGCGACGGTGAACTTTGCGAGCGAGCACGCCGCGGTCACTTACGACCCGGGACGAACAGATGTGGCGGCTCTTATCGGCGCCGTCGAAGCCGCGGGCTACGGCGCCGCCTTGCCGGCTGCTTTGACCGGGGAGGACCCGGTACGCCACTACCGGCGGCGCCTCGTCCTGGCGGCAGCGCTCAGCGTGCCGCTCGTCATCTTCGCCTGGGTCGCGGCTGCCCGCCCATCGGGATGGGAGTGGTTGTCCCTCGGGCTTGCGACCCCGGTCGTCTTCTTCGCCGGCTGGCCGTTCCACAAGGCCGCCGCGATGAACGCCCGTCACGGCGCGGCGACGATGGACACCCTGGTGTCGGTGGGGACCCTCGCGGCATGGACGTGGTCGACGGTCGTGCTGGCTTTCGGGATGCCCACTCAGATCTATTTCGACACGGCCGGTGCCATCACGACCCTGATCCTCCTCGGGCGCTACCTCGAGGCGCGGGCGAAGCGACGTTCGGGCGATGCCATCCGCAAGCTCGTCGAACTCGGGGCCAAGGAGGCCCGCGTCGTGCGCGACGGGACGGAGGTCCTGGTGCCCATCGAGGAAGTCGCCGTCGGGGACCGCTTCGTCGTGCGCCCGGGTGAGAAGTTGGCGACCGACGGGCGCGTCGAGATCGGCACGTCGGTGATCGACCAGTCGATGCTGACCGGCGAGTCATTTCCGGTCGAAGTCGCGCCGGGTGACTCCGTCACCGGCTCGACGGTCAACGTGTCGGGGCGTCTCGTCGTCGAGGCGACGCGGGTCGGTGCGTCGACGGCGCTTGCCCAGATCACCCGCCTCGTCGCAGAGGCCCAAGCCGGCAAGGCGCCGGTCCAGCGGCTTGCGGACCGGGTGTCGGCGGTCTTCGTCCCCGTCGTGATCGCGGTCTCGGCTCTCACGCTCGTTGGGTGGCTGTTCGTCGGTGCTGCCGCACCGACGTCGGCTTTCACTGTGGCCGTCGCCGTCCTCGTCATCGCCTGTCCGTGCGCGCTCGGCCTTGCGACGCCGACGGCCCTCATGGTGGGCACGGGCCGGGGCGCTCAGCTCGGCATCGTTATCAAAGGGCCCGAGGTTCTCGAGCAGACACGCCAGGTGACGACGGTCGTCCTGGACAAGACGGGAACCTTGACCGAAGGCAGAATGGCCGTCACCGCGGTCGTGGTCGCGGACGGGATCGACGAGGGCGCCATGGTGCGCTTGGCAGGCGCGACGGAAGATGCGAGCGAGCACCCGATCGCCCAGGCGATCGCCGGCGCAGCCCGCGATCGCTCGGGCCCCTTGCCCGCCGCACAGTCGTTCTCGACCCGGTCCGGCCTCGGCGTCCAGGCGGTCGTCGATGGCCATGAGGTCGCCGTCGGTCGTCCCAGGTTGCTTGCGGCAGGAGGCATGGCACTGCCGGCTGCACTCGCCGGCGAAGTGGACCGCCTCGAAGCCGCTGGATCGACGGTCGTCGGCGTCGCCGTCGACGGCGCACCGTGGGGGGTCATCGCCGTCGCTGATCGCCTGAAGGAGACAAGTCGCCAAGCCGTCGCCGAGCTGCGTGGCCTCGGGTTGACCCCGGTGTTGCTCACAGGCGACAACGAGCGCGCTGCTCGTGCCGTAGCCGACGAGGTTGGCATCGACCGGGTTGTCGCCGGCATCCTGCCCGAAGACAAGGCTGCCGAGGTCGCTCGCTTGCAGGCGGCGGGAGAGGTTGTGGCCATGGTCGGCGACGGCGTCAACGACGCGCCTGCGCTTGCGCAAGCAGACCTCGGCCTTGCGATCGGCACCGGGACCGACATCGCCATCGAAGCCTCGGACATCACCCTCGTCACAGGAGACATCCGTGCTGCAAGCACAGCCATCCGTTTGTCGCGGCGCACCTTGGCGACGATTCGCGGCAACCTGTTTTGGGCCTTCGCCTACAACGTCGTCGCCGTACCGCTCGCGATCGCAGGGATCGTCAACCCGATCGTCGCCGCCGCCGCGATGGCGTCCTCCAGCGTGTTCGTCGTGACGAACTCCCTACGTTTGCGCCGTTTCCGCCCCACGGAGGCACACCAATGAGCGACTCTGCCCAAACCGACGGCGCCGGCGTTCCCGCCGCACGGCCGGGTCCGCCGTATGGCTATGCGGCCGCCAAGGACGCGCTTGTCAAGCGGATGCGCCGCATCGAGGGCCAAGCCCGGGGCATCGAGAAGATGATCACCGACGACCGGTACTGCATCGACATCCTCACCCAGATCGCCGCGGTGACGACGGCGCTCGAAGCCGTCGCCGGCAAGATCCTCGAGGATCACGTCAACCACTGCGTGCGCCACGCGCTCTCCTCGGGCGATGAAGACATTGCCGACGAGAAGACGCGTGAGCTTCTCGACGCCGTCTTCCGCTTTACCCGGACCCGCTGACGCCGGCTCGGGTGTCTCCGTTCGCCGTCACGGCGGCGAAGGCAGCCGGCCCGTGGCGTCCCTTACGATACGGAACCAAGATGACGGGATGCCGGGCCAGACCTGAGTTATTTCCCGGCGCGGCCGCCGTCGCCAATCCAGCGAAGGAACTATGACAGACGACCCACGCTCCAGCCCGATCCCGCCGGCCGCCGTTGCCGGTGGCCGCGTGCTCCTCGTGCGCCATGGGGAGACCGCCTGGAGCCGGGCTGGGCGCCACACGGGAAGGACGGACCTCCCCTTGGAGCCGGAAGGCCGCCTGCAGGCGGAAGCGCTCGGGTCCGCCATCGCGGGCGAGGGCTTGGTGTTCGCCGAGATCCTCACCTCGCCGCTCGCGCGGGCTCGAGAGACCTGCCGCCTTGCCGGCTTGGCTGCGCGGGCGATCGTCGTCGACGACCTGGCCGAGTGGGACTACGGAGCGTACGAAGGCAAGACGCGCGCCGAGATTCGGGAGCAGCGGCCGGGGTGGGATCTCTGGAGGGACGGTTGCCCCGACGGCGAGCAGAGCGCTGACGTCGCCCGTCGGGCCGAGCGGGTCATCGCTCAGGTGCGCGCCGCCGACGGTGATGTGGCCGTCTTCGCGCATGGCCACCTCCTGCGCGTCCTGGCTGCGTGCTGGGTCGGCGCGCCACCGCAACTCGGTGCCCGCCTTGTCCTGGGTCCCGCCCGCCTCAGCCTTCTCGGCTACGACCGCGACGCCGCCGCGATCTTGCGCTGGAACGCCCCGGTCGCGTCCTGAGGCCCGCCACCGCCCGGCGCGCCGCCCTTGCCCGAGGGGACTTGACCACGCGCGCGCTTGACCATGTCGGCGAGGCTAAACGAGTCCAGGAAGGCGCGCATGTACTCGCCGACCTCGAGCCAGACGACGAGGAGCGCGCACTGTCCCTCGTGGTCGCACGCTCCGTTCTCGTGGGGCATCCCGAAGTCTCCCGCGACGATCGGCCCGTCGACGGCGCTCACGATCTGCCCCAGTGTGATGTCCTCGGGAGCCCGGGCGAGGACGTAGCCGCCCCCGACGCCGCGCTTGGAGCGAACGAGCCCGGCACCTTTGAGGGCGAGGAGGATCTGCTCGAGGTAGGGCTGCGGCAAGCCCGTGCGATCCGCAATGTCCCGCACCGAGGTCGGAGCCCCGTCCTCGCTCCGCAGTGCTAACGACAGGAGCGCCCGGCTCGCGTAGTCGCCGCGGGTCGAGACCTTCACGGACCCATCGTAGTTCCCCGACCCCTCAAGGGCGCCGTCCATGCCGTTGCCAGCAGCACCGGCCGGCGACGGCGATCCTGCAAGCGTGCTCCCGGTAAGGTTGCCCAGGTGACGAGAGGCGACGGCCCGCACCTTTTCCCGCCCGGACAGGGCCGGGGCACACCCGGGTCGGGATCGGGCACCGGAGAGCCGCCTCCGGTCCTGCCTGACTACGGCGGCCCGTGCATAGCGAACCTGGTCCCGGCCCTCCTCGCCCCAACGCCCCCACCCCCGTGGCTTCCCGAGCCGGCCCGCGCCGAGCAGGTGGTTCTCCTCGTCGTCGACGGCCTGGGCTGGGTGCAGCTGCAGGAGCACAAGGCCTCCGTCCCGACGCTCGCCGCCGCGGAGGCCGTGCGCCTGAGCTCCGTCGTGCCATCGACGACGGCGACGGCCCTCACGTCACTGACGACCGGGTTGCCGCCCGCCCGCCACGGAATCCTCGGCTACCGGGTCCGCAACGGCGACGACGGCGTCCTCAACGTGCTCCAGTGGACAGTCCGCGGCCGTGACATGCGTCGCGAGCTTCCTGCCGGAGCCGTGCAGCCCCTCCCGCCGTTCCTCGGCAGGAGGGTGCCGGTCGTGACCCGGACGGAGTTCCAGTTGACGGGCTTTAGTGCCCTGCACCTCGGCTCCTGTCCTCAGTTCGGATGGCGTGTCCCGTCGACGCTTGTCGAAAGGTGCGTCCAACTGGTCGCGACAGGAGAGCCGTTCGTCTACGCCTACTACGACGGGATCGACAAGGTGAGCCACGAGTGGGGCCTTGGCGCCGAGTACCGGGCGGAGCTCGCGGCGATCGACCGGCTCGTGGGCGATCTGGCCGCTCGGCTACCCGCGCACGCGGCCCTTGTCATCGTCGCCGATCACGGTCAGGTGTCCGTCGAGGGACCGGGCCTCGTGCCGGACTCCTCGGTGATGAGCTTGACGTCCCTCGTCAGCGGCGAAGGCCGGTTTCGGTGGCTCCACGCCCGGCCCGGCAAAGCCGCAGACTTAGCCAAGGTGGCGGCCGACGCGTTCTCCGAGGTGGCTTGGGTGCGCACGCGTGACGAGATCGTCGAGCAGGGATGGTTCGGTGGGGTCCCGGGGGAGCAGGCTCTGGCTCGCCTCGGGGACGTCGCCCTCGTCGCCCGTGAGCCCGTGGCCTTTCTCGACCCTGCCGACATCGGTGAGTCGCGCCTCGTCGGGCGGCACGGATCGCTGACGGCCGCAGAGATGGACGTCCCGCTGCTCGTCCTGCGCGGGCAGGCTGACAGCGGGAATAGCTGTGCGTAGCGCAGCGCGAGGCGGGCGGTCCGGCGAGGCTCAGGGTCCTGCGTGGGGTCGCACGGACTTGGCTTGTGATCGCAGAGTTGGGAGGATCGCTACGGTGACGACGGACGGGGAAAGCGCGTGATGACTCGGAACAGCGACAACGAAGACGGTGCGAAGCCCGGAGAGCACGACGACGACGCCGATGTTGCGGCGATGAGTCCCAGTGGGTCGCCCGGTGGCGTCGAGGAGCTCGGAGAAGGGGCCACCCGCCGTGGCGAGATGACCGAGGTGCTCGCCGCCCTGGCTGCCGCCCCCGGGGCCGAGGGCGCCGAGGGGGAGGGCCAGCGCGAAGCCGTCACTGAGCCGGCCAAGGTCATGCGGATCGGCTCGATGGCGAAACAGTTGCTCGACGAGGCGCGCCAGGTCCCGCTCGACGAGGCCGCCCGGATGCGGCTTCGGGAGATCTACGAGACCTCGGTGCGCGAGCTGGCAACCGGACTGTCGCCGGATCTCGCCGCCGAGCTCGACAAGGTCGCGTTGCCCTTCGACGGGAGCCTCCCGAGCGAGGCGGAGATCCGCATCGCGCAGGCGCAGCTCGTCGGCTGGCTCGAGGGGCTCTTCCACGGGATCCAGGCGACGCTGATGGCCCAGCAGTTCGCCGCTCGCTCCCAGCTCGAAGAGATGCGCCGCCATGAGTTGCCCCCCGGGTCGCCGAGCGAGTCCCGCCCAGGGATCTATCTCTGAGTCGGGCGCCCGCAGTAGGGTCGCCGCAATGGAGGGTCAGCCCCCGTTCGTCCATCTCCACACCCACACCGAGTTCTCGATGCTGGACGGCGCGTCTCGTGTCGGGGAGCTCGTCGCCGCTGCCAAGGCGGACGGCATGCCGGCGATCGGGATCACCGATCACGGGAACATGTACGGGGTCCTCGACTTCTATAAGGCCTGCCGCGCCCAGGAGATCAATCCGGTCATCGGCATCGAGGCCTATATGGCCAAGGAGTCGAGATTGGATCGCCCGACCAGGCGCGGGCGGGTCGACGACACCGGAGGCGATGTCGAAGGGGGGGAGAAGCTTTACTACCACCTCACCCTCCTGGCGGAGAACGACACCGGCTACCGGAACCTTCTGAAGCTCTCGAGTGCCGCCTTTCTCGACGGCTACTACTACAAACCGCGCGTCGACTGGGAGCTCCTGGAGCGGCACCACGAAGGACTGATCGCCACGACGGGATGCCTGGGGGGCGTGGTCCTCCAGTCGCTGCTCGGCGGCGACCCCGGGGGAGCCCGTCGTGCGGCAGGACGTCTCCAGGACATCTTCGGGCGCGACAGCCTCTTCGTCGAGATCCAAGACCACGGCCTCGACGCTCAGCGGCGGACGAACCCGGCCCTCGTCGAGATCGCCGGCGCCCTCTCGGCGCCACTGGTCGCGACGAACGACAGCCACTACACCTCCCGCCACGATGCGGTTGCCCACGATGCCCTCCTGTGCGTCCAGACCGGAGCGACGATGGACGATCCGCGCCGGTTCAAGTTCGACGGCGAAGAGCACTACCTGAAGTCGGCCGCCGAGATGCGCGATCTGTTTGCCGAGGTCCCGGAGGCCTGCGACAACACGCTTGTGATCGCCGAGCGCGCCCATGTGGACATCCCGTTCGGGGTCGATGCGCTTCCGCGGTTCCCGATCCCCGACGCCTTCACGGGTCCCGGCGAGACCGCCCGCGCCGCCGCCTACCTTCGCCACCTCACCTACGAGGGGGCCGCCGCCCGCTACGGCACCCCGTTGCCCACCGTCGTCGGAGAGCGTCTCGACTACGAGCTCGGCGTCATCGAGGACATGGGTTTCCCTGCGTACTTCCTCGTCGTCTGGGACCTGATCCGTCATGCGCGTGAAAGCCATATCCGCGTCGGTCCCGGTCGAGGCTCGGCTGCGGGATGCTGCGTTGCCTACTGCCTCGGCATCGTCGATCTCGACCCGATCCGCTACGACCTGCTCTTCGAGCGGTTCTTGAACCCCGGTCGCAAGCAGATGCCGGACATCGACATGGACTTCGACGAGCGCTACCGGGGCGAGATGATCGCCTATGCCGCGCAACGCTACGGGTGGGACCACGTCGCCCAGATCGTGACGTTCTCGACCATCAAGGCCCGAGCTGCGGTGCGGGACGCGGCTCGCGTCCTCGGGTATCCCTACGCAGTCGGGGATCGGGTTGCCAAGGCGATGCCCCCGCTCATCATGGGACGGGACACACCCCTCAAGGCCTGCCTGGAGCTGGACGAAGAGCATGCCGAGGGGTACAAGGCGGCAGCGGGGCTGCGGGAGATGTGCGAGAACGATCCGGACGTCGCCCGGGTCGTCGAAGTCGCCAAAGGCTTGGAGAACTTGCGCCGCCAGGACGGGATCCACGCGGCGGCGGTCGTCATAACAGAGAAGCCGCTGACCGAGTACCTGCCGATCCAGCGCAAGCCCGAGCCCGGGTCGCCTCCCGAGGCAGCCCCAATCGTCACGCAGTACGAGATGCATGGGGTCGAGGAGCTTGGTCTTCTCAAGATGGACTTCCTCGGCCTGCGCAACCTCTCGGTCATCGAGCGTGCGCTCGACCTCATCGAGCAGGAGAGCGGATCCCGCCCGGACGTCGACGCGATCCCCCTCGACGACGCGGCGACCTTCGAGATGCTGCGCCGAGGTGATTCGGTCGGGGTGTTCCAGCTCGAAGGCGGCCCAATGCGGACGCTGCTGCGATCGCTCGCGCCGACCACCTTCGACGACATTGCCGCGCTCATCGCTCTTTACCGCCCCGGGCCGATGGCCGCCAACATGCACAAGGACTATGCCGATCGCAAGAACGGCAGGCGTCCGGTCGAGCTCCTGCACGAGGACTTGCAGGATCTCCTCGGCGACACCTACGGGCTCATGATCTACCAGGAGTCGGTGATGCGAGTCGCGCAGCGCTTCGCCGGCTATTCCCTGGAAGAAGCCGACAACCTCCGCAAAGCATGCGGCAAGAAGATCCGCAGCCTGATCCAGGCCGAGAGGGACAAGTTCGTCGCGGGCTGCGTCGAGCAAGGCTACAGGAGCGACCTCGGGACCAAGCTCTTCGACCTCATCGAGCCGTTCGCCGACTACGCCTTCAACAAGAGCCACTCCTACGGGTACGGGGCCGTCACCTACCAGACGGCGTGGCTGAAAGCACACCATCCCGTGGAGTACCTGGCCGCGCTGCTGACGTCGGTCAAAGACGACAAGGACAAGACGGCCGTCTACCTGGCAGAGTGCCGCTCCCAGGGGATCGCTGTCACCGTCCCCGACGTCAACCGCTCCGCGGCAGCGTTCACACCGGCCGCCGGGGAGTCGGGGGCAGGAACCGCGATCACCTTCGGCCTGGCGGCGGTGCGCAACGTCGGTGAGGGATTGGTCCGGCACATCGTCGCCGAGCGCGACGACGATGGTCCTTTTGAGGACTTCTACGACTTCTGCGCTCGCGTCGACCCCGGTGTCCTCAACAAACGGACTATCGAGTCCCTTGTCAAGGCCGGCGCTTTCGACTCGTTGGGGCACCCGCGCAAGGGGTTGTGCCTCGTCTCCGAGGAGATCATCGACAGGACGCTTGCCCGCAGGAGAGAGCGCGACGCGGGGATCATGACGTTGTTCGGTGACCTCGACGACGAGGCCGCCGACGCGGGGGTGACAGGCACCAAGGTGCCGATCCCCGATGCCGAGTTCAGCAAAGCCGAGCGCCTGGCCTTCGAGAAGGAGATGCTGGGCCTGTACGTGAGCGACCACCCCCTCCAGGGGCTCGAAGGGTCGTTGCGGCGCCTCGTCGACTACAGCTTGGCCACGTTGCGCGAAGCCGCGGTCGAGACGGCCAACGGGCAGCAGGGAGGCGTGAGCGACGGCGACGTCGTGACCGTCGGCGGGGTCGTGACCGCCCTGTCCCGCCGGTACACGAAAAAGGGCGACCTCATGGCCACCTTCGTCCTCGAGGACCTGGAGTCCTCGATCGAGGTCTTCGTCTTCCCGCGCACGATGCAGGAGTACGGCGCCCTTCTCGAAGACGACGCCGTCATCTGCATCAAAGGGCGAGTGGACCTGCGCGAAGAGGTCCCGAAGCTGATCTCCAGCCAGGTGAGCCGCCCGGAGTTGCAGGGATCCGACGACAGGGACCTGCTCCTGCGGATTCCCGTGGGGCTGTTGACGGACACGACCGTCAAGCGGCTCAAGGACCTCTTGGCCGAGCATCCAGGAGGGACGACGGTCCTCCTCGAAGTCGGATCGAAGACCCTGCGACTGCCCGATGAGTACCGGGTCGAATGCCGCGACGGCCTCATCGGCGAGCTGCGCTCCCTCCTCGGCCTCCGGGCGGTAGTGCTCTGAGCTGGGCCGCTGCCCCTGGTTGCGGGGGCTAGATGGAACGCCCTGGCCCGTTCCAATAAACTGGACCCAGGAACGAGTCGAAAAGGACGGAGCTGTTCATGGCCTTCAAGGTGGAGACGAAGGACTGCACGGCGCTCAGCGACTCCGAGCTTTCCGAGCTTGCTGACCTCTGTGGCGACAGGTTGACCGGGTTCGACATCGGCTATCTGTCCAAGCAGAGGGACGAATGGGTCCTGATCAGCCAGGTCCGGGAGAACAACAAGCTCCGGGGATACTCCTTTTCAACCCTCGAGCGCATCGGAGGGACGCCGGCGATCCTCCTCGGGTTGGCGTCCGTCGCCCGCCACTCCCGGGCCGACTCCGTCCTCAAGGCGATCATGGCAGAGCAGTACCGCCGGGCCCTCCTGGCGTTCCCGGACGAAGACGTCCTGGTAGGGACCCGTTTCGTCGATCCAGTGGCCCTTGTGGCCTTCACTGGCCTTGCCGACGTCGTGCCCGCGCCGGGCCAGCGGGCGACGGGGGAGGAGAGGGCGTGGGGACGACGCCTCGCCAAGCGCTTCGGGGCCGACGGTCGCCTCGACGACCGGACGTTCGTTCTCGCCGGGGACGGATCGACGCTCGGCCACGTCGACTTCGACTCGGCGAAGGCGCAGGCAAAGATCGCTGCGGAGCGTGCCCCCCTGTTCGACTGCCTCGACGCAGGGAGGGGCGACTGCCTCGTTGCCTTCGGCTGGGCCATGGCGGAGTCCCTGGCTTCGGGGCGGATCGCCTGAGCTTGGCGAGTCGTCGGCGTCGGGGCTGGTCGCCCCGGGCGGCTCCGAGCCGCTAGGGGCGGGGCAGGATCTTTTTGACCACCTTGTAGCAGTTGCCGTCGATCGGTGGGGTCAAGGCGACGAGCGCGAACCGGGGACGCAACCCGAGAGACCGCCGGAGGGCTTCGGCTCCGAGCATCGCGCCGCGCGCCTGCTCCAAGGCGGCGACGGCGGCCGGGTCGGCCAAAGGCAGGCGATCGTGGCCTCCGCGCCAGGCGAGGCGGACGACCGCGCTCCCGCCGGCGCGGCTGCGGTAGACGGCGAGCTCCCCCTCCAGGCGCACGAGGGTCGCCGACGGGTTTGCTCCCGAGAACGTCCAGTAGCGGGCCGCCGTTCCCGGGAAGCCGAGGAGCGGGCCCGCCGGCGATCCCGCGATGGGTTGGAGCAGGCGTCGCGCCTGGCGCCGTGAGCGCATCTTGCCGATCGGGGTCGGTGGCTCTGCAAGCAGAAGGGTCTCCGGCTGTGCCGGATCGTCGAGCTCAGGCGGATCGGCCAGGGTGGCCTCGACGAGGCTGTAGCTCGCCACGCCGGCGGAGAGGCCGGCTCCTGCTTCCACCCGGGGGAGGCGGGTCCGGACCAGGACCCCGGACGCGACGTCGACGCCGATGAGGTCCTCTTCGTCCAGCGCCAAGACCATCACCCGCAAGGTGCGCGCTCCCGGGTACCCCGCCGCCCTGGCTGCCCGGCGCCCTCCACGGCGTTGGCTGCCGGGCTGTGTCGCACCGACGAGGCCCGCGGACCGTTCCATCAGGGCGCCACGAGGGGATTGGCCGCTTCAGGCATCAGGGATGTCACCTCAGTCATCGTAGAAGGCCGGCCCTCGACGGGGGGTGACGACCCTGTCGTCGATCAACCGCGCGAGCGCGCCCGGATCGCCGACGGGTGCAGCGCACACCCGGTTCTCGCAGACGTAGGCGAATCCGTCCCGCACGCCCTGGAACAGAGGGGATGCGGTCGGCTCGCCCCAGGCAAGGACGGCATCGGGGAGCCACCGTCGCTGGACGGTCGCGACGAGGTCCTCGCGCTGCCCGGCGACGGTGATCTCCCGGGTGCCGAAGACGCGCAGCTCCACCGCCCTCGCCATGCGCAGGAAGCGCTGGGGATGGCTTGCCATGAAGGGCAGGAGCTGTTCGACGATCGCCTGCGCCGCTGCGCCGAAGTCGCTCCTCGAAGTCAACGCGGCGAGCCGCAGGAGCGCGCCCGCCGCGACGGCGCTCGCCGAGGGGACGGCGCCGTCGGCCATCTCGCGCGACCGCACGATGATCTGCTCCGCGTCATGGCCGGTCGTGTACAGGACGGCATCGTCTGGGCCGAGACAGAACAGGTCGAGCATCGCGTCGGCGACACCTTGTGCCTCGTCGGTCCAACGCGCCGTGCCGGTCAGTTCGCCAAGGCGCGTGAACGCGTCGACAAGCCAGGCGTAATCCGCTGCGTATGCGAGATGGCGGGCAGCTCCGGCCTGCCACGAGCGCATCCATCGGCCGTCGTCGCGGCGCAGCTCCCTCACCAAGAAGGTGCCGAGGTCCACGGCGGCAACACGCCAGTCGCGCCGTCCCGTCGCGCCGGCTGCTTCGCAGAGGGACGAGAGGAACATGGCATTCCACTCGGTGAGGACCTTGGTGTCGCGCGCCGGGCGCGGTCGCTGCTCCCGGTGGTGGCGGAGCTCCTCGCAGGCGCGCTGGACGTCTTCTGCGCACGCGCGGTCCTCGGCTCCTGCCCTGTGCAAGATGCTGCGTCCTTCGAAGTTGCCGGCTGGGGTCACTCCGAAGACGCCGGCCATCTCGGCCCCGCGTGCGGCTCCGAGCGCCTCGACGAGCTCGCCGGGCGTCCAGGTATAGAAGCGCCCTTCCCCGCCGTCGGAGTCGGCGTCTTCGGAGGAGCACAGCCCGCCGCCGTCGGCGGCCAGATCACGGAGCACGTAGTCAACCGTCTCCTGCGCGACGCGCAGGTGCTCGGCCGTGCCGGTCGCCTGCCAGGAGTGGACGTAGGCGCTGACGAGGGGGGCCTGGTCGTAGAGCATCTTCTCGAAGTGCGGAACGAGCCACCCGCGGTCGACCGAGTAACGGGCGAAGCCGCCGCCGATCTGGTCGTAGATCCCACCGGCCGCCATGGCGTCCAGGGTCGCCGCGGCCATCGCCGAGGCGGGGCCTTCCTGGCCGCGCTCACCTGCGCGGAGGAGCAGCTCGATCATCTCGGCGTGCGGGAACTTCGGGGCGCGGCCGAAGCCGCCTGCGACCGGGTCGAACGCAGCCGTGACCGCCGCCGTCGCCCGGTCGAGAAACTCCTCCTCCGCTCCGGGTGGAGCGGACGGCCCCCCGTCTCGTTCCCCCCGTTGACTCGGCGCGGGCCGGCCGTGCGCACTCGTGTGGACGACGCCGTTTCCGGGGCGCCCGCCTGTTGGGCGATCGCCGCCCCGTGGCGCGACGCCGCGATCGCCGCGGGGCGATGGCAGCCGGGGGCTGAGCTGCTCGGCGATGTTCTGGTGGACGAAGGCCGCCTGTTCGAGAACCTCTGCCCGGCGCAGGCGCCACGCCTCGTCGACCGCGAGCAAGACGCTCGTGAAGCTCGGTGCCGACCGGGTTTGGCGGGGCGGGAAGTAGGTGCCGGCGAAGAAGGGGTAACCGTCGGGCGTGCAGAAGACCGACATCGGCCACCCACCGCCCCCCGTCAACAGCTGGGTCGCCTCCATGTAGACGGCGTCGACGTCGGGTCGCTCCTCCCGGTCGACCTTGACGGGGACGAAACGGTCGTTGATGACCTGCGCCGTCGCGGCATCCTCGAAGGACTCCCGCTCCATGACATGACACCAGTGGCAAGCGGCGTAGCCGATGGAGACGAACAGTGGGCGGTCTTCGGCGCGGGCCCGTGCGGACGCCGCGTCTCCCCACGGGTACCAGTCGACCGGGTTGCCGGCGTGCTGGAGGAGGTAGGGGCTGGTCTCTCCCCCAAGACGATTTGGCACCGCCGCGAGCCTAGGGGGGGTTCGCCCGCGGTGGCGCGAGCGACCATACTTGGATGTCGTGGGTGCTCCACCAGACCGATCGGCAGGTGAGCCGGACCTGGACCCGGGAAGCCCCGGCGCCGCGCGTTCGGACTCGTTTCGCCTCGACGGGAAGGTGGCTCTTGTGACGGGAGGGTCGCGCGGGATCGGGCGGGCGATCGCCGAGCAAATGGCGGCGTGTGGTGCAAAGGTGATGATCGCGTCGCGCAAGGCCGAGACGCTCGCCGCTGTCGCCGATGCGATCGACGGCGAGGTTCTCTGGCACGCGGCCCATGCCGGGGATCCAGCCGCCGCTGCCGCGTGCGTCGACGACTGCGTCGCACGCCTCGGAGGCATCGACATCCTGGTGAACAACGCGGCAACCAATCCGTATATGGGACCGACCATCGACATCGACGTCGCTCGTGCGGAGAAGACCGTGCAGGTCAACCAGATGGGGGTGCTCTACTGGAGCCAGGCGGCGTGGCGCGCGTCGATGCGCGACAGCGGAGGTGTCATCGTCAACATGGCCTCCATCGGAGGATTGGCGGTCGAGCCGGCCATCGGCTGGTACAACGTCACGAAAGCGGCGGTCATCCACTTGACGCGCCACCTGGCGAGTGAGCTCGGCCCGGGCGTCCGCGTCAATGCCATTGCACCTGGTCTGGTCAAGACCGACTTCGCCCGTTCGCTCTGGGAAGGAGCGGGGGACTTGGTCGCGGCTCGCCTTCCGCTCAAGCGCCTAGGCGAAGCCGACGACATCGCGAAGCTCGCCGTGTTCCTGGCGTCGGACGCGTCGGCATGGATGACCGGGTCCACGGTCGTCGTCGACGGTGGAGCGCTCCTCGGTCAACACGGCATCGGCTGAGGCGTCCGGCTCCCCGGCCCGGCCCGCCGAGCGGACCTCAGCGCAGCGCCGTGCGCCGGATCTTCCCGCTTGCGGTGCGTGGAAGGGCGTCGACGACGACGAGCTCGCTGGGGCGTGCCCACGGTGCGATCCGCTCGGCGACGAGGTCGCGCAGCTCGTCGAGAGTCACCGGCGCCGATCGTGACGATTCGCGCCGCGGCACGATCCACGCGACGACCCGTTCGCCCCAATCGGGATCGGGCCGACCGACCACGGCCACCTCGGCGATGCCGGGATGAGCGGAGAGAACCCCTTCGACTGCTGTGGGCCAAACCTTCTCCCCGCCTGTGACGATCACATCGGCGATCCGCCCGTCCACCTCGAGGCGCCCGTCGGCGAGGAGCCGTCCCGCGTCGCCGGTCGCGAACCAGCCGTCGGGACGGAATGCGACGCGCGACCGCTCCGTCCCGTCGCCGGACATGTCGCGGTAGGCACGCAGCAGCATCGGGCCTCGCAGCAGGATCTCCCCGCCGTCGGCGACGCGCACCTCGACACCGTCGAGGGGGACGCCGTCGTAGACGACGCCGCTCCCGGTCTCGGTCATCCCGTACGTGGTGACGACGTTGTCGGGCACCGCGCCTGCATAGGCGGAGCCGCCGAGGAGGATCGCGCGGAACAGGGAAGGGTCGACCCGGTGGAGCGCCCGCGCGACGAGCGACACGAGCGTCGCTCCTTCCTTGGCTGCCGCTTCGGTGCGCTGCGGGTCGAATCGAGGGTGGACGACGAGGGGGGTGCCGGTGAGCAGGCTCCTCGTCACGACGGCCAGCCCGCCGATGTGAGCGAGGGGGATGCACGCGAGCCAGCGATCCCTGCCCGGGTCGACCCCGAGCCGCTCCGAGGTTGCCAGGGCCGAGCATCGCAGCGCCTCGTGCGTGAGGATGACACCGCGGGAGCTTCCGGTCGTCCCACTGGTGGCGACGACCAAAGCGTCTCCGTCTTCAACGGGGATCCCGCCCGCCAGCGTGTGCCTTTCGCCCGACGCGTCGACGACGGCTCCGGGCCGGAGGGCAGATATCACCTCGTCGCGCCGCACCGGCGGCAGGCGACGGTCGAGGGGCGTCACTGCGTCGCCAGCCTCCCAGGCGGCCTGCAGGGCGTCGACGAAGGACCGTCCGGCCTCGAGGTCGAGCAGGACGAGCTGGCGCGGCACCGTCGTGAGGCTAACGCCTCCGCCCGATCGCGCCGGATCGCCGAGGCCGGCGGCCGCACACTGGCCGTGCCGACGACCGGGCGGCCATCGCGGGCGAGGCGAACGGCGCCGGAGACGGCGACCTACGCGGGGCAGCAGCCCACGCCGGGATCGACAGGGCGGGCGAGGCCGAGCGCGTAGCCGTCGAGGAAGCGGGCGGCGTCGTGCTGGCGGGGGTAGCGGTCGGCAAGCGCCCGGAAGGCCGCCGAGTGGTCGGCGATGACGAGGTGTGCCAACTCGTGGACGATGATGGCGTCGAGCACCCAACCCGGGACTCGGCGGAGCCGGTCCGAGATGCGTATCTGGCCGCTTTCGGGCGAGCACGATCCCCACCGGCGGGTCTGGTTCGTTGCCCAACGGATCGACGTGGGGCGGACATGGTCGAGATAGCGGTCGGCCAGAGCGATGGCGCGCTCCTCGAGATCGGCGTCGGAGGCGACGATCCCCGGGGTTTTCGCGAGAAGGCGGCCGACCAGCCAGTCGACGGTGTCCCGTTGGGTGGCACGAGGAAGGCGCGCCGGAACGACGACGACCACCTTGTCGCCCTCCCAGTAGGCCACCGACGAGCGCTTGCGGCGCCCGCTCGATCGCACCTCGACGGCGGGGCGCCGGTCATCGCCGGCCACATCGACGTCGTCGTGCCAAACAAGGGGGAGGGGAGGGGAGAGCGCGGTGCGCGGATCGTCAGCCTCAGAGTGTTCGGCAATGGCCATCCAGCCATTCTGGGCGCACGGGCGCTCCGAGGGGCGGACCCCGGGCCAGAATCGGCCGATGCCGGCCAACGGGGGTGCGAAGATGACGTTCGCCGGCAGCTGGACGCGGCGGGCACGCTGACGGTGGAGCGTGGCGGGGCACCGACGGAAGGAGGAACGCGAGGTCATGGGCACGACGCACGGAGCAGCCAGGCACCAGGGGCGCGAGGCCCTGAACGCCCAAAGCGCCGGCCCGGTCGCCTCGCGCTCCTCGTGCCGGCCGTGAGCGCGGCTGGTCCGGACCACTCGGCCGGCGGGGCCGCCGGCGGGGCCGTGCCACCTCTTGGCGCGCCACGGTCCCGCGTGCGCCTTTGGGTGCTCGGCGCGCGCCCCCGCACGCTGGCCGCGGCGGTCGTCCCCGTGGCCGTCGGAACCGCCGCCGCGGATGCGTACGGCAGGACCGCGTGGGATCGCGCCCTGCTGGCCCTGACTATCGCTGTCGCCCTGCAGATCGGGACGAACTACGCGAACGACTACTCCGACGGCACCCGGGGCACCGACCATGGGCGCGTCGGGCCGCTCCGCCTTGTCGGCGGCGGCCTTGCTCCTGCGCACGCGGTCCGGCGCGCGGCGTTCGCGGCCTTCGGCATAGCTGCTGCTGCCGGTCTCGGGCTCGCCGCTCTCACAACCGTCTGGCTTGTTCCCATTGGGGCGGTGTGCATTGCAGCTGGATGGCTGTACACGGGGGGACCCCGCCCGTACGGCTACGCGGGTCTCGGCGAGGGGTTCGTGTTCGTCTTCTTCGGGCTCGTCGCGACCGCCGGCACGGCCTATGTCCAGACCGAGGCGGTGACGGCCCTGAGCCTTATCGCAGGCGCCGCCGTCGGCGCACTGGCGACGGCGCTCCTCGTCGTCAACAACCTGCGAGACATCGCCGGCGACGCCGCGCACGGGAAGCGGACGCTCGCGACCCGCGTGGGGCCGTCGGCCACACGGGTGCTCTACGCGGCGTGCATGCTGGTCCCCTTCGCCATTGCCGCAGTCCTCGCGGCGCTCGGGCGCCCGTGGACGTTGGTCACCCTGGCCGGCGGCATCTTCGCCGTCCAACCCGTGCGGACCGTCATGCGCCGCGTCGAGGGGGGCGGTCTTGTTCCGGTGCTCCAGCAAACGGCGTTGGCCCAGATCGCCATCGGGGCGTTGTTGGCAATCGGTATCGTACTATGATATACAGCGCGATCACGGATCCAGGAGCGCGGGCTCTCCGTGTGCGCCTCCTCGCGAGGCGATGCCCGCGAGGAAGGAGCGCAAGATCGCTGTGAAAGCGTCGGGTTGTTCGAGATGCGCGGCGTGCCCCGCTCCGGGGACGTATGCGAGCCGCGCGTTGGTACCGATCGACCGGGCCGCGCGTGTGCAGACGTCGCCGTACGCAGTGTCGTCTTCGCCGCAGACGACGAGGACGGGCATGGCGAGGCGATGAAGATCGTCCCACATCGGCTCCATTGCACCGGCCCCGGCGTTGCGCAGGCTTTCGGCGAGACGCCGCGCGCTGTTGTGAGCGATGCGATCGTCTTTGCCGGCGGCTTCGACGGGCAGTGTCGCGAACAATGGAGACGCCAACCACCGGTCGAGGAAGGAGCGGAGGAGCTCGTGGTCGCTTGTATGACCGCCGTCTCCTTCCAGGGTCGCGGCCAAGGCGGAATCACGCGCGCGGCGCTCTGCTCGCTGTTGGGCATTAGGGATTCCCGGACTTGCCCCGAGAACGACGAGGGCGCGCACTCTGCCCGGATCGTCGAGCGCGAGACGGAGACAGTAGCGGCCTCCCATCGAGTACCCGACGTACACGGCCTTTCCGCCGGCCGCACCGATCAGGGCAGCGCCGGCTGCGAAGCTCGATCCGGCAGGTGGAGAGGCCCCGTGACCGGGCGCGTCCACTCCGACGACCTCGTAGTCTGTTGCGAGCCTTCGCGTGACGGGAGCCCACGAGCGATGCGTTTGGGTGAAACCATGGACGAGAACGACGCGCGGGCCGGAGCCCGTCGTCGTCCTGGCGCAGTGTTGCTCCACGCTGAGGAGGCTAGATGAGCGCCGGGGCGACGGGAGCGACATTCGCGGCAACGCTCGTCGACGAATGGATCCGTGCGGGGGTGCGCCATGCAGTGGTGTGCCCCGGGTCACGCTCGACGCCGCTGGCCGTCGCCGTGGCACAAGCTGCTGCGGCGGGCCGGATCGTGGTGCACGTCCGCCTCGACGAGCGCGCCGGTGGTTTTACGGCTCTGGGCATAGGAATGGCGACAGGACGGCCGGCAGTTGTCGTGACGACGTCGGGAACTGCCGCGGTGGAGTTGCACCCGGCGGTCGTCGAAGCCCATCACGCCGGCGTGCCGCTGCTCGTCTGCACGGCCGATCGCCCGCCCGAGCTGCACCATGTCGGAGCACCGCAGACGATCGACCAAAGCCAGCTCTTTGGCACGTCTCTGCGGTGGAAGGTCGACCCGGGTGTCCCCGATGAGGGCGCGGCGGGGACATGGCGCTCCCTCGCTGCTCGCATGGTGGCCGAAGCCGTCGGCTCCCCACGGGGCCCAGGTCCGGTGCACGCCAACGTGCCTTTCGCCGAGCCGTTGGGGGGGGCAGCCGACCCCCTGCCTCCGGGACGGGCCGACGGCCGGCCGTGGCACCAGATGGAGCGCAGTGTCGCCATCCCCGACGAAGGCCTTGTCGCGTATGTCGCGTCGATGCGCGCCCAGCGCGGGGTGATCGTCGCGGGAGCTGGCTGCGGTTCCCCAACAGCCGTCGCCGCACTGGGCGCGGCTCTTCGCTGGCCTATATTCGCCGATCCGCGCTCAGGCCTGCGCCGCAACGACCTCGGGGCGACGGTGGTCGGAGCCGCCGACGCCCTCCTGCGCGTCGAAGAGATCTCGGGCGTCCTCACCCCAACCGTGGTGTTGTGCCTCGGTGCACCCGCAGCCTCCAAGGTGCTCGCCCAGTGGATCGCGTCAATCGGCAAGCTCGGCTCGGCCGCAAGATCAGGCCGTCACGGCGGCAGGGGAGGAACTGGCCCGGAGGTTGTCCTCGTCGACCCGCACTTTTGCTGGCGTGATCCCGGACGTGCTGCCGCACGGGTCGTCGCGTGCGATCCGAACGCCCTCGCCGAGGCCGTCACCGGGCGACTGCAGGGATCTACGCCGACAGGCCCGGCCCCTGCCGAGCGATCCCCGTGGGAGAAGGCATGGGCAGACGCGGAGGCTGCGGCACAGGGAGCGGTGGACGACGTGCTCGCCGGGCACACGGAATGTACCGAACCGGCTGTCGCCCGCCAACTGTGGCGCCTTCTCCAAGATGGTGATCCGCTCTTCGTGAGCTCGTCGATGCCGGTGCGCGACCTCGAATGGTTCGCCGAGGCACGTGCGGGCAGCCCCGTCGTCTTCGCAAATCGCGGTGCCAATGGCATTGACGGCACCGTATCGACGACCATGGGCATCGCCGGTGCCTATGCGCAGACTGCCGCTGACACCAGTGTCAGTCGTCGGCCGACTGCCCTGTTGGGCGACCTCGCCACGCTGTACGACATCGGTGGTCTCGTCGAGCTGACGACGCCGCTTCCACCGGCGACCTTTGTCGTCCTCGACAACGGCGGCGGGGGCATCTTCTCGTTCCTTCCGCAGGCAAAAGAGCTCGATGACCAGGAGTTCGAGCGCATCCTCGCCACTCCGCCGGCAACAGGCGTCGCCGAGGCTGTACGCGGCTTTGGCGTTCCCGTCGCCGAGATTGCCCGCATCGGGGAGCTGGAGGCTGCACTCGAGCAAGCCGGCCGTAACGCGGGACCGTCGGTGGTCGTCGTGCGCACGCACCGAGCTGCGAACGTCGCCGTGCATGACGAGTTGTGGCAAGAGGTTGCGAGTGCATGCCGGAGCGCCCTCTGATCGCTTTGGAGTGTCACGTCGTGCCTAAAGCGCGTCGTTCACGACAGGATCCCCCTTTGCACGGCGATGATCTGGTAGACACGACGCTATGTGGCGAGCTATATCGGACTACGACGGGAATGAACGTGGTGCACGGCGGGCAAAGTGGCGGGTAACGCTCCTTGTTGCCGCAAGCCTTCCGCTTGCAGGATTGGCGATCGCGATCCTCCTTGGTGCGCTGATCGGGCTTGCAGAAGGTCCGGCAGGAGCGACCCCGGCAGCTGTGTGCACGTGGAGTGGTGCGACGAGCGGCGACTGGTCGGTCGGGTCGAACTGGACCAGCACGAGCGGAACGTGCACGAATGCAGGAGGACCGCCCGCCGGTGCGGCCCTCGTCTTTCCGTCGGGGGCGTCCACGTTGGCAGTAACCTTCGACGCCGGCACCGAGACGGGCGGTAGCGGAACCGCCCCCGCGACGACGTTCGACTCGATCGACTTCGAAGCGGCGTACACGATCTTCGAAGGCGCCGGTGCCCCGGTGTCGATGACGCTGTCTCCCACAGCGGCGACAGCGGGCTGCGGCGCGTCGACGACGGTTGCGGTGTGCCAGGCGGCAGCGGGGACCGTGACCTTCCAGCCCGGGATCACCCTCGGTACGACCGGCGAGGAGGTGGCGGCCGCCGCTTCGGGCAGGTTCGACGCGACGGGAGTCGTGTCCGGGCCGTCGATGGATATGTCGATCGGGGATGCGGCGAACGACGGCGTCGTCCTGCTCGATCCACAGTCCTCCGGCTCGTGTGCCGTCAACACCTATTCGGGCACGACGACGGTTGCCGGGGGCACGCTTGGGATTGCGTGCCCCGCCGCTCTTGGCAACGGCTCCGGTGCGGTCGCGGTTGACGCCGGAAGCACCCTTGTCTTCGAGCTGACCAGCAACGGGACGATTGCCAACTCGGTGACGGACAACTCCTCGACCGCCCCCGCCGGGGTCTCGGTGTGCCCGGCGAGCGCAGTGACGACGACCTTCTCGGGCACGATCTCCGGATCGGGTGACGTGAGCACTGGTGGTCAGGGATGCTCGGCCGGCACCGTCGTGCTCGACAGCTCCGGGGGAGACACCTATGCCGGTGGGACGACGGTGTCGGTGTCGGGAAGCTCGCTCGTGGTCGAGGGTGCGACGAGCGATGAGCTTGCCGCGGCCGGCTCACTGGCAGTCGACGCCGGCACGACGTTCGACATGAACGGTCGGGACCAGACGGTGGCAGGGTTCTCGGGTTCGGGCACGGTCGACAACGGCGCGACCGGGACAACTGCAACTCTCACCGACACGGCCGGGACGACGTCGTTCTCAGGTGTGATCGAAGACAACGCGGGCACCGGCGGCGTCGTCGCCGTCGGCGTCGCAGGGGCGGCGCTGACGCTATCAGGGGCGAACACCTACTCGGCTGGGACTGCGGTGACAAGCGGCGAGGTCGCCTCGTCGTCGGCGAAGGGCTTCGGGACCGGCGAGGTCACCGTGGGCAACGGAGCGACGATCGCCCTGAAGGGAGGATCGGCCGCGCCGGCGAACCTCCTCGAGCTGCAAGGGACCCTCGAGGACGCCTCTGGCGGTGACGGCTGGGCGGGGACGATCCAGCTCGGGTCGACCCCCACGATCGAAGATGCGGGCTCCGGCAACTTCTCGGTGAGCGGCGCTCTAACCGGAAGCACAGGATTGTCGATCAGTTGCTCTGGTGCCGGGATGGTCGAGCTGTCGTCGGACAATGCAGCCACATTGAGTGGCGCTGTATCCGTTCCCAGTGGTGGCGTCGCGTTTGCTGCCAATGGTGCGATTGGTACGGGGGCAATTACGGTCTCCTCGGGCGCCTTCGTCGACCTCGCCGCGGGGGCGAGCGAGGCCAACACCCTCGACGTCGCCGGGGACGGGACCGGTGGCGGCGCCCTTGTCGTTGCCGCGGCCTCCGGCCAAGGCACCTGGGCGGGTCCGGTCCAGCTGGGAGGCGCAACGACGTTCGCCGCGTCCGGGTCGCAGAGCACGCTGACGGTCTCCGGCGCCGTTTCCGGCGCGGGCCCCCTGGCGACGGCAGGGCCCGGCACGGTCGTTCTCGGCCACGCCGCGAGCTACTCGGGGTCGACGACGGTGTCGTCGGGCACACTGGCCGAGAGCGTGGCTGCCCTCCCTGCGGCCACGTCCCTCGACGTGGCGGCCGGCGCCACCTTCGACCTCGGCGGGCAGGCCCAGCAGGTGGCGTCGATCCTCACCGGATCGGGCACGATCACCTCGTCGTCCCCAGGCGCCGTCTTGACCGTGGGCAACCTCACCGCGCCCGACGCCGCCCCCGAGTCGCTGACGGGGACGCTCGCACTTGTCGTGGAAGGCGGAGGGAACACCCTTGCCCTCTCCGGCACGAGCAGCTACACGGGGGGCACGACCGTGTCGTCCGGCATCCTCGACGTCGCCGGCACCGCGGCGCTCGGGGCCAGCAGCGGTGCCGTCACGGTGGCGTCCGGTGCGACGATCGAGCTCGACCCGTCGTTCTCGGGCTTGGTCGCCAACCCGCTCACCCTCGACGGAGGTGAGCTGCTCGGCGCGAGCACCGTCCCCGGGGCAAATGGATGGTCGGGTCCAGTGCACCTCGGCGCGGGTGCGACGGCGCCCGTTCTCGCGGCGGCGAGCGGCCAAGAGCTGATGGTCGAAGGGGCCCTTGACGACAGCGGAGCGGGGCGTTCGGTGACGATCGGCTCCGCGGGCGACGCCGGGACGGTCGCCCTCGAACCGCTTGCGAGCGGATCGTGCACCGCCGGTGCCTACTCCGGGGGCACCATGGTGACCGCCGGCAGCCTCGCACTCGACTGCCCAGCGGCTGCCGGGGCGAGCGCGGCGGACGCCGTCAGCCTCCACAGCTCGACAGCCCTCATCGTGGCCATGGCGGTCGCCACCGACGCGATCCCCAACGACATCAGCTTCTCGGGGACCGGGTCCCTGATCGACGCCGGCCAAGGGGCAACCCTTGCGGGGACGATCGACCTCGGCTCGCCGGACGCTGTCGTGACGATCACCGAGCCCAGCCCGTCGCGCCGGCTCACGCTCGCCGGGGCGGTGACAGGGGGCCAGAACCTCGATGTGAACCAGTCGTCGAAAGCACAAGGCTCCGTCGTGCTCGCGGGGGCCGATGACACCTACACAGGCTCCACGACTGTCGAGAGCGGGGTGCTCGACGTGACCGGCGTTATCAGCGCCTCGGCCGTGACGGTCCAAACGGGAGCTGTGCTCGAAGGCATCGGGACCGTGGCGGCGATCGACAACGACGGCGAGGTCCATCCGGGCACCTCGTTGGGGACCTTGACGGCGACCGGAGCCGTCACGCTGGCCAGCGGGGGATCCCCGAGCCTGTCGGTCGACATCACCGGAGCGAACGCCGGATCGGGGAGCGGCGGGTTCTCCCAGTTTGTCGCCGACGGGGGGACGGTCGACCTGACGGGGGCGGCGCTCGACGTGAACGACACGTTCGACACCGCAACCTACGGTGAGCAGTTCCAGATAGTGGGGCTGACGGGGGGAGCGACCGAGACCGGCATCTTCACGGGGCTCGCCGACGGCTCGGTCGTCAGTGCAGGCACCCGCAAGCTTGTGATCTCCTACAGCGCCACCGGCGTTGTCCTGACCGACGTGACCAACCCTCCTCCTCCGCTGCCGGCGGTCACCTCCGTTACGCCTGACTCGGGCCCGCAAGCAGGTGGGACGTCGGTGACCGTCACGGGGAACAACTTCGTCCCGGGCGCGACGACGGTCGCCTTCGGCTCCGACGCTGCGACGGGGGTGACCTGCGCGTCGGCGACGACCTGTGTGGCTATCTCGCCCGCAGGGACCGGGACCGTCGAGGTGACGGTCGCCACGGCCGCAGGCACTTCCGCGATTACTTCGGGGGACCAGTTCACCTACACGGCCCCTCCGACTGTGATCGGATACCACGCCCTGGCCCCGGCACGGATCTGCGACACCCGGGCGTCGCAGCCGGCCAACCAGTGCACTGGTCACCCGCTCGCGGGTGGTGGCACCCAGGTCGTCACCGTCGCAGGCAACGGTGGGGTGCCGGCGCCGGGCAAAGGAGTGACCGCCGTCGTGTTGAACGTCACGGCGGCTCACCCGACAGAGGCCGGCTACTTCACCGTTTGGCCCGACGGGCAGGTCCTGCCGGTTGCCTCGTCGCTCAACTTCCACGCCGGCGTCAACGTGCCGAACCTCGTGACGGTCGCACTGCCCACAGACGGCAAGGTCGACGTCCACAACGCGAAAGGCACCGTCGACCTCATCGTCGACGTCGAGGGCTACTACGCACCGGAGGCGACGGCGGGAACGGGCCTGTACAACGCGCTGACCCCCGCACGGATCTGCGACACGCGCTCGTCGCAGCCGGCCAACCAGTGCACCGCAAAGGCCCCGGCGCCAGGGTCCATCCTCGATGTCACCGTGGCCGGCCGTGGCGGGGTTCCCGCGTCGGGAGCTGCCGCCGTCGTCTTGAACGTGACAGCCATCGGCTCGCTTTCACCGGGTTACCTCACCGTCTATCCGCAGGGAGCGACCCGGCCGACCGCGTCCAACGTCAACTACGCGGCAGGCGAAGACGTGCCCAACCGCGTCATGGTGCCCCTGGGCACAGGTGGGGCCATC
>JAJZBS010000170.1 GCA_021851885.1 Actinomycetes bacterium | reverse complement strand
CCACGGCCTGCGCAGCCGCGGGGATCCGCCCCGAGGGCGGTCCGACGCCTGCCACCTGGACCGTCACCGGCGTGTTCGCCGTGAGCGAGCCGATCCCCGCGTTCGCAGTCGGCAGGTTCTCCAACGTGCAGTACAAAGGCTCGGGCGTCGCGGCGCAGCGCGTGTCGAGGATCCGGTACGGGGTCAGCGGGGTGTAAAGGATTGCCGGCGTCACGTAGACGAAGCCGACGCCGTTGGACGTGCCTCCCGCAGTCGTGACGGTGACTTGGACCGTGCCCAGCACCGACGCTGGAGGGACCGTCGCGGTGACCTCGGTCGGCGAGACGACCGTGACCCCGGTCGCGGCCGTCGACCCGAAGTCGACGGCGGTCGCTGCGGACAGGTTCGTTCCGGTGATCGTCGCCGTCCCCCCACCGGTGACCGGTGACGACGCCGGGTTGATCGCCGTGAGCGACGGGGCCGGGGTGACGTAGGTGAACGGTATCGGGTCCGTCGTCCCACCCGGTGTCGTCACCGTCACGTTGACGGTCCCCGTCGCCGATGCTGAAGGGACCGTCGCTCTGACCTCGGTCGGCGAGACGACCGTGACCCCGGTCGCGGCCACCGACCCGAAGTCGACGGCGGTCGCACCGCTCAGATGCGCGCCCGAGATGGTCGCCATCCCCCCGCCGGCGACCGGGGACGACGCCGGGTTGATCGTCGTGGCCGTCGGGATCGTGTTGTTGCACAGTGCCGGGATCAGGTTGCCGCCATCCGGGGAGCCGAGCCCCGTTGCCATGTCGTAGCCGGTGGTCGCCGGGTACTTGCCGTTCTGCGTGCCGGTGAAGTCGTTGTTCCCACTCGTGATGTCGTGGAAATCACCGGGGCTCGCCGATGCAAGGCTGTACAGGAGCGGGTTGATGAAGCCGACAGGTCCGGTCGTACAGAGCTGGTTCGCCATGGTCACCATCGTCCCGACGAGCGGCGTCGACAGCGATGTACCGACGACTGTCTGCCACCCGTTTGGCCACGTGTTCCCGTTGCAGGGGCCCGCGGTGCAGTAGATCGGGTAGCCGGATCCGGCGTTCGCCGAGATGTCCGGCACCTCCCTGCAGTTGCCGGAGGCGGCTTGGCAGGGCGCTCCGCTCGAGTACTTGTTGACCACACCCGACCCGCTCTGCCAGGCGGGCATGGGCCACAACGTGGAGATGCCGCCCCCGCCTGCCCCGATGCCGTCGTTCCACGTCGTCTCCGAACGCGGCCCCAACGACAAGGTCGTCCCGCCCACGCCGGTGACGTACGGGTCGCTCGCCGGATAGGTCACGGCCAGCGAGTTGTTGGTCACATACGCGTTGTCGCAGCCTTCGGACCCTTGGTCCCCCGAGGCCGCCACGACCGTCTGGCCCTGCGAGACCGCCTGCTCGAGGAGCACGTGGTCGGGCTGGGTAACCGATGAGGTCAGGAATGGCTCGCAGACGGCGTAGCTGATGCTGATGACCTTGGCGGCGTCGTCGTCGACGGCGGTCATTGCCGTGTCGTAGACGCCGACGGTGCTCAGCGGCCCCACATAGACGTCGACGACCGCCTGGGGAACCATCCCGACGACGTCCTCTATGTCGACCGTCGCCTCCGGCGTCGCGGCGTTGTAGGAGTTCCCTCCGTCAACCGGCACGGTGTTCACCGTCGCATTGGTGCCGTAACAGCTCTGGTAGGTCGCGATGTCACTTGTCGAGTACGCAGCGAACTCGATCAGCCCGACAGTCTCGCCCGCGCCGGTCGCCCCCGCCTGGTACACCGGGCCGAGCTGGTAACCCTGGGAGAGGTCGGCGGGCGTGAGCCCACCTTGGTTCGCCGCCGCCGAGCACGCCGTGGGCGGGTAGGAGCGCGTCGTGGCGGCCGGGCCCGACCCCGAGCGCGCATCGCGGCCCGCACTGCGCGCGCCGCCCGCCGGCGACCGTCCCACCGGTCGCTGCCCGTCAGACGTCAGGCCCCCAGGGTGCGGCAGGGCGACGTCGCTCAGCCCGATGACGCCCTGGACGAACCGCTGCGTCGCGGCGGGAAGGCGCGGCGGCCGGACCGGGGCGCGGGCAATCCGGCCACTCGGCAGGCGCAGCGCCTGCAGTGCCGTGCCGAATGCCGCGGAGGCGACGCCGGCGGTCGTCTCGACGGGGAGCGAAAGCCGGTCGGCGGCAAGGGCACCGGGATGCATGCCCCGCCGATCGAGCGCGCGGTCGACGGTGCGTACCTCCGCCGGCGAGGCACCGAAACGGCGCGCGAAGTCCTGCGGGTCCACGTAGTGCTTGTACAGCGGCGAGCCAGGCGTCGAGACCTGCGCGGCGAAATGGGCGAGCGCAGCCGGATCGCGCGGCCGCAGGGCCACGACGAGGTGCAGAGCCGTGCCAGGCGCGAGGTGCCCCATGACGCGGGTCCCCGCCGGGAGCGGCGCGATGCCACCGACGTCGACAAGGCGTGCGCCGCCGCCCGACGGCGGCGCCTGGGCCCTCCCGGGCACTGCGGCGGCAGGAGCGATGCCGCCCGTCGTCACGGCCACTGCAGTCGCCACACAGGCGACCATGCCCAACGAAAGAAACCTGGGCCGCTTCGTCCTCACGGCGCTCATAGAACGAGGTCCCCGCGCCAGCCTTCTCCCGCGGGCCCTCCCGCGACCTTGCCCGGCCCACGGAGGAGCGCTCCCTGCGGGCCGCTTGGCCACCGTCGGTTCACCCCTTGTCCCCGCCGCAGCTCGTCAGAGGTGTGCCAGCATCGTCTTGCACGCGCTGACGTCAACGCCGCCGCCCTCTTCGACATCCAGCTCCTTGACGATTCCATCTTCGATCAGTGCCGCATAGCGCTTGGTCCGCACGCCGAGCCCGAAGGCCCCCATGTCGGTATCCAGGCCCATCGCCCGGGCAAACTCCGCGTTCCCGTCGGCAAGCATCACGATCTTCCCGGTGGCACCCTGAGCGTCGCCCCACGCGTCCATGACCCAGGCGTCGTTGACGGCGATGCACGCGACCACGTCGACACCTTTGCTCTGCAGGGCGCCGACATTCTCCACGTAGCCCGGGAGGTGGACCTTCGAGCACCCGGGCGTGAACGCTCCCGGGACGCCGAACAGGACAACCCTGCCGGTCCCGAGGACCGCGCCCGTGCGCACCGCTTCGGGCCCGCCTTCCCCCATCGTCCGTACCTCGACATCGGGGATCCTGCTTCCCACCGCGATCGCCATATGGCCTCCTTGCACTGTGTCTGTCGCCTCTGCCGGACGCGACCGTAGTGCCCACGCCGCGCCCGGCGGCGTCATGACGACAGGGCCTTTCGGCGGTCTTGTCGCCCGGTGGGGGACGTCCCGCCGCCTGCGCACCTTGTGCACCTCGCCAAGGCCCGCTGGTGGCGCCGGCACCGTCACAAGATCGTCATATTGCGTCACGCTACGCTGCACACGAATACAGGGGAGGCGGTTATGTACCTGATCCGACGTCGAAGCACGCACGGGCCGGCCCTGAGCGGGGAGTCGACGACCACGCGCCGCCAGCCGGTTTTTCGCCGTCTGGCGGCGGGGACCGCACTCGTCGCGCTCGCCTTCGTCTTGCCCCTGCAAGGCGCGGCCTTTGCGTCTGTTCCACCGCCGCCGGTCGCCAGGCCGGCGCCGTCTGCCCAGCCCCGTTTCACGGATTCGCTCCGTGGCCCCCACACCTCCAATGCATGGAGATCCGTCGCCGGCTACGCCGTGCCCCTAGCCGCAGCGGGACCCGTATCGTGCATGACGCCCATTACGTGTGTCGTCCTCGCCATGAACGCCGAGCACTCGGATGTGCTGCTCCTCACCACCGACGGCGGGGCCACGTGGACGGCGGCGTACGTCGCTCCGAGCTCGATCGTCTTCGGCGGCGTCAGCTGCCCGACCGCGACCCAGTGCATTGCCGTCGGCGGCAACACCTCCGGCACTCTGGTCATCTACGCGACAACCGACGGCGGGACGACGTGGGCGCCCCGGTCACCTCCCCCGGCAGCCGCGAGCCTCAATTCCATATCGTGCGCGTCGGCAACCTCCTGCGTTGCCGTTGGGGGCAACGACGCCGGGACGTCCGGCTTCGTCCTCGTCACGACCGACGCGGGGACGACGTGGACGAGCGAAACGTCACCAGCGGGCATCGGAGCCCTCACCGGGGTCGGCTGTGCCAAAGCCGGGCTCTGTGCCGCCGTCGGATATTCGGCTTCAAGCTCGGCTCCGGTCATCATCGCGTCGTCCGACGGAGGAACAACGTGGACGAGCGACGCCGTCCCGACGACCGAGGTCTCGGCGGCCTATTCGGTCACGTGCATCTCGGCGGCCAACTGCATCGCCGTCGGAGACGGTTCTGCAAGCAACACCGGGGCGGTTCTCGTCACGGCCGACGGCGGGAGAGTTTGGTCGGCCGCGGCGATCCCGACGGTGATCACCGATCTCGAAGCCATCACATGCCCAAGTCCGTCAGTGTGCGTTGCGGTCGGTGCCACCGCGGCCGGAGTCGGCGTTCTCGTCACGACCGACGGGGGGGCCGCATGGGCCACCTCGACTGTCCAAGCTCAAAGCGGGACCCTCTATGGCGTCATGTGTGCGTCGACCTCTGACTGCGTGGCGGCCGGATCCGACAACGCGGGCAATGCGGACCTCATGGCGACATCGAACGGTGGGACGACCTGGACGGTCGGGACCCCGCCGCCGGGAGAGCTGCTCGCCGCCATCAGCTGCCCCAGCCAGAGCAACTGCACCGCAACCGGTTCAGGGACCTTGGGCGCTGTCGCCACCTCGAGCGGTGGCCTTCATTGGACCGGCCAGAATGTGCCGAACGGATCGCCACAGCTCGACTCGGTGTCGTGTGCTTCCACCAGTGTCTGCCTTGCCGTCGGCTACTCGTTCACCAACGCGGGCGTCGCCCAGTACGCCATCGTCCGGACCACGAACGGCGGTGCGACGTGGACTGACGCCGTGGGGCCGTCGCCGGGCAAGGCCCTCCTGTCGATATCGTGCCCCACGACGTCGACGTGCGTCGCAGTCGGTGCCGCAGTCAGCAGCAATATCTCCTCGGCCGAGCTGGTGACGGCCGACGGTGGAGCGACCTGGACGAGCGTGACCCCGATCACGGGCCAGGCGTACCTCACAGACGTTGACTGTGCGTCGACCGCCGATTGCGTCGCAACCGGCCTCAGCGCCGGGAGCTCGGGCGTCGTCCCTGTGCTGGTTGGGACCGTCGACGGCGGCGCGACCTGGACGCATCAACCCGTGCCCGCCCAAGTTGGACAGATCGCCTCTCTGTCGTGTGCCACGGCCTCCCATTGCATCGGCACCGGCGAGAACAGCGCCGCGGTCAACGGCGCCCCCGGAGGCGCGCCGTCGATCATCGTGACCAACAACGGCGGCGCCAACTGGACCAGCGCCACCCCCCCTG
>JAJZBS010000169.1 GCA_021851885.1 Actinomycetes bacterium | reverse complement strand
GCATCGTTGGACCCTTCACCCAAGAATTGACACGCCATCAGTCCTGGAGCCGCTGCCCCCAGCAAAGGGCGTTGTAGGCCATGTTCAGCACGTGGTCGGACTCGTGATGGGGCTTGTGCAGCTTCAACAGGTGCCGCGACTTGTCGAGCTGGGTGGCGAGGCCGACGGCATCGCCCAGCTTGAAGGCCCCACCAACCTCGTCGTCGACCTCGGGGGCTGGTCCCTGAGGTCCCACCGGCGGGTTGGCCGACGGTCAGGCCGTCGACACATGAGCTCCGGTCACAGCGCTGGGGGCAGCCGCCGCCGCTGTGGGCCCTGGACACAGCACATCGTCAACCGGGTCAAGCCGCCGTCAATCTCCGGGCGTGAGAACAGCCGTGAGAACCAAAGCCTCGCAAAAAGGGGTCATCGGCTGTCTATCGTGGTGCGTGGCGGTCAGGAACACTTCCTGGTCACCGGGTATGTCGGGCACTCGCGGTCATCGTCCGACAGTGGCAGGAAGTATCGTAAGGCGAACTGGCAGTCAAGAGGTCCGAGGGTTCGAGTCCCTTCGCCTCCACTAAAAGTCCAGCTCAGAGGCTATATGAGCCGAGATCCTTGACGCCGGATGCGCGAATTGGGAATCTATTGGGAATCCAGAGACCCGGGAACGCCCGGTCGGACTCCCAACGGGGGCGAGCGTGCAGGGACACATCGAGAAGCGGGGAGCGTCCTCCTGGCGCCTGGTGGCCTTCGCCGGCACCGACGGAGACACCGGCAGGAAGCTTTACGCGCGCCGCACCGTCCGGGGGACCAAACGCGACGCCCAGACCGCCCTTGCGAGGCTCGTCGCCGAGATCGCCGACGGCCGCTACGCGAAGCCCTCCGCGACGACGGTCGCAGAGCTGCTCGATCGCTGGCTGGAGCTCAAGGCCCACCAGGTGGCGGCGACGACGCTTGCGAACTACCGCATCGTCGTCGACCAGTACCTGCGCAGACCCCTCGGTCCCGTCCGCCTCGCGAAGCTGCGGGCAGCGGACCTCGACCGCCTCTACGGGCGCCTCCTCGCAAGCGGGGGCAAGAGCGCCAGGCCCCTGTCGCCGCGCACCGTCCGCCTCTGTCACGTCGTCATCCGCCAGGCCCTCGCCCAGGCGAGGCGGTGGGGGATGGTCGCCGCGAACATCGCCGAGGACGCGACGCCACCGCGCTCTGTCCACGCGGAGATCACCCCGCCGTCCTCGACGCAGGTCCTCGCCCTCATCGAAGCGGCGATGGTGGCCGACCCGGACTTCGGTACCTACCTGCGAGTCCTCGCCGCGACCGGCTGTCGCCGGGGAGAGGCCTTGGCGCTTCGCTGGCGGGACCTCACGATCGACGGCGCAGGAGCGCCAGAGGTCGTCATCGCTAGGTCGATCGCGACCACGCCTGCCGGTCCGGTCGAAAAGGACACGAAGACCCACCAGTCCCGCCGCCTCGTCATCGACGCCGGAACCGCCGTGCTCCTCTGCGGCCATCGCAGCCGCCAAGGCGAGCGGGCGCGCCTCGCCGGTGCGGCCGTCGGCGAGGGCTCCCTGGTCTTTTCCTCCTCCCTCGACGCGACGGTCCCCTGGAGACCAGACGTGATGACCAACCGCTTCGCCCGTCTGTGCGCCGAGGTCGGGATCGAAGGCGTGCGCCTGCACGACCTGCGCCACTACGTCGCGACGCATCTCGGGGCCGCGGGAACTCCGATCGCGACCATCTCGGCCCGTCTCGGACATCGCGACCGGGCGACGACGCTCAACATCTACTCCCACAGCCTCCCTGCCCTCGACGCCCAGGCCGCAGAGGTGATCGGCGCCACCCTCAACGGGGCGACGCCGCAGGCCGCGGCCCGGCCTGACGAGCACCCACAAGCCGGAGAGCACACCGGCAAGCCCGCGACGTAGAGCGGTCGCCATCGCCACTCATCGGCTCCTCTCGGCGGTGCCGACCGGGGCCGCGCCGGCGAGCATCGCTTCGAGGGCTGCTCGAGGGACGACGAGGCGTCGTCCGAAGCGGATCGCCGGGATCTGGCCGCAAGCGACCATCTCGTAGGCAAGCCACTTCGAGATGCCGAGGAGCTTCGAGACCTCCTCGACGCTCATAGCAAGGCTCCCCGGGCCGCCGGGTCCTCTCGGGCCGGGCCCGGCGGGCTCGTCGCCGGCGCGCTGGGCGGCGTTGTCGGTCCTGTCCATGGTGGTCATCTCCTTGGCTTGGACGGTGTGGTCGTTCGTGCCGGCCCTGTCGGTGGTGTCGCTGTGCGCGCGGGGCTTGCCCGTTCGTTGACGGGCATGCCGCCGCCGACCTCGGCGGTGCCGGCGCAAGCGGAGGGCATCGCCCGCTCGGGGAGAGGTCTTCCAGGCGGCCGCGTCCACGCCGTGTCGGGGCAGCGGCCGTGACCGGCTCCGCGGGGGAGGCGCACTGGTGGCTCACATGGCGGGCCCGGCTGGCTCGCCTCGGGCTCACCGGACCGGCGTTGCCCGGCTCGCGAGTCGCCGACGTCCGCGTGCGCCACGCTCCGTGGGGTGGGTGGGGGAGCGACGTCGCGCCGAGCAGACGCGAAGTCGGGCGCGAAGCTGGATGCGGCGTGCGGCGACGCATGCACCCGGGGGCCGGCGCGGCTCCCCCTGCGCCCGCCGTCTTGACACGACCCCGTAACCGCGCGCCGCTCCGTGTCCCTGAGTGCACCCCGGCTTCGAGACGCCCCCGTGGCAGCGCGGGCATCCCGAGCCCGGTGGCCACCGGGCCTGTGGCTCAGTGGCGCCCACGGGATCACCCAGGCGACGGCGCCCGCCGCGTCGACGAGACCGAACTTTGGGCTGAGCCGTGTGGCGGCGCGTGGGACGATGGCGAGGGCGATGACCCATCTGGGAAGTTCGATGATCTTCACACCCTTCCCATCGGTCGCGCGCGCTTCCTGAGCGCTTCCTGACGCCGTTTCGGGGCCTTCCCGAGCACTTCTTGAGGGCCATCGTCCCTGGTCCTGGGCTTTTGTGTCCGAAGGAAACTTTTTTCCTGAGTGGGCTCGCACACAGTGCCAGTTATCCACAGGCGGGACCGCTAAAAAAAGCCTCTGACCTGGGAGTCTGCAAGAGCGGGCGACGGGAATCGAACCCGCGTTCTCAGCTTGGGAAGCTGAGCGCCATGGTCGAGGAGCCTCGCTGTCCCCATCGCCGCTGGTCAACCCAGCGATCGCATAGTTGGACCCTTCAGCGAGTCCTTGGCCTGAAGGTGGGCTTCGACCCTGCGGGCGAGGTCCCGATCGAGCTCGAAGGTGAACGGCTTGGGCCTGGCCTTGTTCATCTCGGCACGCCCGTGCGCCTTGGTCGCGCTGTAGCGTCGACGGCCGCCGTTGCGCTTCACCTCACGCTGCACCGTCGATGCCGGGCGCCCGAGGCGCCGGCCGATCTCCCGGTAGGTCTCGTCTCGTTCGATTCCCGCCCGGATCTCCTCGCGTTCCTCCGCTCGAAGCGCGATTCCTGGCATGCTGGTCCCTCCACTGGTCGTTGCTTCTTTGTGACCCAGCCATCATGGCTGGACCGTTGCAACGACCGGTGGAACTGGCCCCCAGACAACGCTCATCGTCTGCGCAAAGAAGCACCTCCTCGAGCTTCAAGAGATGATCGGCGAGGATGGATAGCCTATGCTCCTCCCGGGATGGTGCCACATCGCCACGAGCGTGGGCGCCGACGCGCCATCGCTGGTCGCCCCAGCATCGGGCCACGCCGTTCGGGTTCGGGGTTATCACTGGGCGTGGCGGCTGATTTCTCGGCGAGCGCGCTGCATCCGCGGCCTACGAACTTCCAGGCCAGAACCGCTCCCTTCGGGCTCCATCGTCTTCCGCATCGTCGCGGGAGCACCTCGGTCCTTCGCTCCTACGCCGCGTTCCTGGCCGGCACCAACCGGATGCGCGGCGGAACTTTCTGCTCTACGACGCCACCGGCGGCGTCGTGTGGGCCGCGATCTATGCCTTTGCGTCTTACGCGGTCGGCAACTCGCTGCGCAACGTGTCCGGCAAGGTGAATATCGCGCTTGGCGCCGCCGCCGCGGTCGCCATCGTCACGACCATCCTGGTCGTACGGCGCCAAGCCGGACGGCTCGGAAAAATCGCCGAGGCCGCCTACCCCGGCTCCCTAGACAGCCCTGAGTAGCAACGCGATGAGCGCCCTCCCCGCGGTTGCCTCGGCCCTGGGCTCAGCCCTCGCCTACAGCGTCGCCACCGTCGTGCAGCACCGGGTCGCCCGCCAAGCGCCGCCCGGGCGCGGACTACATGTCGGTCTGATCGCCCACCTGGTGACCCGGCCATTGTGGCTGGCCGGGATCGTCGCCGATGTCGCCGCGCTCGGCCTGCAGATCGTGGCCCTATCACAGGGAGAGCTGGCCCTCGTCCAGCCGCTCTTGGTCTCCGGCCTGCTGTTCGCCCTACCCGCCAGCGTCGTGCTCGAACGTCGCCACCCCAGCCTCAACGAATGGGCATGGGCGGCGGTACTGGTCGGCGCGTTATCGGCGTTCTTGATCAGCGGCCATCCCAGCGTCGGCCACGCTCTCACCGATACCGACCGCCTGGCCGTGCTCACCGCTGCGGGTGCAGCCGTAACCGCCGCCATAATCGCGGCCGCCCACCAGCTCTTCCCCAACCATCGGGCCGCCCTGCTCGGCCTGGCCGCCGGTGTCGCATTCGGGCTGACCGCAGCCCTGCTCAAACAGGCCACCAACCTCGGCACCGGCCCTCACCCCATCCAGCTCATCGCCTCATGGCCTCTCTACGCTCTCTTCGCCATCGGCGCCGCGGCTCTCATCCTCAGCCAGGCTGCCTACCAGTCCGGTCCGCTGGCCGCGTCGCTGCCTCCGCTCACCATGGCGGACCCGCTCGTCGCCATCGCCCTCGGCGTCGCCGTCTTCGACGAAGACCTCTCCCACAGCGTCGCTGCACTAGCCCTGCAGACGGCGTCGTTCGCCGCCATGACAGTCGCCGTGGTCCACCTGGCCCGGCGATCCGCGACCTCGGCCCGAAAGCTCGCCGACAAACCGGCAAACCTTACCTGAGAGGCCGCCATCAACCGCGCACCACGCATTGACTGATCCAAAACGGTCAAGTCCCGGCCAGTGGTGTACGAGGTACCGGCTGCGGCGCTCCTCGCATCAACCTGAGCTGACGACATGCGTTCACTCAGCTCGTATGACGAGTACTTCATGAAGCGGGCGTGATGTCAAGTACCTCCTATCGTTAGGCGAGTGAGTGTTGGGGCATGCGCGTCTATCGGGTGCCTGAAGGGTCCAAGTATCCACGCGCCCGTCTCGGCGGGCCGGACCTGGCTGCATGATAGGGATGAACGGATCGCACTGGAACGAAACTCGCGAGGGTGCGTCGTCGAATGAAACACGCCGTGTTACGGGGGCGATGGCGTCGTGGTAGAGGTTGCAGGTGTCGCGGTCGAGGCGACAGGCGAGTCGAAGGATCAGGCGGCGAATTCGTA
>JAJZBS010000028.1:1310-28424 GCA_021851885.1 Actinomycetes bacterium | reverse complement strand
GACGGAGATGGTCTCGTGCCGAGACCGGTGGGGTCCACCATGGGGCGCGCGCACGACGGATGGGGTGGCCCAGAGCGCTGCGACCGTCGGCATGCCTGCCACGAGGGCGTCGCCATCGAGGTGCGGCCCGCCATTGTTCGGGCCGCCAGGTGGTGGGCCAGCGGGCCCCGCTAGAGCAGTGGGGCCTCGACGTCGTCGGCGCCACGGGACCAGGAAGCTGCCGGCGACGAGACAGATCGACAGGAGCATCCCGGCCGCTGAGAGGGCGAGGGCGCCGTCGACGCCGGCCTGGGGCGTCCAGCGCAGATCGATCACGAGGCGCGAGCCGGGGTGGGCAGGGGTGACGTACCAGCCGTTGGCGAAGCCGTCGACAAGCTGGGGTGGGCCGAGGGAGGTGCCGTTGGACAGGCGAGCCGTCCAGCCTTTGTCCAGGCTTTCGCCGAGGACGAGCCAGAAGGACTTCGTCGCGCCGGTGACCGAGACGACCTTGGACGTCGCGCTCGAGTGGGAGATCCGGATCTTGGGCGCGGCACCCGGGGTGGGAGCGGGAAGCTGAGGCCCCGAGATCGTGGACACGGCCGAGGCGGGGAGCGTGGAGCCGGCCGCGCCCCCGGCCGCCGAGAAGAAGTTGAGCGTGTCGATGCCGAGGCCTGTCGCGTGGCCGTCGGCGGTCGTGATGAGGTGACTGCCGGCGCCAAGGGTGATCCCGCCGGCGTCGGGGCCGCAGAGCCCGAAGGACAGGGCGTCGAGCGCGCCGGCGGCGGCCGTCGTGCCCGTGATCTCGATGGATATGGGCTTGCCGTCGATCTGGACGAGGTTGTCGCGGCAGACCGCTGGGATCCGGGTGGGCAGGGGAGCCATCTGGACGCCGGGGATGCCGGCGTTCGCAATGCCGACGGGAAGGGTGATCGGTGTCCCGGAGTAGTAGTTGACGGTCTTCTCGGCCCGGACGGCGTCGACCGTGATACGAACGCGGGATCCGGTGAGCGCCGGGAAGCTCACAGGCGTCGAGACTGCGGCCCCCGGGACGGGTGTGTCGGAGACCAAGGGGAGGTCGACGGTGCGTGAGCCGTTCTCGGTGCTCACGGTGATCCGCGTCGGGACCGAGTGCCGTCCGTCGGCCACGACGGCCAGGTTCAGGTGGTCGAAGGTGATCGGGGATGGGAGCTGGTACTGGATCCACGCCCCGATCTGGTGCGCGTAGCCGAAGCCGGGGCTCCAGAAGTGACCGGGATTGCCCCCTTCGGCGGAGGCGGCGGTGTCCTGGATGTCGCCGGGAAGGCGCCCGGAGGAGCTCGCGACGATGCCGGATCCGTCGCTGCCGGGCCGACCGAGCAACTGGTCGATCTCGCTGTCGGGAATGAGGGCAGAGATGCGGGCGGTTCCCGACACCGAGAAGCTGCGCGTCGTGGGGAGCCAGATGAGGCGGCTCATGTAGCGCTCTGGATCGGTGCGGGGCGGGATGGGCTTGATGCGCTCGCGTGTCAACAGGATGGCGAGGGGGTCCTCCTGGGAGGCGCTCCCCAGGGTGCGGAGCATGTCTTGGGGCACGGCGGTGATCTCGTCGACGTGGACGTCGGCGAGGCGCACCTCGGCGAACCCGACGGCGCCGAGAGCTCCGGTCGGGGTGCCGTGCAAGGGACGGATCGAATCGAGAGTGATGCGCATCGTGCGGAACGTCCGCTGGGGGAAGGTGACGGTCTGGCCCGTCGCCGTCCGTGACGATGCGCCCAGGCTGACCGTGTAGGGGTGGTGCCCGTCGAAGGTCAGCGTCACCTTGGTGATCCAGCGGTCGGGGTTGCCGTGCACGGGTTGGACGAGATTGACCGCGTTCGTCGTCAGTGGTGCCTTGGTCGTCACCTGGATCCACTGGCCGGCCGGCGAAGTGAAGGCTCCGGTGGTCCAGGCCGTGTTCGTGTTGCCGTCGAAGGCCATCGTCGGGCGATCTTCGGGCGTGAAAGTCACGGGGTTGCCGTAGGAGGAGGCCGTCACCGACGAGACACCCCTGTCGATGGTCACGGTTTGGGCATCGGCGGGAGCACTCGGGAAGATGTTGAGCGGCATGCTCGTGGGGTCGTTGGGAGAAGGGTTGGCCCCGGCTGGCACCGTGTAGCCGGAGTTCGCCCGCATCGAGTTCCATCGGAACCCGCGTCGCCGATTCGAGTCGGTGAGGACGAGGGTCGCGCTCTCGGTCGCCAGATGTTGGAGCTGCGCCTGTTGGTGGGCCAGCGAGCCGGAGTAGACGATCGCAGGATTTGTCTGCAACAGGCCGGCGCCGGCTGCCGCGACGAGGCCGGAAGCGTCCCCGTCGATGATGAGCGAACCCTGGGGCGACTCGGCGCGGAGGATGGGACGGGCGCCGGGGATCGCGAAGACGGCGATGGGCGGTGGCCACGACGGATTGGACCCTTGGGCGAGGGAGGCCTCGTCGAACTTCGGGATCAAGTTGACGTTCGGGACGGGCGCGCCGAATGCGATGGGCCCGGTCGTCCCCGGCGGGGCCGGGTCGAACTGCGGCCACAGCAGCTGCGGGCGAGGCGTGTTGTAGCGGGCGTCGTTGTAGTCGGAGATCAAAGCGACGTCCCCAGCGCTCATGAGGCGCGCGATTGGCGCAAGTGTCGCGGGGTCGAAGGTGCCCTGCTGGATCGGCGCGTCCGCGGCGTAGAGCAGGTCCTGGGTCGGGAGCGTGCCGTAGACCTGCTGCTCCCTTTGGACGTAGGGACGGTCAAGGAGGCCGGGGAGCACCGGGTCGATGGCGTCGCCCCAGACCTCGGAGGCAAAGTCGACTCCCGGCACGGCGTAGACGCGCGTACCGGATCCATGGCTGTTGAGGTAGCGGGCAGCGGCCAGGTAGTACGAGGGGAGGTGGTTCGCCCGCAAGTAGGTGGCCGGGATGAACCCGCCCGTGAAAAGGAACGGGTTCGCCGCGAGGACGACGCCCACGGCGACGAGGCCGGACGCGCTGCCGAGGGTGCGGGTGCGGCGGTAGAGGCCGGTGACGCCCGATCCGAGCAACACCGCAAGGCCGAGGATGACGAGGGGGGTGGCGCGGTCCGTGCTGCGGAGGGCGAGTCCGGCGGTCGTGTCCGTCATGAAGGTCTTGAGCAGCCCCCCGACCGGAGAGGGGTGCTTGAAGGGATGGGTGCCGACGGACAGGACAAGGCCGACGACGAGGATGCCCACGAAGTAGGCGCGGTTGCGCCAGCGGACGAAGACGGCGCCGACGGCGGCAAGGAGCGGGACGGCGAAAGACGCCGCGATCAGCCACAGCTGTTGGGTATAGGAGACGGCGGCCGGCATCCAAGGCCCGATGCGGTCGGAGCCGTAGAAGTACCAGTACCCCAGGCCGCGCAGGACCTCCGAGGCGAGGGATGTCTCGGCGACCGCCGGGACTGTCTCGGTGTACTTGAGAACGTTGATGCCGTAGGCACCCTCGACGGCAAGGCCTGCAGCCCACCACAGGGACACGAGCGCGGTGAGGCCGCCGACTTTGACCAGGACGGCACCGGCCCGGCGCCAGGTGGTCTCGTGGCTGACCCAGACGGCATAGGGGAGCCAGAGGGCGGGGGCAAGCCCTGCGTAGAGCAGGGACGTGGCGTTGATGCCACCGACGGCAGCGACGACGATGGCGAACAGGGCGGGATAGCGCCACCCCCCGTGGCGCACTGCGCGAATGACGAAGGCGACCATGAGGGGCAGCCCGGCCCAGGGCAGGAGGATCCCCGATATCCGCCCCGTGTACTGGAGGATGTACGGGCTGGCCATGTAGGCGAAGGCGGCGACGGTTTGCCCGGGCCCCCTAAGCCCGATCGTGCGGGCGAGGTAGACGATGCCGAGGCCGGCAAGACATAACAGGCACCCGAGCCAGAGACGCTGCTGGACCCAGACGGCGATCCCCAGGTTGTGCAGGGCCCAGAAGAACGGTCCCATGGGGAACAGGTACCCGATGTTCTGGTGCGTGACGGTGCCGAGCGCCGTGTTGGGGTCCCACATGGTGGCCGCCGTCGACGTGAGATGCGCCGGGTCGATGTAGAGGTAGTCCTTCGTGTCGGCCGTGGCGAGCCCAGGTGCGGCGAGCAGGACCGGCAGGTACGCGAAGCCGACGACAAGGGCGTTGGCGGCCCACTCGTAGCGCCGCCGGAGGGTCAAGCCCCTCCACCACCTTGCGGGGGAGGCAAGCCGCCAACGTGTCGGCGTGCGCAGCGCTCTCATGAATGCGGCGAGGATCGAGGTGCCTGCTCGGGTGATCGCCCGGTGACTCGCTCGGGCTTGTGCGTCTGAGGAGAGCCCGTCGTCGTCCGCGGTGACCGGATCCGGCCGCGCTCGGCGAGACCGAGCGGGCGGTCGTTGCCGGCGAGGGTCGCGTGGCTCGCTCGCATTGCGCGGTCCGCGCGCGTTGCGTGGCCCCCCGGGGATGCGGAGGCTCGCAAGGTCCGGGGCGGCGGGAGACTCCGACGCGCCTTCTATTTCGGAAGGTTCGGGCGCGCCGGGACCGGGAGGCTCCTTCGGCGGGGACATCGGCCGGTAGTGTAAGTGCCAGCGTCACCCGGGCGCGGGACAGGCACCAGTCAAGCGTGCACACACGACAAGCGTGCGCACCGGACGAGTGTGCGCAGACGACAAGCGTGCGCACCGGACGAGCCGGTCGAGGAGAAGGAGGCCGAGTGGCACAGCTCACAGGGGAGCGCCCGCGCCAAGGGGTGACCCCAGACTCCCTCCTGGCGCTTCACGAAGCCGGGTACCGGGAAGTGCGGAGCCGTCTCGGAAGTGGTCGCGTCCTCGACGTCGGCTGTGGCGAAGGTTTTTCCTCGCGCACCCTCGCCGGCCCGTCGCGCTCGGTGGTCGGCGTCGACTACAGCGGTGAAGCCGTCATAGCCGCGAGCATGGCTGGAGGCGGCGATGGCCTGAAGGTCGCCCAGATGGACGCGACGGCCCTCGGTATCGCAGGCGGCAGCTTCGATTGGGCATGCTCGTCGCACCTCGTGGAGCACTTCGCCGATCCGGCGGCTCACGTCGGCGAGGTGAGCCGCGTCCTGGCGCCAGGGGGGACGGCCTTCTTCATCACCCCGAACCGGCCCGCCGATTTCGAGAACCCGTTCCACATCGTCCTGTTCGATCCCGGCGAGCTCCGCTCGCTGCTCTCGCAGTTCTTCGGGGACGTGACCGTCCTCGGCCTCGACGGCTCGGCGTCGGTGAAGGCGGACTTCGCCGCCAGGAGGGCCAAGGCGGAGCGGATCCTGGCCCTGGACTTCCTCGACCTGCGGCACCGGATGCCACGCCGCTGGTACATAGCGCTGTACACGCACCTGCTGCCCGTGGCCTATCGCATCATGGCCCGATCGGCGACGGGTGGTTCGACCGGGATCACCGACCGGGACTTCTCCGTCACGACGGCGATCGACACGACGACTCTGGTGTTGTTCGCCGTCGCTCGTGAGCCTCGCCGGGCGGCAGGCGGGACGAAGCCGCGCGTGTGATCACGATCGCACTCACCGGGGGCATCGGAGCGGGGAAGTCCACCTTCGCGCACATGCTGGTTGACCGGGGAGCGGTCCTCGTCGATGCCGATTCCATCTCGCGCACAGCCACGGAACCCTCCGGCGCAGCTTTTGGCGCGGTGGTCGAGCGTTTCGGGACGGAGATCCTCGACGCGAGCGGCGCGATCGACCGGTCAGCCCTCGCCGCCGTCGTCTTCGCCGACCCGGCGGCCCGTTGCGACCTCGAAGACATCGTCCATCCGGTGGTCGCAGCCGAGATCGCGAAACGGCTGGCCGAGGAGAGCGGCACGGACCATGTCGTCGTCTTGGACATCCCTCTCCTCGCCGAGGTGGGACGCGGCGGCACCACAGCCGGGACGGTTCCCGGCCTGGACGGCGTGATCGTGGTCGACGTTCCCCTTGACGTGGCGCGCCTCCGCCTGGTGGAGGACAGGGGTATGGACCCGGATGACGTCGGAGCAAGGATCGGGGCACAGGTGGGCCGCGACGAGCGATGTGCGGCAGCCGACCTGGTCGTCGACAACTCCGGATCGCTGGCAGAACTGGAGGCCGAAGCCGACCGGGCGTGGGACTGGGCGCAAGGGCGCCGCCGGTAGCATCGCGGCGATGTCGACGCTGCGCGTTGTCTCGCCGTTCGAGCCCGCGGGCGACCAGCCGGAGGCCATCGCGGCCCTGACGCGGGGCCTGGCGGGCGACCTTGCCTACCAAACTCTCCTGGGGATCACGGGGAGCGGCAAGAGCGCCACTGTGGCGTGGACGATCGAGGCGGCTCAACGACCGACACTTGTGATCGCCCCGAACAAGTCGCTAGCCGCCCAGCTTGCAAACGAGTTGCGCGGGATGTTCCCTAGCAACCGAGTGGAGTACTTCGTCTCGTACTACGACTACTATCAGCCGGAAGCCTACGTTCCGTCGAGCGACACCTACATCGAGAAGGACAGCTCGATCAACGAGGACATTGACCGGCTGCGCCACGCGGCAACGTCGAGCTTGCTGACCAGGAGGGACGTCATCATCGTCGCGTCCGTGTCCTGCATCTACGGCTTGGGTTCGCCCGAGGAGTACCGGAAGCGGATCCTCGCCCTCCGGCGTGGTGAGCAGCACGACCAGAGGGAGATCCTGCGTTCCCTCGTCGACATCCACTACGACCGCAACGACGTCGCCGGTGGGCGGGGAACCTTCCGCGTGCGGGGAGACGTGATCGAGGTTCACCCCGCGTACGACGAGTCGCCGGTGCGAATCGAGATGTTCGGTGACGAGATCGAGCGCATCAGCCGCGTCGACGCCGTCACAGGTGACCGGATCGGCGAGATGGATGACCTCGTCGTGTTCTCGGCGAGCCATTACGTCGCGGGGGAGGAACGAATGCTGCGGGCGATCGCAAGCATCGAGGACGAGCTTGCGGCACGGCTTGGGGAGCTGCGCGCGGCGGGCAAGCTGCTCGAGGCACAGCGCCTGGAGATGCGGACCGCGCATGACCTCGAGATGCTCCGCGAGGTCGGTACGTGCGCCGGCATCGAGAACTACAGCCGGCACATCGACGGCCGAGCGGCAGGGGAGGCCCCCTATACGCTCCTCGACTACTTCCCGGACGACTTCCTCGTGGTCATCGACGAGAGCCACGTGACCGTCCCTCAGCTCAACGGGCAGTACGCAGGCGACCGTTCGCGCAAGGAGACCCTGGTCGAGCACGGCTTCCGTCTTCCATCGGCTCTCGACAACCGTCCCTTGCGCTTCGAGGAGCTGGCCGGACGCATGAAGCAGTGCATCTTCATGTCGGCGACGCCCGGTCCTTGGGAGAGGGAGCACTCCGCACAGATCGTCGAGCAGATCGTGCGGCCGACGGGGCTTGTCGATCCCGAAGTGGTGGTCCGGCCCACCACGGGCCAGATCGACGACTTGATCGAACAGATCCGTGGGGCGGTCGCCGCCGGCGGGAGGGTGCTGGTGACGACGTTGACGAAGAAGATGGCCGAGGACCTCACGGACTTCCTGTTGGACGCGGACATTCGCGTGCGGTACCTGCACTCGGACATCGACACCATCGAGCGGATCGACATCCTGCGGGAGCTGCGGCTGGGGGACTTCGACGTGCTCGTCGGCATCAACCTGTTGCGCGAGGGGATCGACCTCCCGGAGGTGCGGCTGGTGGCCATCCTCGACGCCGACAAAGAGGGGTTCCTCCGATCGACGACGTCGCTCGTCCAGACGATGGGCCGTGCAGCCCGCAATGTCGACGGCCAGGTGGTCATGTACGCCGATCGCATCACCCCGTCGATGCGCGCGGCGATCTCCGAGACGCAGAGGCGCAGGGTCCGCCAGCAGGCCTACAACGCCGAGCACGGGATCGACCCGCAGACCATCCGGAAGGCGGTGACGGACATCCTTGACGGGATGCGCGCCGGTCGCGCAGAACCGGGTGTGAAGGAGGGCGGCCTGGCCGACGACCTTGCCCTCGCATCGGGCGCACCGGTCCCACAGGGGCAGCGCGGGCTGCGCTCCCGGCGTGTGCGCAGCGACCTCGCGGGGATGCCACGCGGCGACTTGGCGCGCCTCGTCCAAGCCCTCGAGGCCGAGATGCATCGAGCGGCAGCGGATCTCCGCTACGAGGATGCGGCTTCGCTCCGAGACCAGATCGCGGACCTGACGGCGGAGCTCACGATGGCCGGCGCGCGCTAGGACCATCGATGTCCGATCGCATCGTCATACGGGGGGCGCGGGAGCACAACCTCCGTGATTTGTCCCTCGATCTTCCGCGGGATCAGCTCGTCGTCTTTACGGGACTGTCGGGCTCTGGCAAGTCCTCCTTGGCGTTCGACACGATCTACGCGGAAGGGCAGCGCCGTTACGTGGAGTCGCTCTCGTCGTACGCGCGCCAGTTCCTTGGGCAGATGGACAAGCCGGACGTGGACTTCATCGAAGGCTTGTCACCGGCGATATCGATCGACCAGAAGTCGGCGTCGCGCAATCCGCGCTCAACCGTGGGAACGGTGACCGAGGTGCACGACTACCTCCGGCTCCTCTATGCGCGCATCGGGCGCCCGCACTGCCCGTCCTGCAGGCGTCCGGTCGAACGCCAATCTCCCCAACAGATCGTCGACCGGATCATGCAGCTTGCCGACGGGACCCGCTTCGAGGTTCTTGCGCCCGTCGTCCGAGGCAGAAAGGGTGAGTACGAAGGCCTTCTCGACGATCTCGCCCGCCAAGGGTTCACGCGTGCCCGGGTGGACGGGACGCCAGTGGACCTCGGAGAGCGCAGTGAGGTCCACCTGGCACGCTATGAGCAGCACGCCATCGAGGTTGTCGTCGACCGGCTCGTGCGCCGGGAGGGGATCACACGCCGTCTCGTGGACTCGATCGAGACGGCGCTCGGGCTCGGCGAGGGCGTCGCCCAGATAGCCCTCGTCGGGGGAGAGGACCAGGAGATGCTGACGTTCAGCCAGCATCTGTCGTGCCCCGAGTGTGGCCTGAGCTTCGACGATTTGGCCCCGCGCAACTTCTCGTTCAACTCCCCCTACGGGGCATGCCCTGCGTGCGCCGGCATCGGGACACGCTTCGAGGTCGACCCGGAGCTGGTCGTGCCGGATCCGGACCTCTCGCTCGCCGAGGACGCGCTTGCCCCGTGGGCGCGCCGGCGGACGCAGTACTTCAGCCGCATCGTCGAGGCGGTCGCGCAGTCCCGTGGGTTCTCGCCGGAGACGCCCTGGAAGAAGTTGCGGAAGACCGATCGGACGGTCCTCCTCTACGGCACGGGGAACAAGCGCGTCGACGTGCGCTACCGGAACCGTTTTGGGCAGCAGCGGGCTTACGCGACCGGCTACGAGGGGATCGTCCCTTGGCTCGAGAGACGGCACTCCGAGGCGGAGAGCGACACGGCGCGCGAGATGGTCGAGGCCTATATGCGCGAGGTCCCCTGCTCGGCGTGTGGCGGGGCGCGCCTCAAGCCGGCCTCGCTCGCGGTGACAGTGGACGGACGGAACATCTTCGAGTTGTCGAGCATGTCGATCGCGCGCGTCGCACAAGCCCTGGAGACCTTGGTGCTGACCGAGAGGGAGCACCTGATCGCCGACCGGGTCCTGAAGGAGATCCGCGCGCGTATCCAGTTCCTCGTCGACGTCGGTCTCGACTACCTCAGCCTGAGCCGCTCGGCGGCGACGCTGGCCGGCGGCGAAGCCCAGCGGATCCGCCTGGCCAGCCAGATCGGCTCCGGGCTCGTCGGGGTTCTCTACGTCCTGGACGAGCCGTCCATCGGCTTGCACCAGCGTGACAACCGGCGCCTCATCAGCACACTCGTCCGGCTGCGGGACATCGGGAACACCGTCATCGTCGTGGAGCACGACGAGGAGACGATCCGGGAAGCCGACCACATCGTCGACATCGGCCCCGGAGCGGGCGAACGGGGCGGGGAGATCGTGGCGCAGGGATCGGTCGACGACCTGGTCGAGCAGCCGCGGTCGATCACGGGCGGCTACCTCTCCGGGAGGCTCTCGATCCCGGTGCCGCCGTCGCGCCGCGCCCACGCCGGAGGGGAGATTGTCGTACGGGGGGCTTCCGAGCACAACCTGGTCGGCATCGACGTCGCCTTCCCCCTCGGCTGTTTCGTCGCGGTGACCGGCGTGTCGGGCTCGGGCAAGTCGACGCTCGTGAACGAGATCCTCTACCGCGGCCTCCACGCGCAGATCCACCGGTCGCGACTTGTCGCAGGGCGCCATCGCAAGATCGACGGAGCCGAGCTCGTCGACAAGGTGATCGACATCGACCAGGCGCCGATCGGCCGGACGCCTCGTTCGAACCCGGCCACCTATACGGGGCTTTTCGACCATGTGCGCCGGCTCTTCAGCCAGACGCCGGAGGCGCGCCTGCGGGGGTACATGCCGGGCAGGTTCTCCTTTAACGTGTCGGGAGGCCGCTGCGAGGCCTGCGCGGGCGAAGGAACGATCAAGATTGAGATGCACTTCCTGCCCGATGTCTACGTCCCATGCGAGGTATGTGGGGGAGCGCGATACAACCGGGACACCCTCGAGGTCACCTTCAAAGGGCACACGATCGCCGAGGTCCTCGACATGCCGTGCGAAGACGCCCTCGGCTTCTTCGAGAACCAAGCCCCGATCGCCCGCCATCTGCAAACTCTCGTCGACGTCGGGCTGGGCTATATCCGGCTGGGGCAGCCCGCGCCGACCCTATCGGGCGGGGAGGCGCAGCGGGTGAAGCTCGCGACGGAGCTCTCGCGACGGGCGACGGGCCGGACGCTCTACATCCTCGACGAGCCGACGACCGGCCTGCACTTCGAGGACGTGCGCAAGCTGTTGGGCGTCCTTGCGCGCCTTGTCGGCAGTGGGAACACCGTCGTCGTCATCGAGCACAACCTCGACGTCATCAAGACGGCTGACTGGATAGTCGACCTGGGTCCCGAAGGTGGCGACGGCGGCGGGAAAGTGGTCGCAGCAGGGACGCCCGAAGAGGTCGCGAGGATCCCCGGCAGCCACACCGGTGCCTACTTGGCGCCCCTGCTCGGCGTGAGCCGGCGGAGGGGGACGCCCCGCCCGAGGTCGTCAGCCGGCACGCGAGGCAATCGAGGCGCCCGGAAGGCCTGAACGGGCGGTCTAGGCGATCGCGAGCATCCGATCGAGCGCCACGCGTGCCTCCGTGGCGACGGTGCCGGGAACGGTTATCTGGTTGCGGACGACCCCGGCGACGAGCCCGTCGAGCACCCACGCCAGATGGGCGGCATCGATGCGGTACATGGTGGAGCAGGGGCAGACGAGGGGGTCGAGCGAGACGATCGTCTTGTCGGGGTTCTCGTCGGCGAGGCGCTTGACCAGGTGGATCTCGGTGCCGATGGCGATGATGGCCCCGGGTCGGGCATCGCGGACGGTGGAGATGATGAAGTCGGTAGAGCCGGCGAGGTCCGCTGCGTCGACGACATCGTGGGCACACTCCGGATGGACGACGACCACGCCATCGGGATGCTCGGCGCGGAACTTCGCCACGTGGCCCGGACGAAAGCGCTGGTGGACCGAGCAGTGCCCCTTCCACAGCAGCAGGGTCGCGCCCTTGAGGACGGTGTCGTCGACCCCTCCCGACTCGACGCGCGGATCCCAGACGGCCATGGCCTTCTCGTCGTAGCCAAGCTGGTAGCCGGTGTTCCGGCCGAGGTGCTGATCGGGGAAGAACAGGACTTGGCGGCCGCCACGCTCTCCGAGGGACCAGGACAGGATCGCTCGTGCGTTCGACGAGGTGCACACGGCCCCACCGTGACGGCCGACGAAGGCCTTGAGGGCCGCAGACGAGTTGATGTACGTGATCGGGACAACACGGTCGATATCGCAGACCTCGGCGATCGCCTCCCATGCCTCCTCGACGGCGTCAAGGTCGGCCATGTCGGCCATGGAGCATCCGGCGTTGAGGTCAGGGAGGATGACCTGCTGGTGTGCGCCGGTCAGGATGTCGGCGGCCTCCGCCATGAAGTGGACGCCGCAGAAGACGATGTATCGGGCGTCGGTATGCGCTGCGGCCAGACGGGAAAGGGCCAAGGAGTCGCCCCGTGCGTCCGCCCATCGCATGACCTCGTCGCGTTGGTAGTGATGGCCGAGGATCAGGAGCTGTTCGCCGAGAGCCTCTTTGGCGCTCTCGATGCGGCGCGCGAGCTCGTCGGCCGTCGCGCCGGTGTAGTCGTCTGGCAGGATCCGTTGCAGGCGGAGCATGTCTTGTCGAACCCCCGTGGGGAGCGCACCCGATGTGACCGGCGGGGCGCCTGGTCGCTTCCCGCGGGGTTGTCGGTCCGAGTGCTGTATGGAGCTGGAGTACCAGGCCGCTGAGTGGAGCGTAGCCGTCGGCGGTGAAGCCGCGCACGCCGCGGGTCGCGCGCGCATCGTGGCAAATCCGTCCAGCGGGCGTCCGTGCCCCGCCTCGGCACCGGCTGGATCGGGAGGCGGCACTATGGAGGCGTGCTGAAGCGGCCACCGCCCGGGTCGATCCCCGATGCCCCCGGGTCCTACCAGTTCCTCGATGCCGAGGGCCGGGTCCTCTACGTGGGAAAGGCGAAGTCGCTACGGCATCGCCTGGCGAACTACCTCCAGGACCCTGGGCGCCTTCCCGACCGGACAGCCGAGCTCGTCCGCAGCGCTGCGTCCGTCGAATGGGTCGAGGTGCGCAACGAGGTGGAAGCCCTCATCTTGGAGATCAATCTCATCCATACGCACAGGCCGCGCTTCAATATCGCGCTCAAAGACGACAAGAGCTATCCCTTTGTTGTCGTCACCCTCGATCACCCGTGGCCCCGCGTCGCGGTGACGCGGGGGACGCGACGGAAGGGCGCCCGCTACTTCGGCCCATACGTGCATGTCGGAGCGGTTCGCCGGGTGATCGACGAGCTCGTGCGGTCTCTTCCCGTGCGCACGTGTGCCGACACGAAGTTCGACCGGCACGAGAAGATGGGGCGTCCGTGCCTGCTGTTCCACATCGCACGTTGCAGCGGCCCGTGTGTCGGCGCCGTGGACAGCCAAGAGTACGGAGCGCTGGTCGACGGCGTCGTGACCTACCTCTCGGGGGGAGGAGACAAGATTGTCCGGCGCCTGGAGGCGGACATGCTCCGTGCCGCCCAGGCACAGGACTTCGAGCGCGCTGCCCGTTTACGGGACCGTCTGGACTCGGCGCGCAAGGTCGCCGAACAGCAGCACATCGTCACCGGTCGGGACGAGGACTTTGACGCCATCGGCGTCGCCGCCAACGACCTCGAGGCCGCTGTCCATGTCTTCCATGTCCGCCACGGGCGTGTTGTCGGCACGAGCGGGTTCTTCCTCGACAAGGTGGAGCCCGTCGCCGGCGCCGACTTGATTGCGCGGGTGATCGAGGAGGTCTACGACGACCCGGTCAACGGGGTTCCCGCCGAGGTGCTCGTCAAGGAGCTTCCCGAAGAACTCCCTCTCCTCAAAGAGTGGCTTGAGGGGCTGCGCCACAAGCGCGTGAGCATCCGGGTCCCCCGACGCGGTGGGAAGCGGGCGCTGTGGGAGACGGCCGAGCACAATGCCGCGCAGGCCCTCTCGCGCCAGCACCTCCGGCGGGCGACCGATCACAACAGCAGGGCGAGAGCGCTACGCGAGCTGCAGAGCGCCCTTGGCCTCGAGAGGGCACCGTTACGGATCGAGTGCTACGACATGAGCCACCTCCAGGGCAGCGACTACGTGGGATCGATGGTCGTCATGGAGGACGGGCTCCTCAAGAAGAGCGACTACCGGAAGTTCACCGTGCGCGGCGTCGCCGGGAACGACGACTACGCCGCGATGGAGGAGGTCCTGCGCCGCCGGCTGAGATCCCTGATCGCCGAACGCGGCCTCGCCGCCAAGGGCGAGGCGGCAGACGGCGGGAAGGCCGCGACGGCGCCACCGGGAACGCTGGAGGCCTCACCCGGACGCAGGCAGCGCTTCTCCTACTCGCCCAACCTTCTCCTCGTCGACGGCGGCAAAGGCCAGCTCGGTGTCGCGGTGCGGGTCCTCGACGAGCTCGGGCTTTCGGGCGAGATCGCGCCCGCCGCCCTGGCGAAGAGGTTGGAAGAGGTGTTCGTCCCCGCTCGTGGGGAGCCGATCGACATCGCGCGGCCCTCCGAGGCCCTCTACCTGCTCCAGAGCCTTCGCGACGAGGCCCACCGCTTCGCCATCGGGTTCCATCGCGCCAAACGCAGTAAGTCGATGGTGCGCAGCCCCCTGGAGGGGATCCCGGGCCTCGGCCCGCAGCGACGCAAGCATCTCGAGCGCGAGCTCGGAGGTCTGCGCGGCGTGCGGTCGGCCACTCTCGATGAGCTCCTCGGGCTGTCCTGGCTTCCCGACGAGGTGGCCCGACGCGTCTACGACCAGTGCGGGCGGCCGTTGCACAATCGCCCGGAGGCGGCACAGAGCGGCCATGATGGAAGGATGGGAGAAGCGCCATGAGCGAGTACCTCGTCGTCACGGGGATGTCCGGTGCGGGACGCTCGACGGCCGCGGCCTGTCTCGAGGACCTCGGATGGTTCGTCATCGACAACATCCCGGCGGCCTTGATGACCCGGGTCGCGACGCTTGTCGACCGGCCTGGACCGGGCGGGCTCGAAGATGTCGGCCGCCTTGCCTTCGTCGTCGGGCGAGGCGGGGAGGAGTCGTTGGCCGACCTGGGCCCGGCGTTGAGCGAGCTCCGGCGGCGTGCGGGACGGATGCGGGTGCTCTTCCTCGACAGCTCGGACGAGATCCTCGTGCGCCGCTACGAAGGGAGCCGCCGCCGGCACCCGCTGAGCGCCTCGGGCGTCGCCGACGCGGTCGCGCGCGAGCGCCTGCTGCTGACGCCGATCCGCAGCGACGCCGACATCGTCGTGGACACCGCCGGGCTCAACGTGAACCAGCTGCGATTGAGGATCGGCGAGCTCTTTGCTGTCGACGAAGACATGACGATGCAGATGACGGTGCTCTCGTTCGGCTTCAAGCACGGCATCCCCCTCGATGTCGATCTGGTCTTCGACTGCCGCTTCTTGGCCAACCCGTACTGGATCGAGGAGCTCCGGCCGCTCAGCGGGTTGGACCCGGCAGTGCGGGACTACGTCATGGGCAGCGACGGGACAGAGGACTTCTTGGAAAGGGTCCGGGACCTGCTCGATCTCATCCTCCCGGCCTACGAGAAAGAGGGGAAGTCCTATCTCGGCATCGCCCTCGGCTGCACGGGGGGCCGGCACCGCTCCGTCGTCCTCGCTGAAGAGCTCAGCCGGCGCCTCGGTGAGGCGGGGTTCGGGAACAAGGTCTTCCACCGGGATCTCGACCGGTGAGCGATCCGCAGGCCACGCCGGTGCGAGCTGTCGCGATCGGTGGCGGCCACGGTCAGGCGGCGACATTACGCGCGCTGCGCCAGGTCGCTTCGGAGATCACCGCCATCGTGTCGGTCGCAGACGACGGGGGTTCGAGCGGGCGCCTGCGCAACGAGCTCGGCATCCTCCCGCCGGGAGATCTCCGCAAGTGCCTCGTGGCCCTCGCCGATCAGGGGTCACTCCTGGCCAGGGCCTTCGAGCTGCGCTTCGACGCCGGCGAGCTGACCGGCCATGCCCTGGGGAACCTTCTGCTTGCGGCCCTCGTCGCCGAGAGCACCGACGTCCAGGAGGCCCTCGACGAGGCGGGGCGCCTCCTCGGGGCTGTCGGCCGCGTCGTACCCGCGTCGACGGTGCCCGTCGTGCTCTCAGCGGAGCTGGGCGACGGCCCACGAGCCCACCGTTCGATCGACCCACCCGCGCACGATCGTCGTGTCGAGGGGCAGGTCGCCGTCATGGGGGCGGGCGCGATCCGCAGGGTCTCCTTCGATCCCGCCGACCCCCCCGTGCCCAAGCTGGGCCTTTACGCCCTCGGCGCGGCAGACCTCGTGGTGCTCGGTCCTGGTTCCCTTTACACGAGCGTCATCGCCGCTGGCGCGATACCGGGTGTAAAAGCCGCGATCGCCTCCTCGTCGGGACGGCGGGTCTACGTGTGCAACCTCCGTCCCCAGGACCCAGAGACAGGCGGCTACGACGTCGCCGACCACCTCGCGGCGCTCGTCGCCCATGGGATCCCGGTTGACGCGGTGCTGTGCGACTCGACATCCATCCCGCTAGGCGACATCCCCGCCGGGGTCGAGGTGGTCGATCTCAGGCTCGCCAGGCCGAACGGGATGGCGCATGACCCCGCTCGGTTGGCGGTAGCCCTCTCGAATCTGATCGGATAGGGCTCATGACGGTTCGGGTGGGCATCAATGGGTTCGGCCGCATCGGCCGGAACTTCGTCCGGGCGGCCCGGAAGCGGGGCGTCGACCTCACGGTCGTCGCCGTGAACGACCTCACCTCCGCCGAGGTGAACGCGCACCTCCTCGAGCGTGACTCCACCTACGGCCGGCTCGACGTCGACGTCCACGTCGCCGACAGCACGATCGTTGTGGGCGACGACAGGATGGCGGTGTTATCCGAGGCCGACCCGTTGCGACTCCCGTGGGGCGAGCTCGGCGTCGAGGTCGTCATCGAGAGCACGGGCCGGTTCACGACGCGCGCCGCGGCGGCGGCACACCTTTCCGGGGGGGCCGAGCGCGTCATCATCTCTGCGCCGGGCAAAGACGTCGACGCCACCTTCGTCGTGGGGGTGAACGACGACGCTTTCGATCCCGAGCGCCACCAGGTCGTCTCGAATGCCTCGTGTACGACAAACTGCTTCGTGCCGATGGTCAAGGTCCTGGACGACGCATTCGGCATCGAGACGGGTCTTATGACGACGGTCCACGCCTTCACAAACGACCAGCGCCTTCTCGACTTGACGCACACGGACCTGCGACGCGCCCGCGCGGCGCCGCTGAACATCATCCCGACGTCGACCGGCGCGGCGCGGGCGACGGGTCTCGTCCTTGGCGCGATGCAAGGGCGCCTCGACGGGTCCTCGCTACGGGTCCCGGTCGCCGACGGCTCCATCACGGACTTCACATGCGTGGTGCGCGGTGCCGTCGACGCCGAGGCGGTCAATGCCGCATTCGAGCGGGCAGCGGCGGAGGGCCCGCTGGCGCGTGTCCTGCAGTTCTCCCGGGAACCTCTCGTGTCGAGCGATATCGTGGGTGTTTCGGCGTCGTGCGTGTTCGATGCGGAGCTGACCATGGTGCAAGCGATAGACGGGGAGAAGTCCCTCGTGAAGGTGTTCGGCTGGTACGACAACGAGTGGGGATACGCAAACCGACTCGTCGACTTGTCGCTTATCGTCGCCAGCCAGGCGGCCTGATCTCCGCGGGACGTCGGACTGTGACGTCGACCAGCGGCGACGGCGACGCCGATCCAGATCCGGCACACGCCCGGGCACCCTCGGCCGGGAGCGTTCCGGAATCGTTGCGCGTCCCGCGCCTCGAGGACCTGGGCGACGTCTCCGGCAAGCGCGTCCTCGTGCGCTGCGACTTCAACGTTCCGTTGCGGCGCACGTCGGCTGAGGACTACGAGGTCGTCGACGACTTCCGTATTCGTGCGGCGCTTCCGACCATCGCGTGGCTGGTGGACCACGGTGCCCAGGTGACGACGTGCTCGCACCTGGGACGCCCCCACGGTGTCGCGGACCCCCAGTGGACCATGGAGCCTGTGCGCCGCCGTCTGGCCGAGCTCGCCCCTGGGGTCGAGCTCATGGACAACCTTCGCTTCGACCCTGGCGAAGAAGCCAACGATCCGGCGTTCGTCGAGCGCCTGATCGAGGGACAGGACCTCTACGTCAACGACGCCTTCGGTGTCTCCCATCGCAGCCATGCCTCGATCATCGGTCCGCCAGAGTTCCTGCGGAGCGCCGCCGGGCGTCTCCTGGAACGGGAGATCGCCGCATTTGGCGCCCTTTTAGGTCACCCCCACCGGCCCTTTACCGCCGTCGTCGGGGGCGCAAAGGTCGCGGAGAAGATCGGGCTGCTCGCCGCCCTCTCGCGCCGGGTCGAGTCACTCATCATTGGGGGGGGCATGGTGTTCACGTTTCTGGCGACCCTCGGCCACGAGATCGGCGAGTCGCTTTTCGAAGCCGACCAGGTCGATGCCTGCAAGGCCCTGCTCGATTCGGGCCGGCGGATCCTGCTTCCGACCGACGTGGTCGCCCTTGGCCCCGGCGGCGTCATCGGCCCCGACAGGGCGGCCTCGTCGGGGGAGGTTCGGGTGGTGGGGCGGGACATTCCCGACGGCTGGCGCGGGCTCGACATCGGACCCGGGTCGGCCGCTGCATATGCAGCTGAGATAGCAGATGCGGCCACGGTGTTCTGGAACGGGCCGATGGGCGTGTTCGAAGACGAGCGTTTCGCTCCGGGGACCGAGACGGTCGCACGCGCCGTGGCAGGATGCAGCGGGTTCACGGTGGCCGGCGGTGGCGAGACGGTGAGCGCCATCGATCATTGGGGCCTAGAGAGGGATATCTCGTTCGTCTCGACCGGCGGCGGGGCGGCCATGGACCTGATCGAGGGCGGCGACCTACCCGGCATCGCCGCTCTCCGCCATGGAACGAGATGGGGACAGGCGTGACGTGGTAGTCCCTCCCGGAGCGCCGAGCGCCGAGGCGCGACGACGCCCGCTCGTGAGCGGGAACTGGAAGATGAACCATAACCATCTGGATGCGATCCGGACGGTCCAGGCACTCGGGCTCCGCCTTGCGGACGCGACAGCGCGCGCCGTCGAGGTCTCGGTGCACCCTTCCTTTACGAGCCTTCGGTCGGTGCAGACGGTCATCGAAGCGGATGGGATACCGATTGCCATTGGGGCCCAAAGCTGTCATGACGAGGATGCGGGTGCTTTTACCGGAGAGGTGAGCCCAACGATGCTCGCCAAGATGCACGTGACCTACGTCATCGCCGGTCATTCCGAACGGCGACAACTCTTCGGCGAAAGCGACGACGTCGTCGCCTCGAAGCTGCGAGCCATCTTCCGCAACGGCATGACCCCGATCCTCTGCGTCGGGGAGACCCTCGCCGAGCGGGAGGAGGGGGCGACGAAAGATCGGCTCGCCACCCAGGTGATCTCGGCGCTTGGCGCTATCGAAGGCGATGACGTCGGCCGCCTTGTGATCGCCTACGAGCCCATCTGGGCTATCGGGACAGGCCGGACCGCTGAGCCGACAGACGCCGAGGACGCAGCGGGATTCATCCGCTCCCTCGTCGGGGAGACTGCCGGCGACCCGGCCGCCGCCACGGTGCGGATCCAGTACGGAGGGTCGGTCACGCCAGACAACGCCCAGTCCTTGGTCGCGTGCGCCAACGTGGACGGGGCCCTCGTCGGGGGAGCGAGCCTGGACGCAGGGACCTTCTCACAAGTCGTCGACGCCGTCGCGCGGGTGGCGGGGCACACGGGGCCCTGAGCCGGATCGCAGGGGCGCCCGTGCGAAAGGGCCGTTCGGCCACGGGGCGGGAGGCGTTGAGGCTCGCCAAGGGTCACGCCGGCGCCATCGGGGGGCGACGGGTCCCTGCTAACGTAAAAGAGCCCTGAGCACGTCCGTTACCGAGGAGGTCCGCCGGTGCTCACCGCCGGGATCGTTGTCATCCATATCATCGTGTCGCTGACGCTGATCTTCCTCATCCTGCTCCACAGCGGTCGCGGAGGGGGCGTGTCGGACATGTTCGGCGGCTCGGTCGGCTCGGCGGCAGCCGGATCGACGGTGGCGGAGAAGAACTTGGACCGGATCACGGTCACGGTGGCCGTGCTGTTCGCGTTCACGACCGTCATCCTGGCTCTTCGTATTCGGTGACGCACGCGCGCCGCATCGGACGCGCACCCCGGCCGCGCTTCGCCGCTGTCGCCGTCGTCTCTGTAGCGCTGGCGGCCGCGCTGGCATCATGTGGCTCGCAGCCGGTTGGGACCATACCGAAGGGCCGTGTCTCGACGACGGTGGGGGTGGAGCTCGGCCAGGGAGGGACGGTCCGGGTGGCCGTCACCGCGGTCCCGACGAACCTCAACCCCGGCACACCGGCAGGTGACAGTGCGGTGGCGCGCATGGTGATGGACGAGGTCTGGCCATCGCCGTTCCTGATCGGGCGCGACCTCCAGCCGACCCCTAGCTCGACGTTCGTGACGAGCGCCGAGCTGGTGCGGCTCAACCCGCAGACGGTCGTATACCAGATCAATTCGCAGGCACGGTGGTCAGACGGCGTACCGATCTCAATCTCGGACTTCGTCTACAACTGGCACGCCCGTGCGGGGTTGGTGACCGACCCGAATGGTGTGGCGGCGATCAGTGCCAACGAAGTTGGCTACGACGACATCGCATCGATCACAGGTTCTCCGCGAAGCAACGTCGTCACCGTCCAGTTCGCGCACCCCTTCGCCGACTGGGAATCCCTCTTCTCGGATCTCGTTCCCGCACATGTTGCCGAGCGCGTCGGCTGGAACAGCGGCTTCACGACCTTTTCGCGCAAGCGTTTTGTCTCCGGGGGGCCCTTCGAGATCACGGGCTTCGACCCCGGGGTGTCGATCACCTTGAGTAGGAACCCGCTCTACTGGGGGCAGCAATCGCGCCTCGACCAGATCGTCATCGAGGCAGTTTCGAATCAAGCACGTCTAGCATCGTTGCTCGCCCATGGTCAGATCGATGCCGCCTGGGCGCCTGCGACGGCTCCGCTCCTCGCTATGGCCTCGGGATTGCCCCACATCTACACCAGCATCGAGCAGTCTGACCGGATCGAGGAGATCGACTTCAACCTGCTGGCACCCGACGTCGCTCAGGTCGCGGTGCGCCAAGCCGTTGCCTCGGCTCTCGACCGGACCTCCCTTGCCCAGGCAATGACCGAGGCGATCGGAGGAGGCGGCAACGTCGCCGACAACCACCTCGCGGTGCCGGGGGAGATCGGGTACCAGGGCGGGGGCGGCGCGGCCTATGCGAAGCCGGATCCCGCGCGCGTCGCGCGCTTGCTCGCCTCGGTCGGCGACGTGCTTGGGCCTAGCGGAGAGGAGGTCGCTGCCGGACCGGGGTCGACGGCGTTGCGGCCTGTCGTGCTGCGGATGCTTGTGGACACGGCCGACCCGTTCACGGCCGGCATCACGGCTGCGGTGCGTCTGGCACTGCACCAGGTGGGGATCGGGCTCGACGTCGTGCAGGAGAGCGGCAGCGCCTTCCGGGCAGCGCTGGTCCCCGGTGGCCCGTGGGACATGGCACTGGTCAGCATGCATGCGGACCCGTACCCGAGCGTCTCCGCGGCGCGCTACGTCACGAAAGGGGAGGGGAACGACACCGGCCTGGCCGACCCACACGTGGACAATCTGGTCTCGATGGCGGAGCAGCAGCTGGACCCGATCCGAGCAGCGACGGAGTGGGGGGCGGTCGACCAGGCAGTGTGGGCAACCATGGCGTCCATCCCGCTCTTCGTTCCGACGGATGTCGTTGCCTGGACGAGCAAGCTCGTCAACGTCAAGCTCGACGAAGGCCCTCCCGGCCTTCTCTGGAAAGCCGGGGCCTGGGGCCTGCTCGTCCCAAAGCCGCAGAAGAGCACGGGGACGGGGAACAACGCGGCCACAGGAAGGCCGGCGACGCGCACGAACAGCGGCACCCGGTAAGCGGCACCCGGTAAGCGGCACCCGGCATGGTTGGCTGCCCTGACACGATGGCCGGGCCCGGCGCGGAGATTGGTAAAGTGCGGCACAGCCTGTGCCGGATTGGTGCTGGTGCCACAGACGTCGGAGTGGCGGAATAGGCAGACGCGCCAGCTTGAGGGGCTGGTGCCCGCAAGGGCGTGGGGGTTCAAGTCCCCCCTCCGACACGTACGCTAACCCCACGCGCCAGGTTGACCGTGAAGGTGGCCTGACGGATGGTGGGGTCGAAGCGGATCGAGAGTTCGGCCGCCTCGAAGATTGCCTGTTGCTCGGTTGTGGTGAGCCGGTCGGCCATCGCGACCAGGCCGCCGAGCCGGTGGAAGAGGTCACCGATCGCTTGAGGGTCGAGACGGCCGACCCCTCCTTGGGCGGCTGTGATGACGGCCTTGGCCCGGTCCCGTTTCTCACGGTGGCGACGGAGTCGCTCTTCGACTTCGCCAAGGGCGAACGTACCGTTCTCGACAGCATCGGCCAGGCGGGCAATCCGGGTCTCTAAGACCGGCACGGTCACAAGCCCAATCGGCTATGCCGGTGGCTACCATGACGCCGAGACCGGGCTGAACTACCTGATCCACCGCTACTACGACCCGACGACGGGGCAGTTCATGACGGTGGACCCGTTGGTCGCACAGACGATGGTGCCTTATGTGTATGGTGGAAACAACTCGGTAAATGAGAACGACCCGACGGGCGAGCTGAGTGGTAGTAGTGAGATGAGCGCTCCATTGGATTCAAGTACCAACGTCGAGCTGCCAGGCGTCCCTGGTGGTATCCAGATCACCCTTGCCGACAGCGGTGCAAATGACCCGAAGGGCAGGATAGAATTCGTTGCAGGGTGCTATCACGGACGCCAGTGTCACGGAGATCTTTGGTACACCGTAGGACCTGGTGGCAATACCCCGACTTATGGCGGTGCCTGGGCAATCGAGACCTACTTCACGGGCCCGGGAGTGTTTGTCGGCGAGCTCGACTCTACGTCGATCGACAAGATCCCACTTACGATCCGAACCCCGCCAAAGTACTTTGGCCGCAGGACATCTCACTATATCGATACAGGGTCTTCGTCGGGCGGAGATGGCAGGCACGGGTCCACCCCTAACGGAGGATCAGCTACGGCATTCGAGTCGTATGTGCTAGGTATCGAGCAGACGTTTTGTCCGATCTTGAACCATGGTGCGATGGAATCGTGATGTTGATCGCGTGGTCATCTGTCGGCAGGCAAGCTCTCAGTCGTGGTCAAATCGCGGTCGAAAAGCGGCGAGAGCGCAGGGTTAAGGTGCGGCCGATGAGACTTCGTTTTCAGACGAAGGGGGTCAGCATCGTCGCGCTCGTCCTGCTGCTTGTAGCGGTGCCCGGATGCAGCTCAAGTGGCGTGACAGTTGGCAGACCGTTACAGGTGCGGTGGTCGTCGCCGCGCCTCGTCCACGACTTGATCCCTTTGGCATCATGTGCCTCATCTACCTGGTGCATGGGCATGGATTTCGTATCACGGTACGTGATCTACGACGGGAGGTCCTGGTCGCAACCACGCGCCCTTCCCGTGTACGTTACAACGGCGACCTTATCCTGTGCGGGTAGACACTTTTGTGTGGCAGAGGAGTTGGGCCTGCGGCCTGCACAAGTCGAGACCTACTCGGATGGACACTGGTCAGGTCCCGTTGCACTCAACATGGACTGGGGGCCAATATCATGCGCATCGAGGGACCTATGTGTGACCATCAGCTCGGACGGTCTCGCTAGCGTCTTTGATGGCAAGACCTGGGCGAGGCCCAGACCGTTGGCCGGTCTTCGCGGTCCCCTACTTCCCTACCCAGCGGTGTCGTGCACTCGATCAGGCATGTGCATGGTCGTGGCCGACGGGTTCTCTGGTGCCCGTTTCTTTGTCTACTCAGGCACGCGATGGACGTCCACAGGCACCCTTCGCACGTGGCGTCGTGTGTCCAATGGGTTCATCATGCTCTCGTGCGGATCGTCGCACTTCTGTCTCGCAGCCCTTTCCGATGGCCGCTTCATGGTCTACGACGGGTCGCAATGGTCGCGCTCTCGGCGTATCGGTGCTGATAGGAGTATGGGATTTGTGGCAGGGCTGAGCTGCGATTCCCATGATCGCTGCATCGTGATGATGGAACATGGCGACATGCTGGTGTACGAGAATGGGCTCTGGCATCGTTCGAACGGGCCTCCCGGAGGCGATAATCATCTTCGGCCCAGCAGTTTGACGTGTGCTGCACTGCGCATGTGCCTGCTAACAGGCTGGCCTGTGTACACGGTGCCGGCAAGGAGCTTCTCTTCACCAGAGCAGGTGTGGATGATGTACGCGGTTGGGCATACGTGACGCAATACGAGCTTGTCGCTCCAATTCGAACTTCCTGCAAGCGGGCGAACGGCTTCTTTCGCTGTTCGGGGACGAATCTCAGCGGGGATCGTTCGAGTAGGCGACGGACCGATGGCGGACAGCCAGCACGCGCACGATGCGCTGGTCGTCGTCGAGCTGGTAGATGATCCGGTAGCTGCCGACCCGAAACGAGCGAAGTCCGCGAAGTCGTCCCCGAAGGAGGTGACCTGCCTCTGGTTCGCGCTCAAGGAGACCGAGGGCCTCGACAATGCCATCGGAGAGCGGCCAGTCGAGATCGACGATCTCCCTCCGGGCTCGCCGGGCGAGCTCGACTCGGCTCACCTACGACGGCGCGATCGCAGTTCTTGGCGAAGTTCGTCGAGCGTGACGGTCTCCCCCCGCTCCACCTCGCTTCGCCCCTCTTCGATGGCAGCCATCGTCTCGGTGTCCGAGAGGATCTCAGCCGTCTCCTCCAAGGCTTCGTACTCGTTTACAGGGACGAGGACGGCCGCGGGACGGCCGTGACGGGTAACGATGACGTGCTCGCGTAGGTCGGCGACCTGATCGATCACCTGGCTGAGCTCACTACGAAGCTCGCGAACGGGAACGGTCTTGCTCATGCATGAAGTGTACCATATTGAGTACACATCGGCCGGTGGGCCGTAGTCACTCGTATTCGAACTTCGCTGACGTGCGAGCCCTTGAACGGGCGTTCCGCACTTCTCGCCCCCCTTTACGCCCTGTGGGTGCCGAGAATCCATCCACCCAGGTCAGGCGGCTGGAATCGTTCGCTCGCCGGTCAGCTCCAAGTGTGGGGTTAGCGCGCGTGTCCCCCCTCCGACACTGACTTTCGCCCACGGGGCTGGCGCGTGGCGCTTTGATGGCGCTGGCGGTTGGCCCGCCTCCTGGCCGTGGACCTCGTGTGAGCGGTTGGCCTCTCGCTCAGGGTCGTCCGGGGGTCGACGAGCGGCAGTGCCCAGAGATGACGTCGCCACGAGGCACGGCCGATCAGGCGCTCGCAAGAAGCGTCCCGTCCATCAGCCGGGCGATCACTTCCTCGGGGACCGGCGTGAAGTCCCAGACATCGACGCCGACGTTGACCATGCGTCCCTGCTGGCGCCACCTTTCGTGGACGTGCCCGTGGAGCATCCACATTCCCTCGTCGGCCGGCCTGAACCTGGCGTAGCGCTCGGTTTCGCCGCTGTCGCCTTGGTACGGGAGGTGGCAGACGAGGACCTCCCGGTAACCGACGGTCATCGTGAGTGGACCCTGGCGGATCTCGTCGAACCCTGCGTCGAGGTACTCCTGCTCCAGGCGAAGTGCTCGCTCTCCGTGGCCGTACCAGCAGCGGTCGTGGTTCCCCGGGTAGAGGATCTTGTGCCCGGCCAGCTGGCCGATGAGCGGCATGGACTCCTCCCGCCGACCCATGGCGACGTCGCCGAGGACATGGACGGTGTCGTGCGGGCCGACGACGGCGTTCCAGTTGGCGGCGAGCACGGCGTTCATCTCGCCGACGCTGTGGAACGGCCGGCCGCAGTACCCGATGATGTTGCGGTGACCGAAGTGCTGGTCTGCGGTGAAGTAGGTGGTCATGGGCCCGTCGTGGTCGTAGGCGAATCCTCGACTGGAGGTAGTAGACGAACGAGTCTACCTGCCAGTAGACTGCTGGATATGAGCACCACGATCCGAGTCAGCGAGGAGACGCGGAGCCGCTTCGCGGAGCTGGCCAAGGCGACGGGCAGACCGATGACGGAGCTGCTCGACGAGGCGGCGGATGCGCTCGAGCGCCGGGTCTTCTTCGATCGTTTCGCAGCTCGTTACGCGGAGCTCCGTCACGATGGCAATTCGTGGGAGGAGATCGAGGCTGAGCGGGCAGAGGAAAGCAGCTCGCTGTCGGACCATTCGGCGTGACGGCCCGTCGGGGCGACATCTGGCTCGTGGACTTCGGCGAACCCGTCGGTCGCGAGCAGGCGGGGCGTCGGCCTGCGGTCGTGGTGTCCGCCGACCCGCTGAACGACAGTCGGGCCGGCGTGGTGATCGTCGTGCCCTGCACGACGAGACGCCGCGAGCTCCCCTCTCACGTCGAGCTCGATCCGAAGGAGTGCGGGCTCGACGAGGTCAGCTATGCGAAGTGCGAGGACGTGAAGTCGGTGTCAGAGAACCGGCTCGTCGCTCGTCTCGGTGCTGCGAACGACGAAGCGCTCTTCGCGATCACCCGGGCACTCAGGTTCCTGCTGGACTTTTGAGACTCTCCTGCGAGATCGTCGTGACTGGTCGCAATCCATCGTCGCCATTGCAAGCCCCCGTGAGGCGACCGGTGCGGGCGTGATGCCAATGATCACCACCGTCAATCGGAAGGAACAGGTCACGATCCCCGAGTCCTTGCGCGACCGGTACGGGTTCCCGCCGGGCACGAAGGTCCTGTGGCTGGAGCGCGACGGCGACCTGATCCCCAAGCCCCTCCTCTCGGTCGAACCGCTTCGCGGTCGCTACAAGGGGGAAGAGCTGACGGCCATGCTGCCGGAGGAGCGCGCCCGGGACCGCACGCACGAGGATGGCTGATCGCGCCGCGTTCCAAACCTGGTGCTCACCGGCGGCCCGGAGTTCCGGGTGGCCGGTGAGCTCGGGGTGACGGTCCGCTGGCTCGGGCACCGGGCATAGCGCCCTTCGCCGGGTTGCTCACCCCGCCAGCGCTAGCTCCGCCCGCAGCACCGCCGTGGGCGTCGAGTACGGATCCCCCCTCCGACACCAGGTCAAAGGCCATCTCTTGAAGCAGGGCCACCGTGGACATGCTGCGGCGGGCGCGACTTGGGCGCGAACGAAACAAGGTCCGGAGGACTTCGTGGGCGCGATCGGGCGCGAAGTCTGCCGCCAGTGAGGAGCACGGGACAGCCGAAACGGATCGGGGCTACTGCGGTCCGGCGGGGTTGCCGCCAGGCGCCGCGGCCGCGCTGATCGGGATGACGGGCGCCTTCGGCGCGCACAGCCCCGCGAGGGCCGCGGCGAGGACCACATCCCGATCGCTGGTGGCGTAAGACCAGGATCTCGGCGTCCTTCGCGAACGTGTCCCTCCTTGCCAATCCAAGGACTCGAAGGTACGATCGACGAGTCGATACAGGAACGAAAGCACCACGGGGTAGCAGGCTCGCCGACTCAATCCTGGCGGGCCCAGACGGTGGCTGGGAGTTTCTGGACCCTTCAGGGTGCCGATGAGATCGTGGAGGACG
>JAJZBS010000028.1:0-1300 GCA_021851885.1 Actinomycetes bacterium | reverse complement strand
GGCTATTGCCCGCGGCTCGGAACGCCGAAGCGACAGCCGCCAGGATCTTTACAGTCGCAGGCGGTGGCGACATACCTGGCCCCGTGCCGGCGACGAGCATTACCGTGCGGCCGGCGGCCGTTGCCGCCAACAGCGTGGGCGATTTCTTTGTCGCCGACACTTGGCACGATGTCGTCCGGAAGGTCGCTCCTTCGGGGGAAGAGACCGTCGTGGCCGGCAACGGCATGGCCGGTTCTTCCGGCGACGGGGGTCCGGCGACTGGAGCTGAGCTTGATGGGCCGGTTGGCGTCGCCGTCGACTCCACTGGTGATCTCTTCATCGCCGAGGGCCTCACAAACCGCGTCCGCATGGTCGCAGCGAAGAGCTGCCACTCGTCATGTCCTTACGGTCTTCGCTCGACGATTGCCGGCCACATCTATGGGGTGGCGGGGAACGGGACGTATGGCTACTCCGGTGACCGGGGATCGGGAACTGCCGCCGCGCTCGGCATCTACGACGTGCGCAAGCCCTTCGTGGCCGTCGGGAGCTCAGGCCAGCCAGGAGGCGTCGCGGTCGGCCTTGCCGGGGATCTCCTCATCGCAGACGCCAACAACGATCGCGTGCGGCTCGTTGCTGCGAGCGACTGTTCATCTACGTGCCCCTACGGGCTCCGCTCGACGGTTGCCGGCGACATCTACACCGTGGCCGGCGACGGCACGCAGGGCCACTCAGGGGAAGGAGGCCCGGCGGCATCCGCCGAGCTCAACCATCCCACCGGGATTGCCGTTGACCCTACCGGGGACCTCGTCATCGCAGACGCCTCCAACGCCCGCGTCCGCCTCGTCGCCGCGAGGAGCTGCTCTGCGGCCTGTTCCTACGGGCTTTCGTCAACGGTTGCCGGCGACATCTACACCGTGGCAGGCAACGGTACGCAGAGCGACTCCGGCGATGGTGGTCCTGCCATCTCCGCCGGGCTCTCCAACCCGGCGAGCGTCGCGATTGGCCCTTCAGGCGATCTTCTGATTGCCGATATGGGGGTCGGCAACCTCGTCCGTTTGGTCGCCGCGAGAAGCTGCTCTGCCGCCTGCCCCTACGGGCTTTCGTCAACGGTTGCCGGCGACATCTACGCCGTGGGCAACGGCACGCAGAGCAGCTCCGGAGGCGGCAGGCCGGCGGTGTCCGCCTCGCTCGGTACCGATCAAGGCTTGATTGGCGTCGCCGTCGATTTCGCAGGGGATCTCCTTGTTGCCGACGGGGGCAGCCGGGTTCGTCTGGTTGCGGCAACGAGCTGCTCCGCCGCCTGCCCCTTCGGGCTCGGCTC
>JAJZBS010000168.1 GCA_021851885.1 Actinomycetes bacterium | reverse complement strand
AGGGCTTGTGTCGTAGGGTCTGCGGCGACAGGGGGTGTGATGGATCCAGATCGTCGAACCACCACCGGCGGCGGGCCGCCAGGTGTGCCCCGCCGGGCGCCGCGCACAGCAGCCGAGACACTGTCCATGTCGCGGGTCCTCGTCGTGGTCCCCGTGGTCGTCCTCGTCCTTTCGTCCTTTGGCGCCTTCGTCTACGGCACCGACGTCTTCGTCAACTCGGTGCGCGAGATCGTCGACCATCCCCTTCCCGTCGGCAACAAGATCGGCCTGTTCCTCCTCGTCGTCGACCTGTTCCTGATCGGCGCAACGCTGTTGATCGCCGCCTTCGGCCTCTACGAGCTGTTCATCCACCGCCTCGAGTCGGACGGCGCCTCGCACCTGCCTGCGTGGCTGGCGATGAGCGACCTCAACGACTTGAAGGCGCGGGTCATTTCCATGGTCGTCCTCGTCGCCGCGGTCAGCTTCGTCGAGGCCGTCGTCGACGCAGGTTCGGGCCTGCATATCCTCGAGCTGGGTGGTGGGGTGGCCGTTGTCATAGCGGCCCTGACTGCCTTCGTCCGCTTCGGCAGCCACGGGCACGGCGACCGCTGAAACTTCCAGTTCTGGAGGTTGCAGTCGTCGAAGCGGATCCTTCGCTCTAGGAGGTTGCCGGTGCGGACGGCTGCGTCGACCCGTAGGCGACGTTGAAGCCGTCGACGTCGGGGTCGGAAGCCGACGGGATCGACACCACCTGGGCGTGGGGGCCTTGGACGAGCTCGCCGGCGGCCGACGGCGTCAGGTCGACCGGCGCGCCGTTGACGGTGCCGAGATCGAAGGGGAACGTCGTGTAGTGGGCGAGAGGGGCGACCCGCCCGCCGATCGTCGGCGCTTCCATGATCCACTCGGCCGACGTCCCCGCTCCCGTGTACGCCAGGGACTTGGTGAAGGTCCACCCGGCAGTCGCGTCCGACAGGGTGATCGTCCAGGTGCCACCGATGCTGCCCGTGATCGACGCCGACATGTGGTCGCCGGTTGCGACGGGCTCGCTGATGGCCTGTTCCGCGAAGCCTTGGGCCGAGGTGGTCCACCACACGGCGTCGTGGACGGCACCGCTGTAGTAGTCCTGCTCGGTCCCGGTCTGGATCAGCGAGTTGTCGTTGAAGCCGTCGATGCCGATCCAGGCGGCCGAGTACGTCGCCTTCTTGGTGTAGGACACGGCGGGGACCGTCCAGGTGCCGCTGACCGAGGTGAACGGTGCCGTCGACGGCGTCGTGACCGCGTAGCCCGACCAGTTGGACGACTGCCATCCTGGCCACGGTGTCGAGGACCCGCCGCCGCCGCCTCCATGGCCACCACCGCCCGGTTTTGCCGCGGCGCCGGGGCCGTGGAGGAGGTGGTTGGGCTGCAGAGCGAGCTGCGCTGTGGCCGGCAGGGCCGACGCGGCCGGAACGGCGGCGAGCGCCGCGGCGGCGACAAGGCTGCCACCGCCCGCGAGCAGGAGCCCCCTGGCAACGTTCGTAACGACACGCCTGGAAAACGTCACACTGGCGGACATCGTCGTGGCCCCCTCACGGCCCAGGCGGGCCTATCGATGCTCACCCGGCGGGGATACCGCCCCGCATAGGGTGGATCAGGGAACTATGACACGGGCAGAGGCAGATGGCAACGGGTCGGCGTTCGCTTCGCCGCCGGCCCGGTGGCCCGCGCTCCCGGCCCGGTCTCCTGGCCTGTGTACCACTTGGGCGCCGCGCACAGTGCCGACGCCCTGTCGTTCCCCATCGGGGGCACCGGCCCCGTCGTCGGGTTCGCCGGCACCCCCGGCGTCGACACGAGTACGGGACCCTGTACGCAGTGGCCGAGGTCGAGAGCGCGCAGGGCATGGCGGACGAGCTGGTGGCGGGGGATGTCGCCACAGGCGGCATCCGTTTTGCCGAGCAGGTGGACCCCGCAGGGATGAACGCCGCAGATCGGCTCCCGTGGGGAGCGGAGAACCTGTCGGGCGGCCGCGTCGTCGTCACGTTCGGCGGTCTGTACGGCGACTGCGGAACCTACGGCGGGTGGGTGGTCGCCGCTCCCGCAAGCGGTCACGTCCCGATCCTGTCGGCCCGTGCACCGACAGCCGCGCGAGGCGGGATCTAATCGCCGGCCGGCGCGGTCGTGGGACAGTCGGGTGGCATCTGGGTCGCGACGGGCAACGGAACCCGTCGGCCACCTTCGACGGGAGTGACGCCATCGTGCACTTGACCTCGTCGCGCCAGATGATTGCCACCTTCGCCCCGCCGGACTGGGCCGCTGACGACGCGGCCGATCTCGACCTCGGCTCGACGTCGCCCGCGCCAAAGTCGTGGCGCTCGGATAGGCGATCTCGGTCTGCAGACGTCTCTTGTGGGCCTCAGCGCGCGTGCCCGGGCCGGTTGCACGCGTGACGCGCGTGTGCGGTGGTGAACGCTACGGTGCCATTTCGATAGCTGCAATGGCACGTTGTTGACAATCATGTACGACACGCACGTCGAGCAAGGAGCCCAGCAAGGTCCGATTGGCACACTGCGCCGTGACACGAGGTCGTAGCGAGATAGTGACTTGCGCTACTAGCGCGCACACCATATCGTTCATGCAACGGTGGTAGACGGGCGGCAGCGAACCTTGGCGGGTTCAACGATGATGTCGTGTCTCTGACGACCGTTCATTGTTGACGAGGGAGCACGGTGGGGATCCAGTGAGCCAGCGCCTGATCGAAGAGCGGCGGTCGAGCGGGAAGGCAAGTCGTCTGCGACGGCGTCCACGGTCCGCGCTCGCTGCCCCTCACGGCAACGTGGCTCACGACGGGACGCTCGATTCCAGTGCCAATGAGATGAGGGTGCCCTCCGTGGCTCCTTCGCTGCGGCTGACTCCGCAGCGGCGTCGGCGTTCGCTGTCAGCCCTTGGTGCAGCGCTCGTCATCGTGACCTCGACGGCGGTGGCGACAGCGGCGTACCTACAGGCGAGCCATCGCGTTGCCGTGCTCGCGGTACGTCGAGCTATCGCGCCGGGAGAGGCGATCGCACCGCAGGATCTTGCTGTCGTGCACGTCGCAACCTCGCCACAGGTGGAGGTGATCCCCTCCCGGGATGCCCGTCTGGTCGTCGGCCGGCGTGCGGCCGTTGCGCTGCTTCCGGGAACGCTTCTCGCGCCAGGCGCCCTGTCCGGAGCGCGGGCGTTGGCAGTTGGCAGCTCGATGGTTGGCGTCGCGTTGAAGCCGGGGGAACTGCCCGCCGGAGGGCTCGAGGTAGGCGATCAAGTGATGGTGGTCCTCACTGCGGGGACATCGGGGATTCCAATCACCGGTAGTGCGACGGGAGGTGCCGCGGGAGGGCAGGCGGCGAACGGGAACGGACCAAATGCGCCGTCCATCGGTGCACCGTCCGAGACAGGGCTTGGCACGGTTCTCGCGCCCGACGCCGTCGTCAGCTTCGTCGGGCCGCCCGGGAACGCGTCCACCGGCAGTGACACCCAGGTCGTATCGCTCTCAGTCCCACAAGCTCTCGCTCCGTCGGTCGCGACCGCGGCGGTCGCCGGCCAAGTGAGCCTCGTCCTGCTACCGGCGTCATGAGCCTCATCACGTTCACTTCGGCGAAGGGCTCTCCGGGCGTGACCACGTTGGCGTGCGTCGTTGCCGCCGTCTGGCCAGAGGGACGAAGGGCGCTGGTGGCTGAGTGCGACCCGGCCGGTAGCGATATCGGCGCGTGGTTCGATCTGCGTCGGGACACAGGGCTCGTGAGCTTGGCGACCTCGATCGCGCATAACGGCCGTGCCAATCAGCTGCCTGTCACAGGGGGGTCGCGTCTCGATCCGCATCTGCAGGCTCTTCCGGGTGGCCTGGAGGTCCTTACGGGCATCACCGGTCCCGACCAGCGTGGACTCCTGGACGGACTCCTGCCGGGCGTGTGCGCCGCACTGGCCGAGAGCTCCTCGGACGTGATCTGCGATGCCGGCAGGCTGGTCCCGGAGCCGAACGCGACCATGTCCGCCGTCTTTTCCTCTGCGTCGGCGGCCGTGCTCGTTCTTCGGGACGATGCCCGCTCTCTAGACCACGCGCTGGGAGCGGTCACGATATTGCGCGAGCTGACGGATGAAGTCGTCGTCGCGATCATCGGCGGGAACCGGGCAAAGACGGCGGCAGCGACGCAGGCATTCGGCGGCCTGCGCGTTGCCGCCGTCGCGCACGACCCTGGAGCGGCGGCGACCGTCACCGGCCACGCCGGCAACCCGAAGCGCTTCGGCCGATCAGCGCTCGTCGCCAGCGCGCGTGAATTGGCGGGCGAGCTCTCCGCAATTGCTGCAGCTGCGGTTCCGGCAATGGTGCAATCGCACACGGATGAAGAGTGGCCCGGGGCGCGTGGCGGGGCTCGAACGCCGAGAAGATTGGGCGAGGCAAGCGCCCAGCGGGCCGATGCCTGTCACGATGGTCGTGAGCACCTGACTAGGCGTGGCGGCGATCCGAACGGATCCGGCGATGGCGATCTGGTGGTGCTGCGGTGAGCTCGGAGCTCGTCGCACGGCTGCGGAGCGAGGTTGCCGGTGGCCTTGCACGATCGACCAATGCCGACCTCGATGCTGCTGCCCGACGCGACCTCGCGCAACGTTTGCTTGCCACCAAGTTCGAAGAGCTGGCGCGCCATCAGCTGACGGTCGGGCAGGTGCCGATGCGGTCCGACGAGGAAGACGGGATCGCGCGAGCGGTGCTCGACGCCCTCTTTGGCCTCGGGCGTCTCCAGCAGTTCATCGACGATCCCGACGTCGAGAATATCGACGTCAACGGCGCCGATCAGGTGTGGGTGACCTACTTCGACGGGACGAAGGAGATGGTGGGTCCGGCCGCCGGGAGCGACAACGAACTTGTCGAGACAATCCGGGGAGCAGCGTCGCGCTTCGGGCTGTCGGAGCGAAGATTCGACACGGCGCATCCCGAGCTCGATCTGCGCCTTCCCGACGGGAGCCGCTTGTCGGCGCTCATGGAAGTCTCGACACGGCCCGCTCTCTCGATCCGGAGGCATCGTTTCGTCGATCTGTCGCTCGGTGACCTTGTCGGCATGGGGCTGTGCAATGAGGGTCTCGCGTCGCTGCTGGGTGCGGCGGTGAAGGCGCGTAAGAACGTCGTCGTCGCTGGAGCCATGAACGCGGGGAAGACGACCCTCGTTCGGGCGTTGGCATCGGAGATACCTCCAGAGGAGCGGATCGTCACGATCGAGCAGGCATTCGAGCTTGCTTTGGACACGATGCCCGAGCGTCATCGCGACATCGTCGCGTTGGAAGCGCGCGAAGCGAACGCCGAGGGCGAGGGCGAGATCACGATGGCCCGGCTCGTCCGACGGGCTTTACGCATGAACGCCGAACGGGTAATCGTCGGAGAAGTCCTCGGTGCTGAAGTAATCCCCATGCTCAACGCGATGAGCCAGGGCCGGTCGGGCTCGATGTGCACGATTCACGCCGACTCCTCCGCCGGTGTGTTTCGCCGCGTCGCTTCGTACGCAGTTCAGGCTCCCGAGCGC
>JAJZBS010000167.1 GCA_021851885.1 Actinomycetes bacterium | reverse complement strand
CGTCGCCCCCACCGCACGCCATCCCCGGCGGCCAGCAACGAGCCGTGTTGCCGATGACCGCAAGACGGGAAGGGCAGGTGTCCGGCGGCACGCGGTCGCCCGGCGCCGGCCCGTCAGCAAGACCTCACTCGATCCATGCCGGAGCGGCGCGCAGCAGGAAGTTGCTCACCTCCAGGCAGCGGTCGAAGACGTCACAGAGGAGCTCCTCTCCGGCGAGGACCTTCGCTAGGGAGACCGGAAAGCGCGCCGTGATCGAAAGGCGCCGCTCCGGCGCATCGGTCACCGACGCAGATGAGTCGGTCGCCGATACCTCCAGGGGGAGCTCGACGCCGCCAATCCCGGCGAGGTCGATGGCCAGGCGCAACAGGTCGGGTCCGCGGGGGAGCGGAGGAAGGCTCCAGGTGAAGGTCAACGGAAAGTGGAACTCGTCGGGAGGCTCGGCGTCGTCAGGCAGGGTCACGACGGCGTCTTCGAACGCCAAGAGGACGCGCGGATCGACGTCCAGAGCCAGGTGCAGGTCGATGGGCCCGCCGCAGCCCTCTTCGGGGTGAAGGTCGACCTCCCACCACTGCCGTAGCGAGTAGGTCTCGACGAAGTGCCTTTCGTCGTGGACGTGAAATCCGTGCTCGACGGCGTGGTCCTTCAGGTCGGCGACGTAGCCCGCGACGTCGATGGCGGCCATTAGCGCCGCCCGGCCGGCTGGTGCCCGGCTCGTGAGTCTCGGGCTCGTGCCACCGTCATCGCCATGGGAACAGACTAAAGGCTCGCGTGAACCATGGTGATCCGGAGGCGGCCTGGGACTACGGTGCAGAGGTGCCATCCGATGGCGGGACGCTCGTCGAAATCATGCAACGAGCCGTCGCAGCCGTCCGCGGGGCGCTCGCCGGTCTCGACAGCTGGGGGCCGGCGGGGACCCGACCCGGTCAGTACCGCTCCGACATAGCGGCCGACGCGGCAGCGGTCGGCGTGCTCAGAGATGGCGGACTTGCGGTGATGAGCGAAGAGTCCGGGTGGGTTGTGCCGCGCTCGGCCGAGCGGAGCTTGGTGGCCGTCGTCGACCCCCTCGACGGCTCGACGAACGCTGCTCGCGGGATCCCCTGGTTCGCGACGAGCATCTGCATCCTGGACGACACCGGGCCTCGCGCCGCGGTGGTCACGAACCTCGTCAGCGGGACCGGGTACGTCGCGGTCCGTGGCGAGGGGGCATTCCGAGACGGTTCCCCGATCGCTCCGAGCGGGGAGAACCGTCTCGATCACGCAGTCGTCGGTCTGTCCGGGTTTCCCGACCGGAACCTCGGATGGTCGCAGTTCCGATCCCTCGGGGCGGCGGCACTGGATCTGTGTGCCGTCGCAGACGGTCGCCTCGACGCCTACGCGGTCGTGGGCAGGTCGCGCCTCGGCCCCTGGGACTACCTCGGCGGGATGCTCGTCTGCACGGAGGCGGGTGCAGTGGTCCGCGGGCTTGGGTATCCCGGCCGAGGTGAAGATGAGATCGTCACCGACGACCCGAGAGCGCGCCGTGCTTTGGCGGCGGGGGCGACTCCGGCACTGTTGGACGAGCTGGTGACGTCTGTCCGCAAGGGGCGGGGCGACGGTGATCCGACAGGTGCAGTGGGCCTGCCCGGCGACCGGCGGGAATAGTGGACCGGGATGCCTACCGGCACACTCGGCGAGCCGCCGGCGGCAGGGCGAGAGGAGCCCGGCGACAGCCTGGGCGGTAGCCTCTGCATTTCGGGCGCTTAGCTCAGTTGGCGAGAGCGGCTGGCTTACAACCAGCAGGTCGTCGGTTCGAGTCCGGCAGCGCCCACTCCTCTGAAAATTCGACAAACCAATTTGAGATTTTTCGGCACGTGCTCATCTCGTGAGCCGATGCAGCGCTCCACATCGGTCAAGTACAGCTCACCGACTTCGGCCTGTCGCTGCCGTAGTCCTCTCGGCCGTCGCCGATTCGACCGTAGACCACCAGGCTGAAATCAACGCCACCCGCTGATCGAACCGTTCGACGACCGACCACGGGGCGGCGCAACTCTGACGAGGTGACCGCGGCAACGCCGTCTGAGCTCAACCTTGGGGTTGACAACCGGGCATCGGAAGCCTACGGTCGTATTCAACCACGAAGTTGAGGAGGGCGAGTGGCTGCGCACGCGATCGTGACTGTGTTCTCGGCGTTGGCCGACGAGACGAGACTCGACATCGTCACCCGCCTCGCCATCGGCGACGCGACGTTGAGCGAGCTTGCCGAGCACTACGACATGTCCATCCAGGCGGTGTCCAAGCACCTCTCGGTGCTCGAAGACGCGGGAGTCGTGTCCCGCCGCCGCGAGGCACAGCGCCGACCGGTCCGCTTGGAGGCTGAGATATTCGACCTCATGACCAAGTGGATCGAGCGATATCGCCAGAACGCCGAGGCCCGTTACCAGCGCCTCGACCAGCTGCTCGCCAACCTCGACGACCAGACGCCCGACAACGACGAAGGAGCAACGACATGACGACCACGACCAACCGAGAAGCCGAGATCACGATCGACGACAAGACGCCGTCGATCACGATCGTCCGGGAGTTCGACGCCCCGGCCAAAGCCGTCTTCCGGGCACACACCGACCCGGAGCTATTCGTGCAATGGGTCGGCCCCGACAGCCTCGACTCGAGCCGTGTCGATCGCTGGGACTGCCGCACCGGTGGCGAATGGCGCTACGTCTCCATGCGAAGCGACGAGGAGCACTGGTTCCGAGGCTGCTTCCACGAGGTCCGCCCCGACGAGCTCATCGTCCAGACGTTCACCTACGAGCCATGGCCCGACAGCGTGTCGCTCGGCCGCCTCATCTTCGAAGACCTACCGGGCAACCGCTGCCGGCTCGTTGCAACCTCGCTGGTGGACAGCTTCGAAGCCCGAGACTCGTTCGTCGCCAGCGGCATGGAGGTCGGCGTCCAGGAAGGCTTCCGCAAGCTCGATTTGCTCCTCGCCAGGTGACGGCGGCTGCTATCGACGACCCGAGGAGCACACCATGGGAGAACTGATCGTCGACTTCATCACCTCCCTGGACGGTTACGCGTCGGCGGAGGGATGGCCGGGGTGGTGGGGCCTCGAAGGCCCCGAGTATCTTCGCTGGCTCGACGAGCGCCCCGAGGCAACGCTGCTCATGGGTGCGAACACGTACCGGCTGATGTTGGGTTTTGCCGACGGTTCCACCTCAGCGGGGATCGACGAATTCTCCGCCGACGAGGAGAACACCTTCGGGGGGCTGACCGGAGCGTCGAAAGTGGTGTTCTCTTCCACCCTCGAGGAACCGCTCTCTTGGGCGAACACGACCCTCGTGCGCGCCGACGCTGTCGAAGCGGCAAGGGCGATGAAGGCTGACGGGCCGGGCCTCCTGAGCACTGTCGGCAGCATCAGCCTGAGCCGGTCTCTGCTGCGAGCTGGAATCGTCGACCGCTTCCGGGTCGTGATGTTCCCGGTCATCACCGGCGCAACCGGCTTAGAACGCATCTACGACGGCTACCCCGACGTCGCGCTCGACATGATCGCCAGTAGAACCTTCGACGAGCGGATCCAGCTCGTGGAATATCGCCCACGAGTCCTCGAACACCCACCGCTCGACGCCACAGCGTGATCAGCTACGGCTCTGCTTGGTAGCGGGGGAGAATGGCGAATCAGCGGCTAGTTGGTTACGAGGCGTTCAGTGTGGCATTCCAGCCCGGGCTCAACCGAGGTCGATGATCGGGCCCACGATCGTCGGTGAGCGGTTCGTATTGTTGGAAGCAGGGCCCACCGCTGAATCTGCCAGATTGTATGGCATACTGGGATCGTGAGAACGACCCTCGAACTCGATGGCGTGCTCGTCGCCTCTCTCATGGCGCGCCTTCCTGGGGTGTCGAAGACTGAGGCGATCCAGCGAGCGGTGCGCTTCTACCTCACGCACGACGCGGTCGACCAGCTTCGGCAACTCGCAGGAACGGTTGAGATCGAAGATCTTTCGCGACATCTACGCGCAACCGATCGAACGACGTGACCGTTCTGGCCGACACCTCGATCTGGGTCGAGTACTTGCGACGAGGCAAGGGATCGACGTCCGCCCGATTGGACGACCTCCTCGTGGCAGGTGAGGTACTGGTATGTGGCCCTGTCGTCGCAGAATTGCTGGCCGGGGCGAAGTCAGCTGACAGAGGGCGACTCTGGCTACTGCTGACGGGCTTGCCGTGGGCGGAGCTGGGTTTGGTCCAGTGGCAGAGCGTCGGCGAAACGGCGGCACGTCTTCGAGAGCGCGGCGAGACCGTCGCGCTGACCGATGTCGAGATCGCCATTGCCGCAGTCGATTCATCGGCCCGGCTCTGGACTCGCGACTCGGACTTCAAGCGAGTTCGGGGCGTGCTGCCTGCTCTTCAGTTCTTCGACCCCTGACCGCTACTCCACAGATGAGCCACGACGGTGATCCGATCTCGGATCTCGTCGAAGTTCGAATACGAGCGCCCACGGCCCGCCGGCCGATGTGTACTCAATATGGTACACTTGCTGCATGAGTAAGACCGTCCCTGTCCGTGAGCTTCGTGCTGAGCTCAGCCAGGTGATCGACCAGGTTGCCGACCTGCGTGAACACGTCATCGTCACCCGCCACGGCCGTCCGGCGGCCGTCCTCGTCCCAGTGGATGAGTACGAGGCTTTGGAAGAGACGGCGGAGATCCTGTCGGACGCCGAGACGATGGCCGCCATCGACGAGGGCCGGCGCGAAGTAGAGCGCGGCGAGACGGTGACGCTAGAAGACCTCCGCCGGGAACTGCAGCCGCGCCGTAGAAGGTGAGTCGGGTCGAGCTCGCCCGGCGCGCTCGCAAGGAGATCGTTGACCTCGACTGGCCACTCTCTGACGCCGTGGTCGAGGCTCTCGGACTTCTCGAGCGTGAGCCCGAGGCCGGTCACCTGCTTCGGGGACGGCTTCGCGGGCTGCGGTCGTTTCGAGTCGGTACGTACCGAATCGTCTACCAAGTGGACGACGATCAGCGTCTGGTGCGCGTGCTCGCTGTCCTTCACCGGTCCGTTGCGTACTCGACCGATCCGCGCTGAGCTTCAGTCTCCGAACAGGGACCTGATGCGCTCCTGCAGTTCGGGCAGGTTCGAATAGGAGTGCCTACGGCCCACCAAGTCTGTTACGGCGCGAGATCTTGCGGAGCAGGCTCGAGGCGGTCTGGGCAATCGAGTCAGGGGCCCGCAGGCGTTCCCACGTCACCCGGCGCCGCCGAGCAGGCGGCAGCAGCTGACCAGGGTGCCCGGACACCCGGTACGCTTCGGATATGGCCCAAGTCGTACCTACGATTGACGCCCTGCGGGGTCGCCGGGAGGCGATCTTGGCGGTAGCACTTCGTCGTCACGCGTCGCGGGTGCGGGTCTTCGGGTCCGTTGCCCGAGGCGATGCCGGACTGTCCAGCGACATCGACCTCCTCGTTGACTTCAAGGCGGAAGCGTCGCTTCTCGATCAGGTGGGGCTCACTCATGATCTGGAGGCCTTGTTGGGGATACCCGTCGATGTGATCTCGGCCGGGGGTCTCCGACCGCGCCATCACCGCATCCGCGAGGAGGCGATCGATCTGTGATGGCCGCTCGCCGGGACTTCGATGACC
>JAJZBS010000166.1 GCA_021851885.1 Actinomycetes bacterium | reverse complement strand
TCGAGGACCAGTCGGACCGCCCGCTCCCTCACCTCCGCCGGGTAGGGCGTGCGCCTCCGGCTCTTCTCTTCTGGCATGGCTCCATCCTCTCAAGAGGTGGAGCAGTCACCGAACCCGGGGCGATTCACTCTCCTGTTTCCAAGCACTGCGAGAACGTCAGCGCGCCAGCCGTCGCCAGCGACCTCAAGCTCTGCGTTCCACCCGAAGCTTCTCGACAGGTTCGCCATCTCGCTCTTCAGCGCCAGATGCTCTGCCGACTCGCCGTCGGAAGGGCATCCTGGGCTCCGGCGGTCGTGGGCGAAGAACCGCAGACCGTTCGATGACAGCTTGGCGTGAACGGGTCGGCCGCAACCCCGACAGGAAAGGAGTGGCCGTGGGCGAACGCGATGGATAGTGCCCCATTGGGCATCGTCGAGCATGGTGGCATCGAGCACGGCCGAATTCGGTCCTTCGCATATCAAGGGCACGGGCCCATCCCTCCCCGACCGGATCCACAAACCTGCTCCGAGGCGAGGGAAACCAGTGGCGGCGCCAGCATGGACGAGATTGACATCGTCGACACTCTAGGAAGCGGGTGTGACAGCGCAGGATGCGGACGCACGATGAGTGCAAGTGTGTGACTCCTCCTCGTCGCCCCCTCCGGGACCTGCATTGCCTGCCGATCGTCAACGAGCATCCGGCCGGTCGACCTTGCGGTGGATCTTCACGTCGCAACCGGTGCGTATGGTGACCGCGAGCGGGGCCGACATCGAAGCGGGAGCGTGCAGATGGGCTACGAGATTGTTGCGGTGGACCCCGATGGCCAGCGCATCGGTGCCGTGCGCGTCGGGACGAACGGCTCCCAGGACGTGATGTTCGGCCTCTGGCTCGCTGCATACGCTACGGGCCAATTAGCCGATTCGGATCGCGTCCGGGACGGGTGGCTTCGCCCCGTCGGGCCGGCCAGATCGGTGCGAGGGGCCCGCAGCGGGCACCGCCTGACCGTCGATGCCGTTCGAGCTCTCATCGCTATGGATACGGGGCAGGGCGACGACATCCAGGGTGGATTCGTGGTTCCTCGGCCGGCCGCGATCACCACGAGCCTCTCGTCGCGGCCGACGGCCTGTCCGGTCCTGGCGCCGATCATCGAATTCTGGGCGGACAGCTACGGAGTGACGTTGGGAAGCGAGCTGGTCGCCCGACTGGCTCCTGCGGCCTCAGTCCTGAACCGATCCCTCGTCGAATTGTGCTGGCACGGTCGCCTCGGCGAGGTTGCAGACCTGCTGGAAGTGGCTCGGCGGGGCCGGGCTACGTGCCGGGTGGGATGAAGACCCAGGTCGAACCAGGCGCGCACGCTCGATGGTGGGACGTCCGCCGTTGCCGGCATACCCCCCGTCTACGCTCGGACCGTGAGCCTCGCCGAACCGACTTCCCGAATCGACCAGGAGCGTCCGGCCGGGGAGGTCTTCACCCGCCGCTGGATCGTCGAGATGATGCTCGACCTGGCCGGGTACACGGTGGACGTCGATCTCGCCTCGATGCGAGCTGTTGAGCCGGCATGTGGTGCGGGGGCCTTCCTCCGTCCGATGGTGGAGCGCCTCAGCAGCTCGTGTCGGGCATACGGTCGTCCGATCACGGACGCACGCCAGGCACTCGTCGCCCTCGATCTTGACCTGGACAACGTCAACCAATCACGGCGGGTCGTGCATGACACCCTCGTCGACGGGGGTTGGACGTCGATGGATGCGAGTTCGCTGGCCCGAACGTGGGTCATGCACGCGGATTACCTCTTGGAGGGGTCACCCCGCTTGACACTCGTCGATCAGGGGATCACGGACGGAGCAGACTTCGTGATCGGGAACCCGCCCTACATCCGTCCGGAGGATGTCCCGGGCGACCTGTATCAGGCCTACAGAAGCTCGTGGCCGACGATGACGGGGAGGGCAGACGTCTACGTGGGCTTCTTCGAGGCGGGGCTCCGATCGCTGCGGCCGGGCGGCGTATTGACGTTCATCTGCGCCGACCGTTGGATGCGCAACCAGTACGGCCGAGGGCTCAGATCACTGATCTCCGACGGCTATGCCATGCAGACCCTGATCACGATGCACGATGTCGACGCGTTCGAAACGCCGGTGTCCGCCTACCCGGCCATCACGGTCATCCGTCGTGACGCCCAGGCGGACGTCGCCATCGCCGATGCGACTGCAGATTTCGCCGAGGACGACGGACGGCAGCTTGTCACGTGGGCGCTCGGCGATCGGCACCACATACAAGCGGCGAGCTTTGAGGGAACGCGCCTGGGGCACTGGTTCACAAGCGGGGAGAGCTGGCCCGGAGGCGATCCGAAGACCATCGAGATGGTGGAGAGCCTGAACGCCCGGTTCGCGCCCATCGAGGACCCCGGCACGGGGACGAAGGTCGGCATCGGGATCGCCACCGGGAACGATCGGCTCTTCGTGACGAAGGATCCTGACCTGGTGGAGCACGAACGCCTACTGCCCTTGGCGGTGTCCGCCGACGGCGCCAGCGGCACCTTGCGGTGGTCGGGGCACTTCCTCGTCAACCCCTGGGAGGCAGATGGCTCCCTTGTCGATCTGGCGACGTATCCGCGCCTCCGCCAGTACCTGGAGCTCCACGGCGCAGAGCTGGGGAGGCGGCACGTCGCCAAGCGTTCGGCGGCGAACTGGTACCGGACGATCGACAAGGTGTCGTCGCCCCTGACGGGCACGCCAAAGCTGCTCTTCCCCGACATGAAGATGACAATCCACCCGGTGCTGGACTCGGGAACCCTCTACCCTCACCACAACCTCTACTGGATCACCTCGGAGAAGTGGGATCTCGAGGTGCTCGGCGGCCTCCTGATGTCCCGGGTCGCCGAGGCCTTCGTCAGTGCCTACTGCGTCAAGATGCGCGGGGGAACGCTGCGGTTCCAGGCGCAGTACCTTCGGCGGATCCGGGTGCCGAGGCCTGACAACATCTCCGCCGATGACCGGGCTGCGCTCGCGGCCGCGTTCTCGGCCCGTGACGCCGACGCCGCCACCGAGATCGCGATCAGGATCTACGGCGTGGACGAGTACCGAGACGTTCTGCGTGGCTCCTGACCTTCCTGCGTACGAGGAGCGATTCCGGGAGGCCGTGCACAACTTCTGGGCCGTTCGCAGCGATCAGGCCGAGCAGCAACGCCTGAAGGGGAAACTGGATGCCGGGACTCGCGGAGCGGTCACGGGCGGAAAGCACCTCGATGGGGTGGCGGTGCTGATCGCCGACGTGTTCACCGACGCCGGCATCCCACCGGTCGGGAACTACCGGGTCCTTCCCGGCTACTACCGGCTCTCGAAGAACTGGGATGTCGTCGTCACCTACCGGGGGGCGATCGTCGCCATCATCGAGCTCAAGTCACAGGTGGGCTCGTTCGGGAACAACTGCAACAACCGGATCGAGGAGATGGTCGGTCAGAGCCTCGACCTTCGTCGGGCGGCTCGCGAGGGACGCTTCGGCGAGATCCCTCCGTGGTTCGGCTATCTGATGCTCCTGGAGTCGAGTCCGGCGTCGTACGAGCCCCACCCGCTTCCCACGATGGCCTACCCGGCAGACGACGTGTTCGCCGACGCGAGCTACATCGATCGGTACCGGGTCGCCCTTCAGAGGCTGCGGCTCGAGGGAGACGTCGACGCCGTCTGCTTGGTCACCTCGAACCGGGACGGCGACCTCGTGGGGTACCCCGACCGCACGATGACGTTCACTGCGTTCGCCGCTGCGATCCAGGCCCGGGTCAGCTCGATCTTGGCCATGTTGGGATCGGGCTGAGGGCCACCGCCGGCTCCCGCGCGTCACGCCGCTGTCTCGTCGTACGCCGGGATCACGACGACCGTGGATGCCTCCTCGACGCAGCTCGTCCGTGGGCCGTCACACGGCTTCGCTGAGGGGCGGAAAGTGCCGGGGGTCAGGTCAGCCGAGCTTGTGTGGCACTTCGGAATTGAGCCGGGTCCAGTGCTCGCGGGAGTTAGTGCGGCCGTTCGCTCAGCCCAACTGAGTGTTGCGCAGACCCTGCGTTCGGGGGCACTCGGTCGTACCATCTTGGAGTGGCAGAGAGCTTCGACGGGGGTCACATCGGTGGAGCAGTGTGGGCTGACGAACCCGAGTGGGAGTACCGACGGACGTCTGCAGGCTGCATGGTGTGCTCCGCTGGCGCCCCACTGGATGTGATTGCCGAAACGAACTCCATCTGGGTAACGGCTCAGCAGGATGCCCCCCTTCCTGGTTACGTCTGTGTCGTGAGCAAACAGCACGTCTGTGAGCCATTCGAGCTTTCGCAAGACGCTCAGGCGGCCTTCTGGGTCGAGGCCACGAAGGTCGCCGCTGCGATTGCGAACGTCGACGACCCAGTCAAGATGAACTACGAGGTCCACGGGAATACCATCCCGCACCTTCATCTTCACCTCTTCCCCCGACACCGGGACGATCCCTACGTAGGAGGTCCCATCGACCCCCGGATCGCCACGTTCCGCCGCTCAAAGGAGCAGATCGCCGCGATCCAGGAAGCGGTCAGGGGCGGGCTGGAAACCGGCGGGTCATAAGGCGCACCGAGCCGGCGATCGGGGGCAGGTTCAGCCATGTGCTCCTCAAGGAATGATGACGCCGACCCCCGTACCCGTGGAGACTGCGTAATCGATCAGATCCACGGCCGCATTGATGCTCGCACTTTCCCGTTCCACCGTCACGGACAGCAGTGCCTCCCGCAAGGCATCCGACTCGGAACCAGTTAGCCATCGCTTCGTTCCAGGACCCGGGAAGGTGGCATCAGGAACGCCTTTCGGCCACGTGAAGGCTCCGACCAGGGTGGCGTCGATTTCGACGCTCTCCTGAGACTCGGCGCTGATGATGGAGACGATCTCAGACTCGGCCACCACTTGATGGTATCCCGCCCACCCGGCATGGCGGGATAGCTTCCGTCCATAGAAACACTGAATGATACGGGGCATGACCTTTGCCCTACTTGAGGCCAGTAGCGCTGACCGAGCGGTGCTGAGACGGCTCATCGAGCTCTACAGATATGACTTCTCCGAGTTCGACCAGGCGGACGTAGGTCGTCACGGTGACTACGGGTATCGCTACCTCGATCACTATTAGGCCGATGACGGCCGCCACGCGTACCTCTCTCAAGTCGACGGCAACTGGGCGGGTTTTGCTCTTGTACGCGAGATCCCGCCGTACGACATGGCCGAGTGCTTCGTGATGCGGAAGGACCGGCGCCTCGGCATCGGCCGACGGGCGGCGGCTGCCGTGTTCACCACGTTCCCCGGCCATTGGAAGGCACGGCAACAGGTGACGAACCCGACAGCGACCGCCTTCTGGCGGAAGGCGATACCCAAGGCATTCACGGAACGGGCGACTCCCGATGAGATAATCCAGGAGTTCACGTCACAACCGGAATAGCAACCTCAGGCCTCATGAGCGACCGTGCATCTATAACCGGCGATCCGGGGCGTGTCGGGCGTCGTTTCGGGGTTCTTCGGATCTCAGCGGGGTGAGACCGTTCCGAGCAGGCTCCAGTTCGGCTTGCCGGCGTAGAGGAGCGCGCGGATCCGGTAGTTCCGGAACGACACCAGCCCGAACGCGACGCGCTTGATCCG
>JAJZBS010000165.1 GCA_021851885.1 Actinomycetes bacterium | reverse complement strand
AGAAGCCCCGAGAAGGGCTCGTCTCTGCATCACAGCGTGGCCACGTGGAGGCGTCGACCGCGAAGACGAGCGGCCGGCCGGCCGGCCGGGCCTCGACGAGCAGGCGCCGGAGGCCGTCCTCGTCGATGCCGCCGAGTGCGAGCGCCTTGTAGAGGCTCCCGTGCGACCGGGTGAACTCGGACTCGAGGCTCAATGCGGGGATCGAAGAGATCGGGCCGCTCGTGCACAGGGCTGCGTCGGTCAGCTCGAAGAGGGCGTCGGCCCATCGGGTGAAGCAGGCGTACAGCTCTTGCCTGAACTCGATCAGCTCGTTGGTGCGCTCCCCGTTGCCCATACCAGACAGTATGTATACTGTGCGGTCAAAGGACGGGGATACTCTCCGCTGGAGGCACCATGGCTCGCACGACCCCCACACAGCGACTGGCGGACTACGAACGCCGCTACCGGGAGCTTGCCCACCAACTCGCGGGCATCGGGCTGATCTCGTCGGGCAGCATCACGCGGCGCTACACGCACTGCGCGACGCTCGGCTGCAAGTGCCACGCCGATCCCCCACAGCCCCACGGCCCCTACTACCAGTGGACCACCAAGGTCGCCGGCAAGACGGTGACCCGGCGCCTCAGCGCTGCCGAGGCAAAGCTCTACAAGGAATGGATCGACAACGACCGAAAGATGCGCGAACTCATCGCGCAGATGCGCACGGTGGCCTCCAAGGCCGGCGAGATCCGCTTGGCGGAGGCCCCGAAGGCCTGACCCGAGGGTTTAACTGCAAGCTCAGGCGACGTAACTTCGGACTAATAATCACACCATGTCAGGTGTCCTGGAGTCGTGCCTGCCCTTCGGCCCGGCGATCTCGGTGACCTCGGCCTGGACGAGCTCGCCGAAGATCTCCAGGCCGAAGGCGATCGCCGCGGACAGTAGCCCGTAGCGCACCTGGCAGGCGAACAGCTCGAGCCCACCCTCGACCTTGGCCGCGAGCGACTCCGGCAGGGAGGTGGCGTCGACGTCGACGAAGCCCAGGCCAGGGACCAGACGACGGGTCTCAGCGGGGGTCGTCGTGGTGTGTGATGCTTGCCTGGTTGGTGGTTCCTCCGTTCCTGGTTCGGTGCTGTACTCCGGGCCTGCCTCACGGCAGCACCCGGAGCGGAGGACCGCCTGCCAAATTCCACGGAGCTGGGGAAAACCTCCAGCAGCATCTAGAGGCGCCGGTAACGCGGTTGCGCGATCGTGTCGGAGACAAGCGGAATCTATCGGCCGGGGCGACTACGTGAAGGTAGGCCAGGGAACGAGTGTTGTCGAAGTCCTAGTTCCGACCGACGCAAGCTCCGAAAACCTGAATCCATACTTGATGGAAAGGACGTGACGTCGATGACCGCTAGACCGAAGGTGTTTCTGAGTTCCACCTCCAAAGGGCTCGCGAAGGCAAGAGAAGCGGCGTGCCGTGGGATAATAGGGGACGCCGAGTGCGAACCGGTGAATATGGAGGAGTGGGGTGCTTCTGCCGATAGTGCGGACGTCGAGTGTCAGCAGCGGATCCAGAGCTCAGATGTCTACCTGCTCCTGACAGGGAAGCGCTACGGCAGTGTTCCGAAGGGGAGCGAGCAGTCGTACACGGAGCGCGAGTACCGGTACGCACGGATACGCGGCCTTCCGAGGCTCTGGTTCCAACTGGAGGGAGATCTCCTTCGCGAAGAAGAGAAGGAGGAAAGGCACCGCCTGCCGGATGAGGTGGCAGAGGCGAAGCAGTCCCAGGAAAGGTTCTTGAAATTCGTCGGGCGGGACTGTGGGCTTCGCAAGAAGGTTTGCACCGGCGCGGATCTAGAGAGGTGGGTCGCAAGTAGCCTGAGAGAACACCTGGATCAACAGCCCTGGGGCGTGAGCCTCTTTGGCAGGCAGGAAGATCTCACCGAACTCGCTCGACAGCTGGTCCATGAGACAGATCCCAGGGCATTGTTGCTCCTCGGGCACTCTGGCGTCGGGAAGACAACGGTCACACGGGAGTTCACCCGGTGGCTGGAGCGAGTGCGAGATTGGAGCCCGGAGTCCCGGCTGGGGAGGGTGGCCATGCTGGCCTGGGCGTTGCCGGACGCGGAGCGCAAGAGAGGTAGAGGGGCGACAGGACTGGACCCGAGCGACCTTGTCCCGTTCAGCCGGTCCATGGCCGAGTTCCCTCAGTCTTGGCGGTCCCGCAAACCGGCGATGCGGGATCTTGGTGATGCCATCCTTGCTCACATCGGGAGGCGAGAGAGGGCCATCGTTGTTTTCGATAACGTCTGGCCATCGCACACCTGGCCCCTGCTTGACCTATGTGACGATCTGGGTCGATCGAACCAGATCTCGTTCCTGTTCACATCGAGGTTTCCACGCATCGTCGAGAAGTTTCAAAGTGATGGGCGCCTTGATGTCAATGAGATCAACCTGGAGCCCCTTCCTATTCCGCCGTTTGTAGAGGGACAGCTCGAGGAGCGCCAAGCTGCTGCTCTGGACCTCTTGGTATGGGGCGTGGCCAAGGGAATCACACGCGCCGATGCCGCAGTCAGACCTGAGCTTCACCGCCTCGAGGAGGTGCTCAGGCCGCTGGCACGTGCATCAAGTGGCTACCCGAAGATGATTGAGCTGATGGCTGGGCTCGTAAGGAAGAGCACCGGAAGCATCGAGGAACTGCGGGATCGCGTGGGATCGTTGGAGATCGAGCTTGCGGTCCGGCCCGGAGAAACCAGCTTCAGTGATACGAAACGAGCTCGTCTCGTCGACCGGCGTTGCAATCTCCTCCTCCAGCAATGGCTACGGCATGACGAGGGTGGTCTTCCATCGCCACAGCGGGAAGTCATGGCCGTATGCTCGATCTTGCCGCCCGCACCGGCAGTTGTTGCCCGCCGGACAGGATGATCACAGTGCGGACGCTGTCCATGATCACGTCCGGTGATCACGTTGTCGCCGGCGACGGCGAACGTGAAGACGGTGGTCCTCGCGTTGTCGGCGCGATCACTCCGCGTCGACCTCGGTGACGGCCTGGCGGGCAGCCTTCTCGTCGACGATGGCGCTGTGGTTCGCGTAAGCCGCGACGAGGGCGGATCGGGCGAGGTTGTTCACCGCCCGGGGAAGACCTCGGCCGGCTTGATGGATGCTCGCCAGCGCGTCGTCGGAGAAGAGTGTGTCGGTGCGACCGCCGAGCTTGACGTGGTGTGCGACATAGCTCGCGGTCTCCTCGGGGGTCATCGGCGGGATCGCATAGCGAAGCGTCACGCGCTGATCGAGCGCGGCGAAGCTGCCGAGGCGGAGCCTGGAGCGAAGGCTCGGCTGGCCGAGCAGCACCAGTGCGAACGGTGACGCGGAGTCCATCTCGGCATTGGTGAGCAACCGCAGCTCTTCGAGCTGGGAGGGATCGAGAAGGTGCGCCTCGTCACAGACGATGACGACCCGTCTTCCCCGTTCCGCCGCCTCGATGCCGAGAAGCTCGGTGGCTTGGGCGATGAGGGCGGACTTGAAGTAGCGCGGAGCCCCGCCGAGACGCCCGACGATCTCGGCGTAGATCCCCCGGGCACCGATCGCCGGGTTCGGCAGGTAGATGAGGGTGTGCCTCGATGGCTCGAGCTCGGCCATCGCTGCTCTCGCGGCGACGGTCTTCCCCGAGCCGACCTCACCGGTCACGACCCCGATCGCGGCTTCGGCGACGAGGAAGCCGATGCGGGCGACCGCTTCTAAGTGGCCACCGTGACGGTGCAGCGCGGACGGCGAGAGGTCCTTGCCGAAGGGCATCTTCGAAAAGCCGAAGTGCGATCGAACCTGTTCGATGCTCATCGGGACTCCTCCTCCGGCGTTGGGCTCCCTTTGGCGAGATCGGAGTAGCCGATCGGCGATCCGGTGGCCTGGCGATGGTTGGCCTCGACGATCCCGAGGTAGTCGATCCCGGTCGGCACCACTGGAGCCGTCGCCACCTTCGCCATCGGGTGCACGTGGCGACCGATCCGCTGCGGCACCGCCAGGCCGAAGTCGGTGTCCATGTACCTGACGGTGATGCTCTCCAGATCGAAGGGGTCGAAGACGAGCTCGATACGTCGGCCGATGAGGGCCTGGTCGACTTCGTAGTGGTTCGAGAACAGCGACACCGTCGCGGTCTTGGTCACTGTCCGCCACTCGGAGAACAAGAACGCCTCGCGGACAAGCGCCATCGGTGGGATCTGTGGGGATCCGAGCACACTGAAGCGATCGAGCGGAGTCTGTCCGGTCTCGGAGTGCACCCGGCGGTGATAGACCCGTTCGGTCCAAGCAACGAAACGCTGCTCGAGTGCTTCGAGGGTGGGAATGTCCGAGTGGTCGGCCTCTATCAGGAACTGGTCGCGCACGGTGCGGAAGAACCTTTCGATCTTCCCCCTGCCCTGCGGGCGCCCTGGCCGACTATGGACAAGGCGTGCCCCGAGGATCGCGAGTGCCCTGAGCAGCTGCTTGGAGACGAAGGAGCTCCCGTTGTCGAGATAGACCGTGGCAGGCACGCCCCGCGACAAGATCCCCCGCCGGAGGGCTGACTCCGCGGAGAGGGTGTCTTCGGACCAGGTCCAGCGATGACCGGTGACCAAGCGGGAGTGGTCGTCTAGGAAGGCGAACAAGATCGCCTTCTTGCCGCCGATGACCGGTCCATGGAGCGCATCACCGACCCACAGTTCGTTCGGGCGAGTCGCCTCGAAGCGCCCGAAGGCGATGTTCGCTCCGGTGAGCGCGGCCCGGGTGAGCCCGAGTGCCCGGAAGTGCCGCTGCAGGGTCCGCGGGTGTGGTGACCACTCATGGCTCGCCGTGATCATCTCCGCGATGTGCGCGGCGGTTCGTGCCGGGTCCTCTCTTCGCAGATCACAGGCGAGCATGAGCAGTCCTGCCGGCGTGCGGGGCTCGACCCGCCGGGGTGTCGGTTGCAGGCCGGCGAAGCCGCCTGAGCGATAGGCGCGGATCCAGCGGTCGATCGTCGGACGCGAGACGCTTGTCGGCGTGCCGTCGGGTCCGGTGTGGGTCACCTCGGCGAGGCGTCGCACGATCCGCCCCCGTTCGGCAGCAGACAACTTCTCATCGGCTGCCTCGCGGACAAGCGCGTAACGAAAGAGCGCGATGTCCTCCGCCCGCCTTGTGGGTTGTTCTTCTCGTTCTCTTGGCACTGTTCCTCCCTCGTCTTTGCACCGACGGTGCAAGTAAGGGACCCTCGCCGATCAGCGCGGGACGGGAAAGGGTGAGCTCGTGTTGGAAAGGAGCATCCCGTTCGTCATCGCGGAGACGAAGCACCACGGCATCCGGGGACCGAGAAGGACGCTCGCTCCACGCGTCGCCAGCCCGATCGCCTCGAGGGCGTCGTTCGTCGCCGAGCCCTGCGGTGTGACCTGATCGAGGCGGGCGTCGAGCGCGAGCGCCCAGTGGTGAAAGTGGGCGCACAGCGCCTCGGCTTTTGCAGCGAAGCGCCGGAGCCAGCCACGGACGGTCTCTGGCGGCCGGCGAAGCATCGTCGCGATCTTGCGGTGTCCGGTGCCGGTCGCTTTCGCGAGCAGTGCCGCGCCGATCACCGCGACCTCGTCGACCCTGCGGAGAAGCCAGACGTCGGGGAGCAGCACCGATGTCTTCGCGCAGAGTGAACAGCGT
>JAJZBS010000164.1 GCA_021851885.1 Actinomycetes bacterium | reverse complement strand
TCACTTCCACCCGCTCGCCGGCAAGTCGAGCGTTCGCCTCGCCGAGTTGGCCGATCGGCCCCTCATCAGCCTCCCGCGGGGCACCGGACTTCGCACCTGCCTCGACGATGCCTGCGCCAGGGCGGGGTTCGCACCCCGTGTAGCGCTGGAGGCGAGCGCGCTCGGCCTCGTGGCACAGCTCGCGCAACAAGACCTCGGCATCGCGATCCTCCCCGAGTCCGTTGCCGCCGACAGCCCGGAGTTGCACGCCCTCACCGTGACCCGACCCGCCTTGCGGTCCCGCGTCGAGCTGGCCTGGCGGGCCGACGGAGGATCCAGCCCAGCAGCCCGGGCCCTTGTCCTCCATGCCCGAGCCGTCCTGGCCCACGGCGCCGAACGGCCCCCGACGCCATGAGCGCCGCCGATCGATGACCGCCGGTCGCCGCATGGAACCGGACGACCTCGCCTCCTTCGCCCTCTCGCTCCCAGCGGTCGAAGAACGCGAGACCTGGGATCATCCCACGTTCCGCGTGCGCAACAAGATGTTCCTCACCCTCGCCGGTGACGGCTCGACCGCAACCCTCAAAGCCACCCCCTCCGACCAGACTGCTCTCATCGCTGCCGACCCCGGTACGTACCAAGTCGCCGCCTATGTCGGCCGCCACGGTTGGGTCACGGTCGCCCTCGATCGCATCGACCAAGACGACCTCCGAGAGCTCGTCGTCGACGCCTGGCGACAGGTCGCGCCTCGGAGCGTCGCCATCGCATACGACCAGCGCCAGCGAAATCGTCGCTGACCAACTCCGGCGACGCAGCCTCGACGCGATGCCGCTTGTGGCCTGCTGCGTCCTGTCCGATCCAATGTCCACTCGAACAACTTGCCAATCTGTGCTCGCTGCCACCCGAGGCGCCGTCCACGACGACCGCGTCTGGTCCGCGTGAGTGTCCACCCGATCCGAGGTTCCTGCTCGAACGGTCGCTAGCCGAGAACCCTCCGGGCTGAAACGGGCGATCTGTCGGCCCCTTCGGTGCTGTGGAGGCGCTTTCCGGCCTGCGTGGTGCAGAGCGCATTCCCGACGCCCGGTAATCGCCGCGGCCTGTGGGATCGAGCATGCCTGCGCCACCGAGCGCGGGCTTCGGCGGTTGGTGTGGGGTGCCGCTCTTGTCCTGCAAGCAAACGCCCGTCGGCGGCCATGCTCATCCATCGCTTGGCCACTGGCGGGCGACGTCGACGGCGAGGTCCTTGAACGAGCGTGCCGCAGCCGAGAGATAGGCGGACTTCCGCCAGACGAGCTTCAAGGTGCGGCGGGGTACCGGGTCGTCGAGGTGGAGCCAAGCGACCTTGGGGCTCGCCGTGGCCCGGCGCGAGACTGCTGGTAGGAGGCCCATACCGACTCCAGCGCTGATCAGGCCGCGGATCGCACCGGGATCGTCACCCTCGCAGACGATCCTCGGCTGGACGCCGATGCGGCTGAACAGCTGATCGGCCAAGGTGCGTTGCCAGTACCCGGGACGCGTGGTGATGAACGGCTCGTCGACGAGCATCCGGAGGTCGACTCGTCGGCGCCGAGCAAGGCCGTGGGTGGGCGGTACGGCGACGAGGACCTCCTCGTTGGAGAGGACCAAGGACTCGAGCTCGACGCCTCCGAGGGGTGCTGAGGCGAGGCAGAAGTCGACGGTTCCGGTCCGCAGCAGGTCGCACATGACGGACGCCGGCCCCTGGTGGAGCTGAAAGCTGACCTCGGGGTGCTCGGCGATGAAGCGGGCGCTCAACTCGGTGACGGTCCGCAGGGTCTCGGAGGCGACCGCGACGCTGCCTCTTGCGAGACCGGCGGCGTCCTCGAGCTCACGGCGTCCTTGGTCGAGATGATCGAGAACCTGATCGACGCGCGCCAAGAACGTGGCACCGAAACGGTTGAGCCGTATCCTCCGGCCCTCGCGGTCGAAGAGAGGGACCTTCAGCTCGCTCTCCAGACGGGCGATCGAACGGCTGAGCGCGGGCTGGGCGACGTGCAACTCAGCGGCCGCCCGGCTCACGTGCTCGTGACGGGCCACAGCTTGGAAGTAGCGCAACTGGAGCAGGTCCACGACACCGAAGCTTATATCGCTTCATACATAAGTACATGCCAATATTGGTCTTAGACATCATAAGATGCCGCTCGTATCGTGAGAGCTGATGGGCTCCGAAAGTCGCCATGGCTCCCCGACCCTGCTGGTCGCGGTGCTGGTTTTCCTCGCCGTGGAGTCCACCGCGGTAGCGAGCCTCGGGACGCCATTGCTGCCCACTATCGAGAAGGTCGAACACGTGTCGCTTTCGGCCTCGCAGTGGGGGCTCACGATCACCTTGCTGGTCGGGGCAGTGGTCACCCCGGTCATAGGCCGCCTCGGTGACGGGAGCCTGCGCCGGATCACCACCATCGGCTCCGTTGCCGTCATGCTTGCCGGCTGCCTTCTCTCCGCGCTGCCGATCGGCTTCGTCGTGTTCCTTCTCGGGCGCGCGCTCCAAGGGGTCGGGTTCGGCCTGGTCCCCCTCGCCACGGCGATCGCCCGCGACGACCTGCCCGTCGAGCGACGGCGCAAGACCATCGTGCTGATCGGGATCATGACCGCGGCGGGGATCGGCGTGGGCTACCCGCTCGTTGGCCTCCTGGCCCAGTACCTGGGCCTCTATGCCCCGTTCTGGTTTGCCGCCGCTCTGAGCGCGGTAGCTCTCGTCGGCGCCGTCGCGGTCCTGCCGGAGAGCCCGCAGCGCACGGCCCGCGTCCACTTCGGCGCCTCAGTCTTGCTCGGGTTCGGGCTCATCGGGCTGCTCCTGGCGCTCGCCGAAGGCCCGAGTTGGGGGTGGGCCTCGGCAACGACCCTTTCCAGCGCCGCCGTGTCCGCGGTGCTTCTCGCCGCCTGGGTCGCCGTCGAGTTGCGAGCCCGCCACCCTTTGATCAACCTGCGCCTGTTGAAGGTCCGACCGGTGCTGGCTGCGAATGTCACCGCGTTCTTGGTGGCCATCGGCTTCTACCCGCTGCAGGTACTCGTCGTGCGCTTCGTCCAGACGCCTGAGCGCGTCGGTTACGGCTTCGGGGCCCCGGTCTTGGTGGCGGGGTTGATGCTTACCCCGTTGTCACTCGCCAGCTTCACCGCCAGCAAGGTCGCCGCGCGAGTGGCCCGGCGAACCTCGTCAGAGCTGGTGGTAGCCGCCAGTTGCATCGTGCTCATCGCCTCGGCGATCCTGTTCCTCTTCGAGCGCAGCAGTTACTGGCAGATTGTCCTCACCATGGCGCTCATCGGCGTCGGCGTCGGATGCATTTACGCCATCAACCCCCTACAGATCACCGATGGGGTGCCCCCAGAGGAGACGGGGAGCGCCATGAGTTTCTACCAGAACGTGCGAACGGTCGCGTACTCTATAGCCAGTGTGTTGAGTGCCACGGTGCTCACGCTCTACATCCCGCGTGGCCGGCTCTTCCCGGCGAGCGCCGGGTACAGCGCAGCGGCATTTGTCAGCAGCCTTGTCCTCATCGTTGCGCTAATCGCCAGCGCCTGCTTCGTCGCATGGCCGCGGTGGCGCCGACATGCACCGTGAGTTCCACCGAGTGTTGGAGTTACGACCAGGAGTTGTGGATCCGCGATCTCACCAAGGGGACTGAACGAGTCCGCCGGGTGAGACCGGCGGGGAGGAGCGCCGCCATATGTCCAGCACAGCAGGTCCAACACTGGCCAAGATCGTGGTCGGCGTCGACAGCTCCGAAGGCTCCAAGGAGGCGCTCACCTGGGCGCTGCGTCAGGCCCAACTCACCGGAGCGAGTGTCGAGGTGGTGATCGCCTGGACAGCTCCGACCGCCAGCTACGGAGCGCCGTTCCCACTTCCTGACGGTCTCGACCTCGCCGCCGACGCCACCGATGTTGCACACAATGCCGTCGCCGAAGCGCGCGCCGGGATCGCCGGGACCTCGAGCGCGATCGGACCGGCCCGGCCGCAGGCCACCGTGACGGCCGTGGAGGGCCATCCCGTTACCGCGCTGCTGCGCGCCGCGAAGTCAGCCGACCTCCTCGTCGTCGGAAGCCACGGACACGGACTCCTCGCGGGCACCCTGCTCGGATCGGTAAGCGAGCGCTGCGTGCTCCACGCACCCTGCCCAACCGTCGTCGTCCGCAGCCATCCTCACCAACCCGCATCGGTCGCGATGGCACATGAGAACAGGTCGTGAAGCCTTTGCCTCGGTGGGTCTGCGCGTGCAAACAAGCCGGAGGACAGGATCGTGCGAGCTCCAGCCAAAGGGCGAAGCGCCTCGTCCGCCTGACGGGGCCGCCGACCCGTGGATCGCCACCTGCCGAGCTGAGGACGCGTGGGTAAGTAGATGAGATCTGGCCCGGGTCATCCCTGAAGGACCGCTTCTTGTCAACAGCGTCGCCCGAAGGGCGACACGATCTTTTCCCTGCGTGCGGGGCCGTCTCTTGACGTGGTCCTAGCCGTCCGGGCGCGGCGAGGTGACCCTCTCGCTCGGGGGGAGTCGCGGAGGGTCGTCAAGATGCGGGCAGAGCACGGGTCTTGACGACCCGGTCATGCTCTGCGGAGATCATGGAGATCGCCCCGCCGAAGGCGGGGCCTGGATGCGCTCTTCCTCCTTTAGGAGGGGGGCGCCCTTCGCTCCTCCAGGTTGTCTTCCTGGTGGGGGCATGGCGAGGCGTTGCTCGGATGCCAGTCATCCCTGCGTCGCGCGAGGCGACATGGAGCGATGCGACAACAGCCGGACGGGCTCAATCAGAATCTGACGACCACGCCTGTCGGGGGTCATGACCCGAGGCGAGCACGCGTCCGGCTGGTGCCGAGCCTTTCACCCTGCCCTGTCGGCGAGGCAACGGATCTCCCCGTCCCTGAGGCCGTAGTAGGCGAGGGTGACGATGTGCCGGGCGAGGGCGACCCGGGCGATCTTCTTCGAGCCCCGCCGGGCCGAGATCGCCTCGAAGCGCGCGTCCTGGGCGCCGTGGTGACGGCTCGCCGCCTCGATCGCCGCCCAGCGCAGGATGCGGCTTCCCTGCTTGGTGATCGGGCCGCGATGGACGTGGGTGTCGGACTCTCGGTGGCGCGGCGTGAGCCCCGCCCAGCAGCACAGCTTCTCGGGTGAGGAGAACCTCGCGACGTCACCGATCTCGGCGAGAAAGACCGCCCCGAGGACGGGGCCGACGCCGGGGATGGTCTGGACGGCGAGGTAGCCCTTGTCGCCGGCGAGGAAGTCGTCGATCTCGCCCTCCAGCATCTCGACCTGTGTGCTGTAGGCGAGGATGAGCTCGCGCAGCGAGGAGACCCGGATGGCATAGGAGCGGCCGAGCTTTGTGGTGTCGAGGAGGTCCTGACCGGCGGTGCCGAACAGGTCGGTCATCGGGACCGGGACACCCTCTTTTGCGAGCACGGAGTGGACCTGGCTCTTGAGGCCGCTGCGCAGCGCGACGAGCTTGGCCCGGTATCTCACGAGCTCGCGGAGCTCTCGCAGCGGAGGCGGGGCGATGTAGGCCTCGGCGAGCCGTCCAAGGCGCAAGAGGTCCACCAGGTCCGCGGCGTCGCGCTCATCGTTCTTCACCCGCCTGTTCCCCCAGGCGTTGCCGAGTGGGTGCGCGAGGTGCAGGTTGGCCCCGAGCTCTTGAAGCAGGTCGGCGAGCCAGTA
>JAJZBS010000027.1 GCA_021851885.1 Actinomycetes bacterium | reverse complement strand
CCCTGCGCGATCGCGCGACCGGCGAAGCCGACAACCTCCTGGCCGCCCTCGTCGAAGACGCCCGCGGCGCCCGCCGCGCTGAAGCCGGCAGCCCACTTGTTCCCGCGCGCGGCCCCGCAGAGCAGGCCGCAGGCCCGGGTGGGCCTCTGCCCGGCTGGTACGCCGACCCCACGGGCCGCCACCCCTACCGCTACTGGGACGGGAAGGCCTGGACGCACCATGTCGCCATCGGGGGCGCTGTTCACCACGATGTCCTCTAAAGCGCTGTGGCGGATGCGCTTTCCACTTCCTAGACGTGGTGGACGAGCCAGCCGATCCCCTGGTAGGCGCGATAGCCCAGATAGATCACCGTCGCGACCAAGAACAGCTTGAAACCCCAGGGCGCTCGCCGGTGGAGCGGTTGCTCGTAGCCGCAACGTGGGCAGACGACGAAGGCATCCTTGTCGACCTCTTCGTCTGCGGCCGCATCTGCGTCGCCGGCACCGCCGTCGGCCGCGGTGCCCTCATCCCCCTCGATGTCGATCTGCTCACCACATTCGTCACACTGCATGTTCCGCTCAGACCGGCGGGACACCATGACGGCGCGCCGAGAAGTCCCGGTCGCGACCCGCTGCGCGAGCCAGGCGCGCGATCAGCTCCGCCCGGAGCTCGTGCGGTTCGACAACGGCGTCGATGACGAGATCCGAGGCCAGCCGCAGGAGGTCGACATCCTTTTCGTAGGCGGTGCGCTGCTCGCGGACGAACCGCTCACGTTCGGCCGGATCCTCGATCGCTGCGATCCTGTTGGCGAACACAGCGTTGACGGCCGCTTCGGGACCCATGACGGCAATTTTCGCCGACGGCAGGGCGATGCACGCGTCCGGCGCGAACGCCGGCCCCGCCATGGCGTAGAGCCCCGCTCCATAGGCCTTGCGCAGGATCACCGAGACCTTGGGGACCGTCGCCTCCGAGACGGCGGTGATCATCTTCGCCCCGTGGCGGATGATGCCGGCACGCTCCACGGCGGTGCCGATCATGAAACCGGGGACGTCGGCGAGGAAGACCAGCGGCACGTTGAAGGCATCGGCGCACCAGATGAAGCGGGCTGCCTTGTCCGCCGAGTCGACAAAAAGGACACCGCCTTTGACGGCAGGGTTGTTGGCCACGATCGCGACCGGCCGTCCTTCGAGGCGCGCCCAGCCCACGACGACTTCGGGGGCGAAGAGCGGTTTGATCTCGAAGAACGAACCGTCGTCGACAAGGCCGTCGATGACCCGATGGACGTCGTAGCCCGCCCGGTCCTCGTCGGGGATGATCCCGGCATCGAGGTCGTCGTGGGGAGGCGCACCTTCGTGCACGGGGGGCTCGTCCCTCCAAGAGGTCGGCATGTACGAGAAGTAGGCACGCGCGGCTGCGATCGCGTCGGCGTCGTCGGCGACGAGGTTGTCCCCGCAGCCCGAGACCGTCGCGTGCATACGCGCGCCCCCCATCTCGTCCAGGGTCGTCTGCTCCCCCACCACCATGGCGGCCATGCGGGGGGAGCCCAGGTACATCGATGCGTTGCCTTCCACCATGAAGACCACGTCGCAGAAGGCGGGGATGTAGGCACCACCGGCCGCGGAGGGCCCGAAAAGCATGCAGATCTGCGGGACACGTCCGGACAGGCGTACCTGGTTGTAGAAGATGCGCCCCGCTCCCCTCCTGCCCGGGAAGAGCTCTACCTGGTCGGTGATGCGTGCCCCGGCCGAGTCGACGAGCCAGAACACCGGCAGGTCGTGCTCGAGTGCCCGTTCGGTCAAGCGCACGATCTTCTCGACGGTCCTCGCGCCCCAGGACCCTGCTTTGACGGTCGGGTCGTTCGCCATCACACACACAGGGCGGCCCTCGACGGTGGCCTGCCCGCACACGACGCCGTCGGCCGGCAGGTTGCCATCGGCGGACGTCGCATTTGCGAGGAGCCCGTCTTCGACGAAGGAGCCGGGATCCACGAGAAGGTCGATCCGCTCCCGCACGAAGAGCTTGTGCCGGGCGGCGAGCTTGTCTCCCCCGGATGCGAGGTTGCCCTGCCGGGCCCGCTGCGCCGCTTGGGCGAGCTCGCTGCGTTCAGCCGCAACCCGGCTGTTCTGATCGTCGCTCAACGCATGCACGCGCGTCACCCCTTTCCCCGGAGACGGACCCGGAGCTTGAGGGCCGTGGGCCCGAGGTCCAGCTCCTCCCGCAGGCGACGCTCCACGAAGCGGAGGTAGGTCGGCTGCAGGCGGCGGGACGCGAACAGCGTAAACGTCGGCGGGCTCGCAGCCCCCTGGACGGCGTAGAGGATGCGCGCCCCGGGAGCGGGGTGCTCCGCCTGGATGGCCTGGATGACCAGGTTCAACTGACGCGTCGGGACCCGGTGGTGGTAGGCCTCGATGGCGGCATCGAGGGCAGGCACGACCTTGTGGACACCCCGACCGGTCAGCGCGCTCGTCGGCAAGACCGGCGCGTACTCGAGAAAGCCCAGGCGGTCGGCGACCTCGGCACGCAGGCGGGCGCGCCCCTCCGCGTCCAGGACCTCCCACTTGTTGAGGACCATGACGACGGGGCTGCCCGCGGCGTCGATGCGCTCGGCGAGACGCTGGTCCTGGTGGGTGACCCCGGCGGTCACGTCGATGACGAGCAGGGCGACGTCGGAGCGGTCCACGGCCTGGAGGGTCCGGACGATCGAGTAGTACTCGGCCCCCTCGCCGACCTTGGACCGCCTGCGCATGCCGGCCGTATCGACAAAACGGATCCTGCCCGCCTCCGTCTCCACGACCGTGTCGATGGCGTCGCGGGTGGTCCCCGGCATGTCGTGGACGATGGCCCGCTCGTCCCCGATGAGGCGGTTGAACAGCGTCGACTTGCCCACGTTCGGCCGGCCGACGATCGCCACCGCGGCGGCCTCTCCCTCTGCGCCCTCTGCTCCCTCGTCGCCGGCGGTGCCACGACCGGATGGCGGCTCGGATACGGGCGTTGGCGGTGCTGCGAACCCCGCGTCGCCAAGGATCCTGACCACCTCGTCGAGCAGGTCACCCGATCCCCTGCCGTGCAAGGCACTCACCATCCACGGAGAGCCGAGACCGAGGCGCACAAGGTTCCAGCCATCGGCTTCCCGCTCCGGTCCGTCGACCTTGTTGGCGACGACGACGACGGGGCATGCAGCGCGGGCCAGCATCCGCGCGACGGCCTCGTCGTCGTGGGTGATCCCGACGGTCGCGTCGACGACGAGGAGCACGACATCGGCGGTCTCGACTGCCTTCTCCGCCTGGCGGCTGATGGCGCCGTCCAGGCCATCGGACCCGGCAAGCCAACCGCCCGTGTCGACCATCGTGAAGGTGACTCCGCGCCACGCTGCCTCGATGACGTTGCGGTCCCGCGTGACGCCAGGTTGCTCCTCGACGATCGCCGAGCGACGCCCGACGACGCGGTTGACGAGCGAGGATTTCCCGACGTTCGGCCGCCCGACAACGGCGACAACCGGTGTGCGCTGCAACGGGTCCCCGTGGGTGACGGTCACGTCGCCGCCGAGGTGGCGGCGGCAACGCCTGGTACAGGCGAACAGTCCGGTACCGGCGAACAGTCCGGCGCAGGCGTGGGGCCCACCCTCGCTCCGGCCGAAGCGATGGTGACGCGCACTCGCGCGTCGCCGGCGACGGCGCGCCGTAGGGAGCGCCCGTCTGCGGCGACGACCTCGACGGGGCGGGGCAGGTCCTCCGGCCGCATGCCGTCGAGGAAACGGCCGTTCGTCAGGCAGACATCGGGGAGCAGGTAGCGCTCCCCGGCCGGCTCGCCGGCGAGCACCGTCGCCACGTCATCGCCGCACAGAAGGCCGGCGACGGCGATGTTGCCGCCGAAGAAGTTGTTCGCGACCGGGACCACCCGTGCCCCGGTGCCTGTGACGGTGCGCAGGAGGGGATCCAGCAGGCGTGCGCCGTAGGTCCCTGTGATGACCCCGACGGCCCGCCTGTCGCCGGTGCGGGCGACGTCGGGCGGCGGCGTCCAGCGCACCGAGCGGTAGCCGGTCGGCGGTGCACCGTCCACCGACTGGAAGAAGCCGCCGCGCGCGTCCGGGTCCGGTTGGTCCCCGCCGAGGAAACCGTCGACAAACGCACGAGCGATGCCGACGCCGTTCTCGTGCTGCGGGTAGCCCTCGTAAGCGGCGGCGTCAGGGAGCGGGCGGCCGGCCATGAGGTAGTACTCGTCGGCCGCGAACACGAGGCGCCGGCCAAAGGCGCCGAGAAAGGCAACCTGGTGGTCCTCGACGACATCGAGGACACGCTCCGATTCCGCCGTCGTGTGCGCGCGCATCTCCTCTTCGGTCGAGTAGCGGCTGATGCCTAGGGGGACGACCCCGACGCTTGCAAGCTCCGGGTACTCGTCGGCGATCCCCGTCAGGGTGGAGGCGAGGTCGGCGCCGTCGTTGACACCGGGACAGACGACGACCTGGCCGTGGACGGTGACGCCGTTGTCGAGCAGCGCGCGCAGCCACCGGAGGCTCGTCGCGCCCCGACGGTTGCGCAGCATGCGCGCACGCAGGCGCCCGTCCGTCGTGTGGATGCTCACGTACAGGGGGCTGAGGCGCTCGGTGACCACCCGTTCGAGATCGGCTTCGGTGAAGCGGGTCAACGTCGTGAAGTTCCCGTAGAGGAAGGAGAGGCGGTAGTCGTCATCTTTGACGTACAGGCTGCGCCGCATGCCCTTGGGGAGCTGGTAGATGAAACAGAACGAGCAGTGGTTGTCGCACGTGCGCACACGGTCGAACACCGGTGACGACACCTCGATCCCGAGCGGCTCTCCGGCCTCTTTGGCGACTTCGAAGGCGACCTGGATGCCTGCGCGGTCCACGACGAGGTCGACAGCCGGCTCGTCGGCGAGCATCCGGTACTCGATCACGTCGCGGACGGCCACCCCACCGATGGACACCAGCTCATCGCCCTCGTGGACGCCGGCTGTGGCCGCGGGAGACCCCTCTGTGACCGCTGTGATGCGGGCCAAGCTCATGCCCACCACGCTACTGGCGCCACGACGGGCCCACGCGGCCCGGCCGGTACCCTGGGGCCGTGGCCGTGGACAAGGTGCTCCTCGCAAAGCCGCGCGGCTTCTGTGCCGGCGTCGAGATGGCGATCAAGGCCCTCGGCTGGATGGTCCGGGTCTTTGCGCCGCCGGTCTACTGCTACCACGAGATCGTCCACAACAGGCACGTGGTCGAGCAGTTCCGCGCCCGTGGCGTCGTGTTCGTTGACGACGTCGGCGACGTGCCGCCCGGCGCGCCCCTCATGCTCTCGGCCCACGGATCTGCTCCCGAGGTCGTCGACGCCGCGCGCCGGCGCGGTGGTGTCGTCGTCGACGCCGTCTGCCCGCTCGTGACCAAGGTGCATCACGAGGTCAAGGTTCGCGTCCGCAAGGGCTTCGACATCATCTATGTCGGTCACGCCGGTCACGAAGAAGCGATCGGGACGATGGCCGTCGCCCCCGAGGCAGTCCACCTCGTCGAAAGCGACGCGGATCTCGCCCGCCTGCCCGCCACCCCCAGGCCCGTCGCCCTCTTGGCTCAGACGACGCTGAGCCACGACGAGTGGTCCGGGATCATGAGCGCAGCCCGCGATCGCTTCCCCGACCTGTGGATGCCGGGTCGTGCCGACTTGTGCTTCGCGACGACGAACCGCCAGGCCGCTTTGCGCGAGATCGCGGGACGTGCCGATCACGTCGTCGTCATCGGTTCGTCGAACTCGTCGAACACCGTCGCCTTGACGAAGGTCGCCCGCGCCTCGGGATGTCCCAACGTCCACCGTGTCAACGCCGTCGAGGAGCTCCCCGAGGACCTCCACGGCGTGGTCGGCGTCACAGCCGGCGCTTCGGCCCCGGAGGAGCTCGTCACCGCCGTCGTCCGGCGCCTCGCGCCCTCAGGCGGCGTCGAGGAAGTTGAAGTTGTCGATGAGGACGAGTACTTCCCACCCCCCAAGGAGCTACGCGACCTGTTGCCGGCCCTTGCGGCCGTCACGGCCATGTCCGTGGGTGGGCCGCCGCCCGGGGCATCGCCGCTGGCAACCGACCGCTCGGCGACGGCCACCGACGTTCTCGTTTCCCTGCGCGCTGGACCGGCGAGCTAGCCTCGCGCCTGCCCCAACGGACCCCGGTCCTGCCGGGCGACGATCTGGCCCGCGACCACGACTGCTGCCATGTCCCTTCTTGACATCCTGACGACCGGTGACTCCCGCGAGCGTGAGAGGCGCAGCGCGATGGGCGCGCTCGTCGACGACCTGGCCCGCACGGACTTTGCCAAGCGTCATCCCGGCGCCACACTCGGCCCCATCGTCGTCCTCATCGCCGCCTACCTCGAGGCAGAAAGCATCGGCGACGTCATCGCGGCCGTCCCATCCGAAGTGCACGGGATAGCCGTGTCGACTCTCGTCGTCGTCGACGGAGGCACCGACGGCACCGACGAGGTCGCAGAGCGCGCCGGAGCGTTCGTCTGCAGGCTTCCCGTCAATCGCGGTCAAGGGGCCGCCCTGCGCCTCGGCTACGACCTCGCCATCTCCCACGGCGCCCGCTTCGTCGTGACCGTCGACGCCGACGGCCAGAACGACCCCTCCGAGATTCCCGGCCTCGTCGAGCCGCTTGTCACGGGCGAAGCCGACTTCGTCGTTGCCTCCCGCAGGCTCGGCGTCGACCACACCACCGACAGGGTGCGCCGGGCGGGCGTCTTTGTCTACGGGACGCTCATCAGCCGCATCGCCGGCATCCACCTCACCGACACCTCGAACGGATTCCGTGCCTTGACTGCGGAGGTCCTCGGCAACGTCACCCTCGAGCAGGACCAGTACCAGACCGCCGAGCTCATCATCAGCGCGGCGCGGCGCGGCTACAGGATCACCGAACGCCCGACCGCATGGCACCCACGCGCGGCAGGGACATCGAAGAAGGGCGGCAACCTGACCTTCGGCGCCGCCTACTTGCGGGTCATCCTGCGGACGTGGCTGCGCGAGCGGCGGCACGTGCGCGCCTCCGCGTAGACGGCCTCGAGGGCCACGCGTAGCTCCTCGGTCATCGCGCGCACCGCCGAGCGAGGGATGCGTCCCGACGGCGACACCGAGCGCGCCAGGATCGCCTCGCCGACGACGACGTCCACCCGCACGGGCCGGATGAACTTCGACCCCTTGGCCATCGCCCGGTCGCTCCCGGCGATGCCCACGGGGATGATCGGGACACCGGAACGAAGAGACAGGTACGCGGCGCCTTCGTGCAGATCCTCGACCATCGGTCCTTCCCGGCGTGTCCCTTCCGGGAACAGGATCAGGACTCCCGCATTGTCGACGACCTCCTCGGCCCTGCGCAGCGCCACCCTGTCGGGGATGTTGCGATGGACAGGGAAGGCGCCATGCGCTTCCACGAATTTGCCGAGCCGGCGGGACTTCCATACCTCTTCTTTGGCCATGAACCACATCTTCCGGTGACGCACGGCTGTCCCGGCGAGCAGGAAGTCGAGGTTCGAGCGGTGGACGGGTGCAACGATGAACCCCCCGGACTGCGGTACCCGCTCGGCGTGGTGCACCCGCACGCGGAAGACCGCTCGCGCGAGCCCGACGGCGAGGTTCCGCAAGAACGCGTAGCCGAAGGTGTACTCGGGGTCCTTGCGCGACTCGGGCGCCGGAAGGAGAGCGATGGCCGCAGCCAGGACTTCGGGGGCCGACATCTCGGACGTGTCGAGGACCACTGCTCCGCGGGGAACCACGAGTGGAGACGCCGATCGGCTCGAGTCAAAAGCGTCGCGGCGGGCGAGGGTCGCGGCGACGTCACCCGCTGGGGCGGCGACACGCCTTTCGGCCGCCCTGCGCCGCGCCCGCTCCGACTCCTCGGCGGTGAGGAAGATCTTGACGGCCGCGTCCGGGAAGACGACGCTGCCGATGTCCCGGCCTTCGACGACTCCCCCGCGCTGCGCGCGGGCCCAGGAGCGCTGGCGACCGACCAAGGTCGATCGGACATCGGTGTGTGCGGCGACATGCGACACGCACGCGTCGACCTCCGGGGTGCGGATCGCCGCCGTGACGTCTTCGCCGTCGACGATGACCCGTTCTCCGACGTCGAGGTCAAGGCCCTCCGCGACGGCCGTGACGGCCCTTGCGTCGGTCGGGTCGATGCCGCGCTGCAACACGGCGAGAGCGACCGCTCGGTACATCGCGCCCGTATCGAGGTGCGCGCATCCCAGGTAGGCGGCGAGACCCGACGCAAGCGTCGACTTCCCCGAACCTGCCGGGCCGTCGATGGCGACGACGAAGCTGATCGGCCGTGCTCGCCGCGCCCGCTCGCCGTCGGCGGGCACGGCATCCTGGGCGTCTGTGCCTTCTGTCACCGCGCCAGCCCCGCCAGGTCCTCTGCGAAGGTCGGGTAGCTCGTCGCCACCGCCTCCCATCCGCCAATCGTCGTCGGCCCGTCACTATAGAGCGCCGCGACCGCCGCAGCCATCGCTATGCGATGGTCGAGATGCGCATCCACCCGACCCGCACCCAAATGTCTCCCCCCGTGGCCCGTCACCGACAACCCGTCGACGTCATCGGACGCCACGGCATCGACGCCGAAAGACGCGAGCATCGACACCACTGTCGCGAGGCGATCTGACTCCTTGGCGCGCAGCTCGCCCAGGCCGGAGAAGCGCGTCACGCCTTCGGCGTGTGCTGCGGCCACCGCGAGGATCGGGATCTCGTCGATGAGCCCTGGCACTTCGCCGGCGTCGACGTCGGTCGCCTGGAGCGGCGCGTAGGCGGCGGTCACATCGGCGATCGGTTCGGTTCCCGGCTTCTCTTCGACCGTCACGTCGGCCCCCATGCGCCGGAGCACATCGAGGAACCCCGCCCGGGCCGGGCCGACGTAGAGGTTCTGGACAGTCACGTTGGAACCGGGAACCGTGCAGGCGGCGACGATCCAGAAGGCGCCGTGCGAAGGGTCGGAGGGGATCTCGATCGAAAGAGGGTCCAGCTTCGAGGCCGACACGCGCACGCAGCGTCGCCCCTCGTCGTCGAAGTCGACGGTGACACGTGCCCCGCAGGCCGCAAGCAGGTCTTCTGTGTGGGTGCGCGTCGGGTACCGCTCCCGGACGACCGTCTCCCCTTCGGCTCCGAGGCCCGCCAGCAAGACCGCTCCTTTGACCTGGGCGCTCGCCTCGGGAGGCGCGTAGTCGATCCCGTCCAGGTGCCCCCCGTCGATCTGCAGCGGTGCTGTGCAGTCGTCGCCCTGGCAGTCGACGTGCGCCCCCATCATCCGCAGGGGCCGGGCGATGCGCCGCATAGGCCGCCGGCGCAGCGACGCGTCGCCGGTCAGCGTCACGCTCCACGGCCACGGTGCCACCAATCCGCACATGAGCCGCATGGCAGTGCCGGAGTTGCCCATGTCGAGGGCGCCATCCGGCGCGTGCAAGCACGAGCGCCCCCCGCTGATGCGGACGACGCCGCGCGTGCCCGGGTGCCGCGCTGGACCCTGGTCGACGAGGCGCGCGCCGATGCGCTGCACGGCGCTGGCACTGCGCGCGACGTCGTCGCCGTCCGGAAGGGCGCGCACCTCCGATTCGCCATCGGCCAGCGCCGCCACCAGGAGGGACCGGTGGGCGATCGACTTGTCGCCGGGGACGCGAACCACCCCTCGCAGCGGCCCCGCCGGCCCGGCGACGACGAAGTCGGTCATCGGTTGGGCTCCCGGCCGCCTGCCGGGTCGAAGACGCTGAGAGCGGGGCGGTAGCCGGCCTTGGCGAGGACTTCCCGCAGGACCGGGCCCGACCGTTCGGCGACGACCAGGACGACGACCCCCTGTTCACCCTCGGCTGAGTGGACGATCTCGAGGTCGACGACGTTGACCCCCGCGTTGCCCGCGATCGTCGTGATCTCGGCAAGGGTGCCGGGGCGGTCTGCAACGGGAACGCGCAGCTCCGCGAGACCGGCGCCTTCCACCGATGTCGCCCGCGCCGGGAGGTTGCGTCGCGCGATCGCTGCTCGCTCAAGCATATCGGCGAGCCCCAGGCGATCTTCGTCAAAGACGAGCGCGCGGATAACGTCGAGCCGCGTCGTCAGCGAGTCGAGGACGTCGACGATCAGGTCTCTGTTCTGAGCGCAGATATCCAGCCAGATACCGGGGTCGCCCGCCGATATCCGCGTCATGTCGCGGAACCCCCCCGCGGCAAGGCGCAGGAGAGCCTGGCGCGTCTCGGCCGTTTCGGCCGCCATGTCCATAAGGGTGGCGGCAGTCAAGTGGGGAACGTGCGAGACCATCGCGACGAGGACATCATGGTTCTCCGGCGTCAGGTGCAACACGTCGGCGCCAAAGGACCGTACGACGGATTGGACCATAGAGGTCGCGTCGTTGCCGGTCGCAATGTGCGGCGTCAGCGCCCACGTCGCGCCGACGAACAGGTCGGGGTCTGCTCCGTCGAGGCCGACCTGTTCGGAGCCGGCAAGGGGGTGACCCCCGACAAAGCGCGGGTCACCGATCGCTCCCGCGAACCTCTTGACGCTCCCGACGTCGGTGACGAACCTGCCCTCGCCGGGCACAAGCCTGCGCAGGGCCTCGTGGACCTCCTCGTTGATCGCGCCAACCGGTGTCGCGACGAAGGTGATCTCCGCCTCGGGGTCGTGCCCGGTGCTGTCGACAGCTCCCAACTCCCTGGCCCGGTCGGTGCGCGCCCCGTCGACGTCGTGGCCCGTGACATGCCACCCCCGTGCCCGGAGTGCCATTGCCACCGACCCGCCGATGAGACCGAGACCGACGACGGCGGCCCGGCGCGTGGTCACGGACCTGTCAGGCCCGCGGTGGCACGCAGCGCCGTGGCACCCCGCAGGTAGACGTGTTCGAGCTCGGAGCGCGCGCGCTCGGTGTGGACGTGCAGCAGGACCCGGATGCAAAGCCCGACGGCGCCGGGGACCGGGATCTCGCGCGCGCACAGCAACGGGACATCGTCGAGACCCATCGCCCGTGCGGCGGTTGCGGGGAACATCGACGACACGTCCTCGGTCGTCGTGAAGACGATGCTGATGATGTCCTCCGCCTCGATCTCATTGCGGACGAGGATCTCCTCCAGCAGCTCCCGGACACCCGTGGCGACCTCGGCCGCCGTGTCTGCGGCGATCGTGATCGCACCGCGAATGGCCCAGACCGTGCGCGACATCGCCGGGAGCCTACTTCGGCCCGTGTGCGAAGCGGGCGGGTTCGCACGCCGTTGCGGCCGCCAGGCGGCGGATCTCCGTTCTCGTCAACGGGCGCCACTCACCAGGCTTCAAGCGGTGGTCGGTGATCGGGCCGATGCGCGTCCGGACCAAGCGCCGGACCGGGTGGCCCACGGCGGAACACATGCGGCGAACCTGTCTCTTGCGTCCTTCGTGGACGACGATGCGCACGAGCCCCGGCGATACCGCCGTCGCTTGGGCGGGCGCGGTCCTGCCATCGTCGAGCTCGACGCCTTGGCACAGCCGGCGCAGGGCGGCATGCCCCGGTGTGCCCGCGACCTCGGCAAGGTACTCCTTGTCCACGCCGAACGACGGGTGCGTCAGGCGGTACGCGAGATCGCCGTCGTTCGTGAGCAGCAGGAGCCCCTCCGTCGCGGCGTCGAGCCGCCCGACGGGAAAGACCGGTGGATCGTCGGGCACGAGCTCCGTTACGCAGGGACGCCCGTGGGGGTCGCTGCGGGTCGTGACCACCCCGACAGGTTTGTTGAGCAGGTAGTAGACCGTCTCGGGCCGGATGTTGAGCGGCGCGCCCTCGACGGTGACGGTGCTGCGGGTGACGTCGACCCGGTCGCCGAGGACGGCGACGGCCCCGTCGACGATCACAGCACCGGCGGCAATCAGCTCCTCACAAGCACGCCGGCTACCGAAGCCATGCCGTGCGAGGACCTTCTGCAGGCGCTCACCCTGGCCTTGGCCGCCCTGGCCCTCGCCGCCCTGGGCGCCCGCCGCCATCCCACCCGCGTCGCCCGCGCCCTCCTCACGCATCTGCGCCGGGGGCGAAACCGGCCTCGATCTCCTCGAGAAGCTCCGTCCCCGGGACGAGATCTCCGATCGGAGGGAGATCCGCCAAGCTGTCGAGGCCGAGCCTTTCGAGGAACGCGGGCGTCGTGCCGAAGAGAACCGCCTGCCCGGGGCCGGACGCGTGACCGACCTCCTCGATGTAGCCCCTCTGGGCCAGCAGGCGCACGACCCCGTCGACGTTCACCCCACGGACGGCCGCGATCTGCGCGCGCGACACCGGCTGCTTGTAGGCGACGATCGCCAACGTCTCCAGGGCAGCCGCCGACAGCTTGGCGCTCATCCCCTCCAAAGCGAACCGCTCGACAAAGGGCGCCATGTCGGGATGGCTCTGGAAGCGGTAACCGCCGGCGACCCGCACGAGCTGGAAGCCGCGTCCTTCGGCTTCGTAGGAGGCCGCCAGCTCTGCGCACGTCGATTCGATCTCGTCGCCCGAAACCTCGATGAGCTCGGCGAGAAGGCCCGGAACAACAGGCTCCAGAGCGACCATGAGGACCGCCTCGACGGCACGGGCGACATCCCGGTTCATCCGGCACCCTCCCCTGTCGCCAGGGCGGCGCTCAATGCCGGCTCGCGCTCTTCCCATTGGACGGTGAGCTCGCCGAAGTTCTCGCCCTGGTCGAGGTGGACGCGTCCCTGCTTGCACAGCTCGAGGAGCGCGAGGAAGCGCACGATGATCTCCATGCGGTCGTCGAGCCCCTCGGTGATGCGGCGAAATGTCGCCCTGCCGAGCGCGGGAAGCTCGTCGATGAGCGCGGCCACCGCCTCGGCGACCGATACCCGGTCCACCACAACATGGCCGAGGTCGACGATCGGGACCGCGCGTGCTGCTATCGCGCGCGCGAACGCCGCACGGACGTGGTCCGGCGTCACCCCGCTCAGCAGGTCCGGGGCGGCACGGGCAAACCTCTCCTCCATGCCCGCTTGGCGGGGAACGCTGCGGCGCGCCGCATCGAGGACGACCTGGAGGCTCCGGCCGGCGGCCCCGAAGGTCGCGCACTCGAGCAGGCGCGAAAGCAACAGATCGCGCTCGTCGCCGCCGGCGATCTCCTCGTCGTCGACGATGGCCTCGGGTACCGGCAGGAGCCGGCGCGACTTCAACTCGATGAGGATCGCCGCGATCAGGAGGAACTCGGTCGCAAGCTCGAGATCGAGCCCGTCGAGAGACGCCAGGTGGTCGAGGAACCCGTCGACGACCTCGGTGAGCGGGATCTCGTAGATGTCGACGTCCTGTGCGTTGACCAGCTGGAGCAGTACGTCGAGGGGGCCGGCGAAGACAGGGGTCGCGACCGCGTAGACCACGTGGCGACCCTACCGTCTCGGCGCACACCCGGCGCGCATGCCCACAGACCAGGATCGCCCTCTCGCAGGGCCATGCACCATGTTGCGTAACATGACCGCCATGCCTGGCGATCGAGTCCTTTCGGGCATCCAGCCCTCCGGGGACGTGCACATCGGTAACTACCTCGGCGCCCTGCGGAACTGGGTGGTCGACCAGGACGCCCACGACGCCTTCTACGTGATCGTCGACCTCCACGCCCTGACGCTCGACATCGACCCCGCCGAGCTGCGTCGGCGTACCTTCGGCCTCGCAGCAACCCTGTTCGCCGTCGGCCTCGATCCCGCGCGATGCACGCTGTTCGTCCAGAGCCACGTCCACGAGCACACCGGCCTCACCTGGCTGCTCGAGTGCACGACGACCATGGGCGAGCTGCGACGCATGACCCAGTTCAAGGACAAGGCTGCGGGGCGGGACTCGGTGCGAGTCGGGTTGTTCACCTACCCCGTCCTCCAAGCGGCGGACATCCTCCTCTACGACGCCACCCGGGTCCCCGTCGGCGAGGACCAGCGCCAGCATCTCGAGCTCGCCCGCGATGTCGCCATCCGCTTCAACAACCGCTACGGAACGACCTTCACCGTGCCGGAGGCGGCAGTCCCGAAGGTCGGGGCACGGGTGATGGACCTCGCACACCCCGAGAACAAGATGTCGAAGTCGGCGACGTCCCCCAACGGCACCGTCAACGTCTTCGACACCCCCGACGAGATCCGGCGCAAGGTCCGCCGCGCGGTCACCGACACGGGCTCGGCAGTCGCCTACGACCCGGTCACCAAGCCCGGCGTCTCGAACCTCCTCGACCTCTTGGCGGCGGCGACGGGCGGGTCCCCCCAAGAGCTTGCCGGGTCCTTCGATCGGTACGGCCCCTTGAAAGACGCTGTCGCCGAGGCCCTCATCGAGCTGCTCCGGCCGGTCTGGAAGCGCCGGGAGGAGCTCGATGACGATCCCGCCGCGGTGCATGGCGCCCTTGCACGGGGGGCCGAGAGGGCCGGCGACGTCGCGGCGGCCACGCTTGCACGCGCCCGTGAGGCCATGGGCCTCCTCCCCGGAAAGCGCTGAGCTCCGCTCCCGTACCGGACGGGCTGCCTACCGCCGCTCCACAAAGTGTCTTAGGATTCTCACATGACTGACACGACTGTCACCGCCAAAGGCGCCCGCAGGAGACTCGTCGCCGGAGGCGGTCTTGCACTCACGGCCGCTCTGCTGTTGGCGGCCTGCTCTTCGTCGAGCACGCCGAAGGCCAATGCGACGACCACGACCACGACACCCCCGGTCACCGGCACGCTCAACGTCTCGACGTCGTCCCTCGGCCGGATCCTCGTGGACCGTCAGGGCTTTACCGTCTACATGCTGACGGCCGGCACGCCGAGCGCGCCCGCCTGCACCGGCAAGTGCCTCACCATCTGGCCACCGCTGATCATGGGCAACGCCTCACCGACGCCAGGAACGGGCGTGGACGGGGCGAAGCTCGGCGTCGCCGTCGTGAACGGCCAGCACCAGCTCACCTACAACGGTCACCTGCTGTACACCTACTCAGGCGACCCGGAACCCGGCCCGCACCAGGGAGAAGGCCTCCCCTTCCCCGCCCCCCCGGCGGCGCGCACCGGAACCTGGTACGTCCTGGCCCCGTCGGGGCTGCCCGTCCTGCCGAGCAAGACGTCAAGCTCGTCGCCGACATCCACCACCGGCAAGTCGACGACGAACACCTCCGGCTCCTCCTACGGCTAGGAGCGGCCCAACAACGGCCCAACCGTGGAACGGGCCCGCCTGGGAGCGGCACAACCCGCAGGCCGGCTGTCCCGGGCCGGAAGGAGCCATCCGCCGCGCCTTAGCCAGCCGCGCCCCGATCTCACGCAACAGGGGGCACACGGTCAGTGGGGCAACGGCCTCAGAACCCCGGTAGGCCCGCCGCGTTCGCCCAGAGGCTGAAGATGTGGTTCTCGGCTCCGACGAGGACGTTGCGCAAGGGAGCGACGTACAGGACGAGGAACGGCAGCAGGATCAGGGCGCTGCGGATCCGGTAGTAGCCCGGGAGCATGTGCTCGGGAAGGGCACGCTCGACGACGGCTGAGCCGTCGAGGGGAGGGATCGGGAGCAGGTTGAACGCCGCCAGGAGGGCGTTGCCGAGGCCGAGGTAGAACAGGATCTTGGATCCGATGCCGAGCGTCGGGACCGCCGGGTTGAAGGTCAGCCGGAAGGCGACGGCCGACAGGGCGGCGATGACGAGGTTCGTCGCCGGGCCGGCGAGGGCGACGACGAGCCAGTTGTTCCGGGGACTGCGCATCCTCTGCGGGTTGACGGGCACCGGTTTGGCCCACCCGAAGGGCGGCGCCCCTGCGAAGACGAGGATCGCCGGGAGGATGATGCTGCCGATCGGGTCGATGTGGCTGATCGGGTTGAGGGTGAGCCGGCCGGCGCGGCGCGCGGTGTCGTCACCGAAGGCCCAGGCGACAGCGCCGTGCGAGATCTCGTGGAGGATGATCGACGGGACGAGACAGGCGAAGAAGATCAGCTCGTTGGTCGAGACCGAATGCCCGGCGATGAGGTAGCCCGCGAGCAGGGCGCCGGCGAAGATCGCGACGGCGACGACGATCTTTTGCTGGCGCGTCAACGCGACCGCGCCGGCCGATGCCGGGCCCTCAGCGCTTCGAGGCGCACGCGATGCAGAAATGGGTGGCCGGCATGGCCTCAAGGCGGGCCGTCGCGATGGGCTGCCCGCACGAGTCGCAGAGGCCGTATGTGCCATCGGCGATCTTCGCCAGGGCCCGTTCCACGTCGTCGAGCTGCTCACGCAGGCGCGTCGCCAATGCCTCTGCCTCGCCTCGTTCGGCGGTGACCTGGCTCGAGTCCGCGAAGTTCAGGTCGTAATCGAGCCCGCCGCTGTCGCCGAAGCCCAGCTCGCTCAACTTCGCACGAAGCTCATCCCGCTCCGTCTCGAGAAGGACACGATGATCCCCCGCCCGCGCGTCCCCTACGACCATGACCTTGCAGCCTACCTGCCAGGACGCTGGAGAGCGCGCGGATGGGCCTCCAGGTAGGCGGCACGGAGACGTTCCGGCGAGACTTTCGTGTAGACCTGGGTGGTTGCGATCGAGGCGTGCCCGAGCAGCTCCTGGACGACACGGATGTCGGCTCCTCCGTCGAGGAGGTGGGAGGCGCACGAGTGGCGCAGCACGTGGGGGGTGAGGCGCCCCGAAAGCCCAGCCACGCCCCCCCAACGCCGCACGATCAGCCACGCCCCCTGGCGCCCCAAGCGCCCACCTCGGGCATTGAGCCAGACGGCCTCGGCGTCTCCCCGGCGTGCCCATCGCGACGGCATGACCAGCGGCCGTCCGGAGGGCCCGAGCCACTCCTCGACGGCGGCACGGGCGAAGGAACCGAGAGGCACGATCCTCTCCTTGGCTCCCTTGCCAAGAACGCGCACGAGCCCGTCGTCGAGCTCGAGATCGCCGAGCGACATCCCCGTCAGCTCGGAGATGCGGATCCCCGAGCCGTAGAGGACCTCGAGGACGGCCCGGTCACGCAGGACGAGCGGCCCCGGGCCGGCCGGAGCTGCGAGGAGCCGCTCCACCTCGTGGGCGCTCAAGGCCTTCGGGATCCCCCCGGGAACCCGCGGACGGGCCAGCTCGGCGGCGGGGTCGGCCTCGGAGCGCCCCTCCCAGGCGAGAAAGCGGTGCAGCCCCCGGATCGATGCAAGCGCCCGGGCGACCGAGCTGGCGGCCCCTGCGGCCGCCTGGAGGTGTGCGAGGTAGGCCTCGACGTCGGTGCGCGTCGCCGTCTCGGGGCCCAACCCTCGCTTGTGGAGGAAGGCCACGTAGGCGGCGAGGTCGCGCCGGTACGCGGCCAGGGTGTTCGCAGATCGCCCCTTCTCGACGGCGAGCCAAGAGAGGAACTCCTCGACAGCCGCGTTCGCCATCAGCGCACCGGCCTTAGGCCCTAGCGGATCGGACCCAGGGCTTCGCGGGCCAAGGCGAGGCCGACGACCGTCTTGGCGTCGAGGATCTTGCCGGCGGTGACCAGGGCCCACGCTTCGGCGAAGGGGATCTCGACGACCTCCATCGCCTGCTCTTCGAAACCGTGGCGCTCCGGCGGGCACGGCGTCAGGTCGCGCGCGAGGAAGATGATGCATCGTTCGTCGGAAAACCCCGGCGAGGTGAGCAGCTCGCCGAGCTTGAGCAGGGACCCGACGTTCATCCCGATCTCTTCGGCCAGCTCGCGCGCGACGGTCTTGTCCGGGGCCTCGTCCGGGACGTCTCGCTTGCCGGCCGGGATCTCGAGAACGGGCGCGTCGAGCGCCGCCCGGTACTGGCGCACCATGACGACGGCTGGGCCGCCGGCACGCTCGACGAGTGGCACGGCAGCTACCGCGCCAAGGTGGAGCACGATGTCGCGCGTGAAGCGCGAGCCATCCGGGGCTTGCAGCGTCCGCGTCGCCACCCGGAAGACCCGGCCGCTGTAGATCGTCTCATCACCGACTCGGCGGAAGACGCCGGTGTCACCTGAGCTCCCCACGCCGGGATCCCGCTCAGGCGTCCTCGTCCCGCGCTCCTGCCGCCATATCGAGCAGGCGCGGTGCGCGGCCCTCCGCACGCTGGACCGCGGCACCCACCAGCTCCCGGAACAAAGGATGGGGACGGTCCGGACGGCTCTTGAACTCGGGATGCGCCTGCGTGCCGACCCAGAACGGGTGCCCCGGCAACTCGATGAACTCGACGAGCCGGCCGTCGGGTGAGGTTCCCGAACAGACGAGTCCCGCTTCTTCGAGGCGGCGGCGGAACCGCAGGTTGACCTCGAAACGGTGGCGATGGCGCTCCGATACGACCTCCTCGCCATAGGCCTCGGCGACCTGGGAGCCAGGTAGGAGCCGGGCCACGTAGGCACCGAGGCGCATCGTGCCACCCAGGTCGACGACGTCAGCCTGGTCGTCCATGATGTCGATGACCGCCTCCGGCGTCGACGGATCGAACTCACGCGAGTGCGCCCTGGCCATCCCCGCGAGGTTGCGCGCGAACTCGATGACCATCACCTGGAGACCGAGGCACAGGCCGAGGCACGGGATTGCGTGCTCGCGCGCGTAGGTCGCGGCGGCGATCTTGCCCTCGACCCCGCGCTCGCCGAACCCTCCCGGGATCACGATCGCGTCGAGGTCGCGCAGCCTCCCCTCGGCGAGCATGCCGAGGACCTCTTCCGCCTGCACCCACTCGATCTCGACGCGGGCACCGTGGAAGAAACCGGCGTGGCGCAGGGCCTCGACCACCGACAGGTAGGCGTCCGGCAGGTTCACGTACTTGCCAATGACCCCGACCCGGACCTCGTCGGTTGCTCCGACAACACGCTCGACAAAGGCTTCCCAGGCCGACAGGTCGATCTCGGCGTGCGACTCGTCCAGGTTGAGAAGCCTGCAGACGTAGCCGTCCATCCCCTCGGCGTGCAGGACGAGGGGGATCTCGTAGATCGTGTCGTCGGCATCCACGGCCGAGACGACCGCTTCGGTCGGGACGTCGCACAGAAGCGAGATCTTCCTCTTCAACGAGTCCGAGATCGGCTGGTCGCTCCGGCAGACGATGACGTCGGGTTGGATGCCCCGGCTGCGCAGCTCGGTCACCGAATGCTGGGTGGGCTTCGTCTTCTGCTCCCCGGAGGGTGCGAGGTACGGGACGAGGGTCAAGTGGACGTAGCACACGTTCTCCCGTCCCGCATCCCGGCGAAACTGGCGGATCGCTTCGATGAAGGGAACGATCTCGATGTCGCCGACGGTTCCGCCGACTTCGACGATCACGACGTCGACGTCGTCTGTGGCAAGACGGGCGATCCGCTCTTTGATCTCGTCGGTGACGTGCGGGATCACCTGGACGGTCTTGCCCAGGTAGTCCCCCCGGCGTTCCTTGGCGATCACCGACGAGTAGATCGACCCCGTCGTCGTGTTCGAGTCACGGTGCAGGCTTTCGTCGATGAACCTCTCGTAATGGCCGAGATCGAGGTCCGTCTCCCCACCGTCGTCGGTCACGAATACTTCCCCGTGCTCGAACGGGTTCATCGTCCCTGGATCGACGTTGATATACGGGTCGAGCTTGCACATCGTCACCCGTAGGCCACGGCACTTGAGCAGGCGCCCCAGCGCCGCGGCGGTCAGGCCCTTGCCGAGAGAACTGGACACCCCACCGGTCACGAACACGAACTTCGTGGGCATCGCGTCACCGGCCTCCACAGGTTGCACGTGACGCCACCCTAGACGCTCGTGCCCCCACGCCCGTAGCTGTGTCGAGCAGCTCACGTGCGTGCGCCAGGGCAGCCGGGCTGTCGGGAGAACCTGCCAGCATCCGTGCGAGCTCGGCGACACGTTCGTCACCGGCCACTTCGCGCGCTGCGGCGACGGAGCGGCCGTTGCGATCCTCTTTCGTGACGACGACGTGACAGTCCGCGAAGGCGGCGACCTGGGCAAGGTGCGTGACGACGATCACCTGCTTCGTCCTCGTTGGGCCGGCCGCTCCGGCGCCCTCGGGTGCCCCCGGTGCGCGAGGCTCCGCCCTCGCGCCCCTCCGCCCGCCGCGTCCGGCCGTCGCCGACGCGTCGCGCACTTGCGGCAATCGTGGCCCCGCCAGCTCGCTGAGCGCCCGACCGACGGCGAGAGCCGCGGCACCGCCGATGCCCGCGTCGACCTCGTCGAAGACGACGGTCGGTGGTGCTCCACCAAGGACAAGGCTCAAGGCGAGCATGGCGCGGGCCAGCTCCCCTCCGGAGGCGACCTTGGCCAGCGGAAGGAGCGGTTCCCCGGGGTTGGCGCTGAAGAGGACCTCGACGTCGTCGCCCGCCCCGTCATCGCCGACCCGCACCTCGACGGAGGCCCGGGGCATGCCCAGCTCGGCCATCCTGTGGCCGACGGCTGCGGCGAGCTGCGGCGCCGCCTGGGAACGCGCACGCCGCAGCTCTGCTTCGATCACGCCGAGAGCGGCGCGCGCCTCGCCGGCTTCTGCCTCCCGTTCGGCGATGCGCTTCTCGGCGTTGTCGACGACGGCCAGATCCGCGCGAGCGGTCTCTGCATAGCCGGCCACCTCGGCGAGCGTCTTGCCATACTTTCGGCAGAGCTCTCGCAGCGCCAACCGGCGCTCGCGCACGATCTGGAGCCTCTCGGGATCGTCCTCGATCCGCTCGGCGGCATGGCGCAGCTCGCCCGCGAGGTCATCCACCTCGGCGAGGGTGCTCTTCGTCCGTTCGCTGAAGGAGCCGAACGGAGGCCTCCCCTCCAGCACGGAGCTCACCTGGGCGAGATCGTCGCGCACCGCCGCCAGGGACGCGGCCGCTGACAGGGCAGCGTCCCGGAGGCCCGACGCGTCGGCGAGCGTGCGCTCCTCTGCCTCGAGGTGATCGACCTCGTCGTCTGCGCGGATCTTTGCGCCTTCGATCTCGGCGATCTGGAAGCGGAGCATCTCGGCATGGCGCGCCTGGCTGTGCGTGTCCCCGCCGAGCCGGGCAAGCTCTTCGCCGATCTCCCGCAGACGGGTGCGCACCGCTTCGCGCGCGGACAGGTCGATGGCTGCAAAGCGGTCGAGCGCGTCCCGCTGGGCGGAGCGCCGCAGGAGTCGCTGGTGACCATGCTGGCCGTGCACATCGACGAGGTCGCCACCGAGGTCGCCGACGACGCCGACAGGCGCCATGCGCCCGTCGATCCATGCGCGAGACCGGCCGGTCGCCGGGATCTCGCGCGTGACGAACAGCTCTTGATCGTCACGTTCACCGGGCGCGGCCATGTCGACGAAGCGGCCTTCGACAAGGGCAGTATCGGCACCCGGCCGTACGAGGATCGCGTCGGCCCGGCCCCCGCGAAGCAACCCCAGGGCCTCGACGACAAGAGTCTTCCCGGCTCCGGTCTCCCCGGTCAGCGCGATCATCCCCCGGGGCAACGACAGAAGGATCTCGTCGATCACCCCGAGATCGCGCACGTGGAGGTCGACGAGCATCAGCGGTCCGCCAGACGGAACTTCGCCTTAAGTATCGCGTAGAAGTCGCGCTTGGCGAACGTCACGAAGCGGGCCGGGTGTGGTCCTGATCGCGCCACGATAGAGCATCCCGGCTCCAGTGTCGCGACGCGGATCCCGTCAACGACCAGCGCGGCGGGTCGCGCGTCGAGAATCTCGATCTTCACCCACTCTTGCGGATCGAGGACGACGGAGCGATCGAAGAGCATGTGCGCCGAGATCGGGGTGAGGAGGAGCGCGTGCAGGCTGGGAGAGACGATCGGGCCACGCGCGGACAGGTTGTAGGCCGTCGACCCCGTCGGGGTCGCGACGAGGAGACCGTCGGCAACGTAGGTCAGGAACGGCCGCCCGGATATCGCCGTGGCAACCCGGACGGTATGCCCGGAGACCGTCTTCTCGACGACCACCTCGTTGAGCGCGAGCAGGGAGTTGCGCCCGCCGATGCCCGGTGCGTTGTCGCCGGCACCCTCGTCGTCTACGGACGTCTTCAGTGCGATGGCCTTGCCATGTGCATCCGAAGCGGCGACCTCGAGGATCATGCGCTCTTCGACCGTGAACTCCCCCGACAGGAACCGCCCGAACACATCGGGAAGGGCGCTCGGTTCAGTCTCGGTCAGGTACCCGAGAGCCCCGACGTTGACGCCGAGGACGGGGGAGCCGCCGGGCCCCGCCAGGTCGACGGCCCGCAGCATCGTCCCGTCACCTCCGATCGCGACCACGAGGTCCGGGGGGGGCGCCACGCCTTCGCCAGGGGTCCGGTCTCCCCGCCAGGGGGCGACCACCTCGTGTCCCCTTTCCTGCAGCCAGGCACGAGAATCCTCGACGGCCTTGAGCGCGACCGCGCGTCCCGAGTGGAAGACGAAGGCGATGCGAGCCACTGCCGCGTCCTACTTCGGAGCACCCTCGCCCCCGCGATCGGCTCTCTGCCGAACGGGAGCGGCGACGGCCACATCGACGGCCGCGGCGAACGCAATGCAGTCGAGCTCGCCGGGGGCCGGGGGCACAGCGGCGTGCAACAGGAACTCGACGTTGCCGTCGGCACCGGCGAGCGGGGATGCCATGACCCCCATCATGGCGGCTCCAGCCTTGCGGTAAGCGGATACGACCTGATCGACCGCCGCGCGCCACAGTGCGGGGTCCCGCACGACGCCCCGCCCCGCCGAGACCTCTTTCCTTCCGACCTCGAACTGTGGTTTCACAAGAAGAACAAGGGTCGCACCAGGCTGCGACAAACGGGCGACGATGGCGGGGGCGATTGTGGCGAGCGAGATGAACGACACGTCGGCGACGATCGTCGTGAAACGCTCACCCAGGAGGCGATCCTCGCCCGTGGTGCCGACATGGCGGACGTTCGTGCGCTCCACGACGGTCACCCGCGGGTCCGCACGCAGGCGCGGGTGGAGCTGGCCATGACCCACGTCGAGGGCGACGACCGACGCCGCCCCGCGCTGGAGGCAGCAGTCGGTGAAGCCGCCCGTCGAAGCTCCGACGTCGAGAACGCGCGCGCTTGCGACGTCTATGCCGAACCCCGTCAAAGCGGCGTCGAGCTTCTCGCCCCCACGGCTGACAAACCGGGCCGGCGGCCCGAGCACGACGAGATCCTCCGACGGAGCGACAAGGCGGGCCGGCTTCGACGCGGGGGCTCCTGCCACGAGGACCCTGTCCTCGGAGATGAGAGTTGCGGCCTGCTCGCGAGAGGAGACCAGCCTCCGCCGCACGAGCTCCGTGTCGAGGCGGCGGCGGGTGGCCGTCAGTGTGACGACCCCACTTGGGGTGGCGCGCCGTGTCCGGTCCTCGTTGCCGCGGCCTTCTTCGGCGCGGCCTTCTTCGGCGCGGCCTTCTTCGGCGCGGCCTTCTTCGGCGCGGCCTTCTTCGGCGCGGCCTTCTTCGGCGCGGCCTTCTTCGGCGCGGCCTTCTTCGGCGCGGCCGCCGGCGCTTGCGCAGCTTCGCGCGCCCGGGCCCTGGCAGCCGGGGCGGTCTTGGCGACCACGCCCGGAACATGGGACGCCGCTTTGCGCACGACATCAAGCCCCGGTATGCGCTCGGCCTGTTCCCGCAGCGCCGCCATCAACTTCCGCACCTCGTCAGGGCTGTCGAGACCCAGTGATGCGAGCTGCCGCTTCACTTCGTCGCGCACCATGCCGACGAGGGCATCGGCAGAGGCGCGGCTTCGCTCGACGAGGTCGTCGACCCAGTCCTGCACCTGGTTGCGCTGCACCTCCCCCGCGCGCACGAGCTCGGCGACGAGCTCCTCGGCGCGGGCGCGGTTGATCTGTCCGAATGTGTACCCCGCCTCGAGATAACGCCGGAACCGGTCGTTGGACACCATGGTCAAAGGGTACTTCCGCGAGGGCTTTGCTTGCAACAGCTAGCGCGGTGCGCACTCGCGAATGCTCCGGAGCCTGACCGGCGGCATCGGCACCCATGCCGGCGGCTGCCCGGCGGGCCGGCGGCCGGCGACACGGCGCCCTGACCCGACGCGAGGGCTCGGCCTCAGTCGAGCAGCTCTGCCACCAGGGCCGCGAGGTCGCTCGCGTTCCTGTCGGCAGGGACCCCCGACGAGCCAGCTCCTGCGCCCTCACCTGCTCCGGTCACCCCGCTCAGGACGAGCCCGAAGGGAGCGTTGAGGGCACGAGCGAGCTGTCCGTCGGTGGCGGGCCTGTCCCCGGCGACGATCTCGACATTTCCGTCACCGGCGACCAGCTGGCGCACGAGGCGCACCATGGGCTCGTGCGGCTTGCCGGCTACCTCGGCCCGCGTGCCAGAGGCGGTCTCCACCGCCGCGAGGAACGCCCCCGTCCCCGGCAGCAGGCCGTCGGGGGTTGGGAATGTCGCATCCTCGTTCGTCCCGATGAGGCGCGCACCTTCGTGGACAGCGCGTTGGGCCTGCGAGAGCCGGGCGAGATCGAACGCGCGATCCCAACCGATCACGACCGCATCGGGGCGCCGGCCGTCGCGCGCGCGGGGTCCGATCGGCGGCGGCTCAATGCCGCCGGCGGGCTCGACGACCTCCACACTGCGATCGCGTAGCGCCTCGACGACGCCGGGGCCTGCGAGGACGAGGGCGCTCGACCCGGGTGCGAGCAGGGTCGCCGCGGCTTGCGCCGAGGTCACGAGCTCGACCCGGTCGAGCTTCACGCCGGCGTCGACAAGCCGCCGGCGGTACTGGGCGACTGTGTAGGTCGAGTTGTTCGTGCACAGCACGACGCGCCGTCCCGCCTCTTGGATCCGGTTCAAGGCCTCAGCCGAGCCCGCGATCGGCTGCGCCGCACGCCAGACAACACCGTCAAGGTCGACAACCCACACCACGGCGTCATCCTGGCAGACCGCGGCCGGGCGATACGACGAGCGCACCGCAACGCCCCCCATTCGGGCTGCGGCGCGTGCGCTCTTGCGTCGCTGCGACCACGGCGGTTGTGCTACGCAAAAGGCATGCCCCGATTCCAGCCCTTCCCCGGCGTGCGTTACGACGTCAACAAGGTTCGACTCGACGACGTGATCGCGCCTCCCTACGACGTCGTCGACGCGGCAGGGCGCGACGGGCTGGCCGCCCGCGACCGGCACAACGCCATCGTCGTCGAGCTGCCGGCCGACGACGCCAGCCGCGGCCTCGGTCGCTACGAAGCGGCGGCAAGGACGTTCGACGAATGGATCGCAGCCGGGGTCCTCACCGTCGACGCAACGCCGTCGTTCTACGTGTACCGGATGCGCTTTGTTGACGAAGAGGGGAACCCACGCCACACCCTGGGCGTCGTCGGAGCCCTGGAAGTGGAAGAGCCGGGCTCTGGGGACGTGCTGCCTCACGAGGAGACGATGCCAAAGCCCAAGGGCGACCGGATCGACCTTCTCCGGGCCACACGCATGAACACCTCCCCCGTCTGGGGCCTCTCGTTGGCAAGAGGACTGTCGGCCCTCATCGAGCCCAGCTCCCCCCCGGCCGCCCATGCGGTCGACGACGACGGCGTCGGCCACGAGCTCTGGCGCATCGACGATCCCGCGACCGTCGCAGCCGTCGCCGAGACGGTCGCGGCGGCTCCTGTCGTCCTCGCCGACGGCCATCATCGCTACGAGACGGCCTTCGCCTACCGCAACGAGCGGCGCGCGGCGAACGGGAGCAAGGCCGGCGATTTCGACCAGGTCATGGCATTTGTCGTCGAGATAGCCGAGGACCAGTTGTCGGTGCGCGCGATCCACCGGCTCCTGCGCGGCCTCCCCGACGGCTTCGACCTCCCCGGTGCGCTCGGTGAGCTGTTCGAGGTCGTGGCCGGCGAGGTTCCCCCGGGGGCGCTCGGGTTGTTCACCAAAGACGGCAGTTGGCGTCTAACGGCGCGCCCCGTTCTCATCGACAAGGCGCGCGATCCCGAGCTCGACTCGAGCTTGGTCGCGACCGCGCTGGCAGCGCTCCCCGACCACAGTGTCGAGTACCGGGCCGGGCGCAGCGACGTGCTTTCCGCCGTTGAGACCAACGAGGCCCAGGCCGCCATCGTGCTGCGCCCCGTCACGGTCGCCAAGATCGCGGCGATGGCGCGCGAGCGGCGCCGGATGCCGCCGAAGACGACCTACTTCCACCCCAAACCGCGCACCGGCATGGTCTTCCGCCCCGTCCCCGGCTGAGGCAAACGGGTCCGGACCCTGCCCGCCGACCTTCAGTCGACGGTCCAGGTCGGGCCCGATCGCAGCAGCGACTCGATGGTGCCCTTCCCCGAGCGCCCCTGAGCTGCGGAGATCTGCTCGTCGACAGCCGTCCCGTAGTCGGCGTGCTCCACCGAGCGGAAGACGCCGATCGGCGTCGGCTCGTACGGACCGCGGGCGAGTCGCGACAGCATGAAGGCCATCGACGGGTCCTCGCTGGTTTCGTCGTGGACGATCAGGGCGTCTTCGCCGGCTTCGTCGACGTCGACGATCTGCAGGTGGCCCTGGTCGCTCAGCGCGACACCCTTCTCCCCCTCGGCACCGAAACGGATCGGCTCACCGTGACGCAGGGGGATGAGCATCGACGCGCGGTTGTCCCGCGCGGTGATCTGCTCGAAGGCGCCGTCGTTGAAGACGTTGCAGTTCTGGTAGATCTCGACGAAGGACGTGCCGCGGTGATCGTGCGCCCGGCGGAAGGTCTCCATCATGTGCTTGCGATCCATGTCATGGGTGCGGGCCACGAAGGTCGCCTCCGCCCCGAGAGCGAGGCTGACGGGGTTGAACGGCGTCGCGAGCGAGCCGAAGGGGGTCGACTTCGTCACCTTGCCGACCTCTGAGGTGGGCGAGAACTGACCCTTCGTCAAACCGTAGATCTGGTTGTTGAAGAGGAGGATCGTCAGGTTGACGTTCCTCCTCAGCGTGTGGATGAGGTGGTTGCCGCCGATCGACAGGGCATCGCCATCCCCGGTGACAACCCACACGTCGAGGTCGGGCCGGCACACCGCGAGCCCCGTCGCGAACGCCGGCGCCCGGCCGTGGATCGAGTGCACGCCATAGGTGTTCATGTAGTACGGGAACCGGGCCGCGCACCCGATGCCGGAGACGAACACCGTGTTCTCGCGCCGTACCCCGATCTCGGGGAGCAGCATCTGGACGGCCGCGAGGATCGAGTAGTCCCCGCACCCGGGGCACCAGCGGACCTCCTGGTCCGATGTCCAGTCTTTGCGGGTCGTCGCCGGAGCGGTCTCGACGGTCACTCGTCCTCCTCGGGGGCTGAAGATCCGTTTGGCTGGATGGGGGTGCCGACATCGCGGGCAAGGGCCCAGGCCTCGATCGCTTCTTGGGGGTCCTCGCCGCGCACCGCGGCGAGGATTGCCTGCTCGATCTCGCCGGCCCGGAACGGGATGCCCTGGATCTTGGTGACCGCAATCGCGTCGACGAGGAACCGCGCCCGGACAAGCGTGGACAGTTGGCCCAGGTTGACCTCGGGGACGACCACGGTGTCGTAGCGGCTCAGCACGTCGCCGAGGTCCGCCGGGAAGGGGTTCATATGGACCAGGTGCGCGTGGGCGACGTCGACCCCCTGCGCACGGACACGGCGGACCCCCGCCGCGATCGCGCCGTACGTCGACCCCCACCCGAGGACGAGCACGCGTGCACCGTCATCGCCGTCGAGGTCGACGGCGGGGATGTCCTTGGCGATGCCGGCGACCTTCGCCGCCCGCAGGCGCGACATCCGCTCGTGGTTGCGCGGGTCGTAGGACACGTTGCCGGCCCCGTCGGCCTTCTCCAGGCCGCCGATGCGGTGCTCGAGGCCCGGGGTCCCCGGCACCGCCCACGGGCGGGCAAGCGTGTCCTCGTCCCGTAGGTAGGGCCACAGCTCCGGCGTGCCGTCCTCGCTCGTGTGGTTCGGCTCCGTCGTGAAGTCGGCCTCCAAGCTCGGCAGGTCCTCGACGTCAGGCAGCCGCCAGGGCTCCGATCCGTTGGCGAGGTAGCCGTCCGACAGCACGATGACCGGCGTGCGGTACTTGAGCGCGATGCGCGCCGCTTCGATCGCGGCGGTGAAGCAGTGCGCCGGCGTGCGGGCCGCGACGATGGGGACCGGCGCCTCTCCGTGCCGCCCGTACATCGCGTGCAAGAGGTCGGACTGCTCGGTCTTGGTCGGCAGGCCCGTCGACGGGCCGCCGCGTTGGACGTCGATGACGACGAGCGGCAGCTCGAGGTTCACAGCGAGCCCGATGGTCTCGCTCTTGAGGTCGAGCCCGGGCCCCGATGTCGTCGTCACGCCCAGGCAGCCGCCGTAGGACGCGCCGAGGGCGGCGCCGACAGCGGCGATCTCGTCCTCTGCTTGGCAGGTCCGCACTCCCATGTCCTTGTGCTTCGACAGCTCGTGGAGGATGTCGGAGGCCGGTGTGATCGGGTACGAGCCCAGGAACAGCGGCAGGTGGGCAAGCTCACCCGCGGCGATCAGGCCCCAGGCGAGCGCCATGTTCCCGGTGACGTTGGCGTACGTGCCGGGAGCGAGCTTTGCGGAGTGCACTTCGAAGACCGATTCGAACAACTCTGCTGTTTCCCCAAAGTTGAACCCGGCCTTGAAGGCAAGAGTGTTCGCCTCCGCGACGATCGGCGTCTTGGCAAAACGGGCTTGGATCCACTTCAAGGTGTCCTCGACGGGCCGCGTGTACATCCACGTCACAAGCCCCAGAGCGAAGAAGTTCTTGGAACGTTCCGCGTCGCGTGGCTTGGCACCCGTCGGCTTGCAGGCTTCAAGAGTCAGTGAGGTCATCGGGACCTCGTAGACGGTGAAGCTCTTCAAACTGCCGTCGTCGATGGGATTCGCCTCGTAGCCGGCTTTGGCGAGGCTGCGCTCGTCGAAGGCATCTGTGTTGACGATGAGCGTCGCCCCGGTCGGCAGGTTGGCGATGTTTGACCGCAGTGCCGCCGGGTTCATCGCGACCAGGACGTTCGGCGCGTCACCCGGCGTCAGGATGTCGTGATCGGATATATGTACTTGGAAAGCCGACACCCCCGCCATCGTCCCGGCGGGCGCCCGGATCTCCGCCGGGAAGTCCGGCAAGGTCGCGATGTCGTTCCCGAAGAGAGCGCTCGACGTGGTGAACCTGTCCCCCGTGAGCTGCATCCCGTCCCCCGAGTCACCCGCAAAGCGGATGACCACCCTGTCGAGAACGCGATGCTCGACGGCCTTCGTGCTCACTGTCGTTCTCCCCGGTCTCCGGCCTCGCCGGCATGCGGTGGGCGAGACCCTCGGGGGCTCTGCGCGGACACCGTTGGCCGGCACGGTCAGCCTACCGCTGCTCCGGTGGCTGAAGTTGCGCTGCTTGCCGCCCAATCGAAAAGACCCGGCACGTCCCCGCCCTCATCGCGCTTTTCCGTCGCCCGGGCTGTACGCCGCAGTGCGCCGGCCCGGCGACTGCATCGAAGGCAGTTGCGCGCACCGTGTCGCGACGTTACTCTCGTCGCAATGGTCTCTCTCCCTGCTTCCAGGGTGG
>JAJZBS010000026.1 GCA_021851885.1 Actinomycetes bacterium | reverse complement strand
CGACAAGGTGGTGGGCATCGAGCGCGACGAAGGAGAAGGCACCGGCCAGGTGCGGCATGACGGTCGCCAGGGCTTCTTCGAGATCGTGGTCGGCGTCGGCTCTCCCGTCGGCGTCGGCTCTCCCGTCGGCGTCGCCGTGGGCGTCGCCGTGGGCGTCGCCGTCGGAGCCTGCGTCGGCTCTCCCGTGGGCGTCGCCGTCGGAGCCTGCGTCGGCCCCGTCCGGGGCATACGCGGCCGAGACGAGCTCGGCAACAAGATCGCTGTCGCTCGCGACGACGCCGGGCAGCATGCCGGCCGCCTCAGCCAGGTCCGCGGTGTTGGTCAGGTTGCCGTTGTGCGCAATCGAGAACCCGGCCTGGCCGACGGAGCGGAAGACCGGCTGCGCATTGCGCCAGGTGCTCGGACCTGTCGTCGAGTAGCGGGTGTGCCCGATTGCGACGTCGCCGGGCAAACACGACAGGGTCCTCTCGTCGAACACGGCCGTGACCAGGCCCATGTCCTTGACGACGGTGATCATCTCCCGGTCGCTGACCGCCATCCCGGCCGACTCCTGCCCGCGATGCTGGAGTGCGAAGAGCCCGTCGAAGACGAGCTGGGCCACCGGACGACCCGGGGCGTACACGCCGAAGACGCCGCATGCTTCCTTCACCGGGCGGTCACCTTCCCCATTCTCGCACACCGGTTGTTACCGTGGCCTCGGTGATCGACCTTCATACCCACTCCACAGCCTCGGACGGCTCCGAATCGCCGGCAGACGTCGCCCGACGCGCCGCCCGTGCCGGATGCTCTGCCTTCGCCCTCACCGACCATGACACCCTCGCCGGGCTCGCCGAGGCCCGAGCGGCAGCCGAGCAGGCGGGCACGGCCCTCGTCCCCGGGTGCGAGATCTCCTGCCGGTCGGATGCCGGGTCTATGCACGTGCTCATCTACTTCGTCGGCGAAGGCCCCGGGCCCTTGCAGGACGAGCTCGCGCGCCTGCGATCAGATCGCGCAACGCGCAACCACCTCCTCGTCGAGCGCCTCGGCGCCCTCGGGATACCCGTGACTGCCGACGAGCTCACCGGGGTCGCAGGCTCCACGGTAGTCGGCCGCCCCCACTTCGCCGCCCTGCTCGTCCGCAAAGGGTTCGCCGAGAGTCCTCAGGACGCATTCGATCGCTACCTGGGCACCGGTCGGCCCGCCTACGTGCCCAAGGCTCGCCTGGAGCCGGGGACAGCGGCGCGTCTTGCCCGGGAGTCCGGGGCGGTCGCGGTGCTGGCCCATCCCTTCAGCCTCGGCCTCGACGCCGGCGCGCTCGAAAGGACGGTCGGCGATCTCGCCCGCGACGGCCTCGGCGGGATCGAGGCGTACTACGGCCGCTACTCGCCGCCGCAGCGCGCATCGCTCGTGGCCCTCGCGCGCCGCCATGGCCTCGTGCCGACGGGGGGTTCCGACTACCACGGCACCTACAAGCCCGACCTCGAGGTCGGCACGGGAACGGGCGACCTCGACGTCGCAGACAGCGTCCTCGCCGAGCTCGAAGAACGGCGCCCCTGAGACAGTCCCGATGGCGGCGTGCCGGACGGCAAGGGTCGCCAGCGCCGGGCTACGCCGGCCACCAGGCGCGGCTCGAGATGACGAGGTCGCCCACGGCGATGTCGACAAGGTGCGCCGGAAGACCGCCACCGGATCCTGCGCGGGAACCGCCCGTGGGCCCGTCGACGACGAGGCGCTCCCCGCCGGCAGTGCCGAGCTCGGTCACCGTCATCCCGGCGCCGTTCGCCCGCGCGGCGATTTCGGCCGCCGCCGTTGCGCTCCGTGCACAGACGACGACGCGAGAGGGGAGTTCACCGAAGAGGGACGCGTGGCCGGCGACGCCGCGCACGTGCATCCCGATTCCCGAGCGCAGAGACATCTCGGCGAGGCACACCGCAAGGCCGCCGTCGGAGACGTCGTGGATCCCGGCAATCCTGTTCGCCGGGGCTCCCCCGTTGCCGTCGGCACCGGCGACCTCGTCGGTGACGAGGCTGACGACAACGTCGAGAAGGCGCCGGTGCGCGTCGAGGTCGACCGGCGCCAAGACGCCGCCCGTCAGCCCCCGGCACTCGACTGCCCAGCGGGAGCCGCCGAGCCCACTCGGCCGGGGAGCGTCGCTCGAGTCCGCGTCGATCAACAGGAGCACTCCCCCATCGACGAGCGAGACACCCGGTGGCGTCGAGCTGAGCCGATCGGCGAGCCCGACGACACCGACGACCGGCGTCGGCAGGATGTCGCGCCCGGCGCTCTCGTTGTACAGGCTGACGTTCCCGCCAACGACGGGCACCTCGAGCGCCTGGCACGCCTCGGCCATGCCGTCGACCGATTCGGAAAGCTGCCACATCACCTCGGGGTGCTCGGGATTGCCGAAATTGAGGCAGTTGACGAGCGCCACCGGCCTGCCGCCGCCGCAAGCGACGTTCAATGCCGACTCGGCGACGAGCGCCCGGGTGCCGGCCCGCGGGTCGAGAGAACACCAGCGCGGGTTGCCGTCGACGGAGAGGACGACCCCGCCGCCTGTCCACGGGACACCGGGCGCTGCGAGCTTGAGGACCGTCGCATCACCTCCGGGCCCCACGACGGTGTTGAGGAAGAGCTGGTGGTCGTACTGGCGGTATACCCACGCCGGGTCCCTGACGAGCTGTGTGATATCCCGGGTCATCGCGGAGGCATCGGGAGCTGCCACCGTGTCGGGATCGTCGGCCCCTCCGGCAGTCGGCGGGGGCACGGCCCGCATCGGGCGGTCGTAGAGGGGAGCCGCCTCCGACAAAGAGGCGGCGGGCACGTCGGCGAGCACGGGCCCGTCGATCCCCGCCCGGATCTTCAACCTCCCGGCCGCACCGTCGGGCCCGCTCGATCCCCCATCGGCACCGCCGGCACCTCCCGTGGTGGAGCCGGCGCCACGACCGCCCGCCGGGACGGCGACGGGACGGGTCACCCGACCGACGACGTCGGCACGCACCTCCCAGCGCGCGCAGACGGCGAGGACGTCGTCGAGGTTCTGCGGCGTGACGATGGCGAGCATGCGCTCCTGGCTCTCGCTCGTCATGACCTCGAACGGCTCCATCCCAGCCTGGCGGCGCGCCACGGCGTCGACATCGACGTCCATGCCCATTCCCGCCCGGCCGGCCGTCTCGCTCGTCGCGCAGGTCAGCCCCGCCCCCCCAAGGTCCTGGATCCCCACGACCAGCCCCGCGTCGAGAAGCGCCAGGCAAGCTTCGATCAGGCGCTTCTCTTCGAAAGGGTCACCCACTTGGACGCTCGGGCGCTTCGCGTCGTCGCCACCTTCGGCAACAGCACCGCTGGACGGGCCATCGGCCACATGCGCCTCTCCGTCGCCGCCGTCGACGGCACTTCCCGTGCGCGCTGATCCGCCCGTGAAGCCCGCCGAGGCAAGGACGCTGACACCGCCGATCCCGTCGCGACCCGTCGAGGAGCCGAGCAGGACCGCCAAGTTGCCCTCCCCCGAGGCCTTACCGAGCACGAGGCGGTCGAGGGGCAGGACGCCGAGGCACAGGACGTTGACGAGTGGATTGCCCGCGTAACATGCATCGAATGCGACCTCACCACCGACTGTCGGGACCCCGACCGAGTTGCCGTACCCGGATATTCCGCTGACGACACCTTCGATTAACCACCGGGCTCGCGGCTCGTCCCACCCGCCGAAATACAGGGCATCCATTACGGCAATCGGCCGGGCTCCCATGGTGAAGATGTCGCGCAGGATCCCCCCGACACCCGTCGCTGCGCCCTGGTAGGGCTCGATCGCCGACGGGTGGTTGTGGCTCTCGATACGCACGGCGATCCCGACGCCTCCGCCTGCATCGACGACCCCTGCGTTCTCTCCCGGGCCGACGACGACACGCTCCCCGGTGGTAGGCAGGCGCCGGAGGTGGAGGCGCGAAGACTTGTACGAGCAGTGCTCGCTCCACATGACCGCGTACATGGCGAGCTCGAGATGATTGGGCTCGCGGCCCAGGATGGAACGGATCGTCGCCTCTTCGTCGTCGGTGAGGCCGAGTGCACGGTGAACCCTGGGATCCATCGCCGTCACGCTACCGGGCACAGGCCCCACCCCGGCAAAGCCGGGCACCGGCGCGCCGGCCGAACGGGGCTACGACGCCACCGCGCCGTGCAGCGCGCAGCACGTCTCAGGCGTGTGTTGGAGCAATAACGCACTACTTTGCCAGCCTGGCTCACACAAGAGACCCGAAAACGCCGAGCGGGATTGCGCGTGGGGTGCCGCTCAACAATACTGGTGAAATGCCGAAAGCTTCCTCGAAACGATCGTCTATGTCCTCGCACCACAAGGCCGCAATGGCCGAAGGGCGCCAGCAGAGCCGCGTCGTGCGCCGCTATCTGGAGGCGCTCGAAGAGTCCAAGCCGAAGCGGGGCAGGAAGCGCACGCCCGAGTCGGTGCGTCGCGAGCTTGCAGCGGTCAAGGCCAAGCTGGACGAGGCGAACAGTCTCGACAGGCTCCTCCTCACCCAGCAGCGCAAGGACCTCGAGGCGGAGCTCGAGCGCTCTGTCCCTGCGGCGGACATTTCGGCCTTGGAACAGGAGTTCGTCAAGCTGGCCAAGCCCTACGGCGAGCGGCGCGGCCTCGACTACGGGACGTGGCGGGAAGTCGGCGTTCCGGCCACCGTCTTGGAGAGGGCGGGCATCCCCCGGACCCGGCGCACCTCTTAGGCGGCGCTGTCGGCGCTGGCCGCCCTGGCACCTGCGGTGGCGAGGAAGGACGCGAGGAGCACGGCACCGTCGCCTGAGCCGAGGAGTGGGTCGCATGCCCGCTCGGGGTGTGGCATGAGACCGACGACGTTGCCCGCCTCGTTGCAGATCCCCGCGATGTCGTCGACAGAGCCGTTGGGATTCTCCGCGTACCGGAGGACGATCCTGTCCTCGTCGCGCAGCTGTGCGAGGGTGCTTGCATCGCAGGTGTAGTTCCCCTCGAAGTGGTTGATCGGGATCGTCAGGGCACGGCCCACGGCGACCCCTGCCGTCAACACCGATCGGTCGGAGGTCACACGCAGCTCGGCGTCGGTGCACAGGAACGTCAACCCCCGGTTCTTCTGCAGGGCGCCGGGGAGCAACCCGGCTTCGGTGAGCACCTGGAACCCGTTGCAGATCCCGAGGACGGGGGCTCCTTCTGCAGCCACGGCGGCGACGGCGGCCATCACGGGCGAGAAGCGCGCAATCGCGCCGGGGCGCAGGTAGTCGCCGTGGGCGAAGCCGCCGGGGAGCACGACGGCGTCGAAGCCGGCGAGGGATCGTTCACGGTGCCAGACAAGCTCGGCTGCCCCCCCGAGGCCGCCGAGCGCGGCGGCGACGTCGTGCTCGCAGTTGGAGCCGGGAAAGACGATGACGGCGATGCGTGGCGTCACGGCTGCTGCGTGCCGCCCGTTGCTGTCGGCGAAGGCTGGCACACCGTCACGGTCGCCTCTTCGATCACCGGGTTCGACAGCAGGCGCCGCGCCACCTCACCTGCGAGCGTCTCGGCCGCGGCTGCATCCGGCGCGTCGACGCAGAAACGGATGGCCTTGCCAACGCGCACCGCGCTCACCCCGGCGAACCCGAGGGCGGGCAGGGACCGTTCGATGGTCGCCCCCTGCGGATCGGCGATCCCCGCAAGCAAGCGCACCTCGACGAGAACCTCGAAGGTCACGCGCTCTCACCTGCCCCGTACCAGTCGGCGAGATCGAGCCCGGTGATGAGCTCGTAGGCGCGCACGTACCTCTCCGACGTCGCGCTGACGACGTCGGCCGGAAGGGCCGGGGGCGGCGGGGTCTTGCCCCAGCCGCTCGCCTCGAGCCAGTCACGCAACGGCTGCTTGTCGAACGACGGGGGATTGTGACCCGGCTCCCAGGCGTCCGCCGGCCAGAAGCGCGACGAGTCGGGGGTGAGGACTTCATCGCACAGAGAGAGCTCGCCGTCGATGAAACCCAGCTCGAACTTCGTGTCGGCGACGAGGATCCCCCGCTCGGCCGCCTGGCCGGCCACGCGCTCGTATGCCGCGATGCAGATCGACGAGGCGGCAGCCAGCACGTCGGAGCCGACCAAAGCTGCGGCTGCTTCGAGGTCGATGTTCTCGTCGTGGCCCGTCGTCGCTTTCGTCGACGGGGTGAACATCGGCTCGGGCAGCTTTCCTGCCTCGAGGAGCCCTGCGGGGGCCGGCATGCCGTGGATCGTGCCGGAGCTTTGGTACTCCTTCCAGGCCGAACCTGAGACATACCCGCGCACGATGCACTCGATCGGGAGCATCTCGGCCCGCTCGACGAGCATGGCACGGCCGTCGATGCCGCTGATCTCCCGGCCCGCCGATGCGGACTCGACAGCCGCGCGCACCAGCGGCGGGAAGTCGTCGGGGTCGGCGGACACGAGATGGCTGGGAGCGATGTCACCAAGGACATCGAGCCAGTAGGCGGTCATCGCGGTCAACACCCGGCCCTTGTGCGGGACGGGCTCGGCCATGATGACGTCGAAGGCCGAGATACGGTCCGACGCGACCATGAGCAGCAGGCCGTCGCCGGCGTCGTAGACGTCGCGGACCTTTCCGGAGTGCACGGGGGCGATAGTCATGTTCCCTCCACTTCATCCAGGGCGTCAACGGCGAGATGGGCCCTTGCCAATGCGGTCTCCAGGGAGAATGCGCTGTCCAGCTCGTCGGGGGACAGGCCCACCTCGTCGTCCTCGGCGAGGACCGACCGCAGAGACCTCTGCTCGCTGAACGCTCGGGCAGCAGCCCGCTGGACAATGCGGTAGGCGCTGTCGCGCACCATGCCCTTGGACACCATGGCAAGCAGAACGGACTGGCTGAAGACGGCACCAAAGGTCGCGTCGAGATTGGAGCGCATGCGCTCGGGGTAGACGACGAGCCCGTCGATGAGCGCCGTCATCTTCGTGAGCACGTAGTAGGCGAGCAAGCTCGCGTCAGGCAAGGCGACACGCTCGACGGATGAGTGCGAGATGTCGCGCTCGTGCCACAGGGCGATGTCCTCCAGACCGGCGACGAGGTAGCCGCGCATCAGACGGGCGAGCCCGCACAGCCTCTCGGCGGTGATGGGGTTCCGCTTATGCGGCATCGCCGAGCTGCCCTTCTGCCCGGCACCGAAGGGCTCGGCGGCCTCGGCCACCTCGCTGCGTTGAAGATGGCGGATCTCCGTCGCGATGGCCTCCACGGTCGCGGCGGTCGTCGCGCAGGCCCATAGGTACTCGGCGTGACGGTCCCGGGCGATGACCTGGCTCGCGGGAACGGGCGTCAGGCCGAGGGCGGAGCAAACCCGGGCCTCGACGGCGGGGTCGATGTTGCTGTAGGTCCCGACGGCCCCCGATAGCTTGCCGACGGCGATCGCCGCGCGGGCTTGGCGGAGGCGCCGGCGGTCCCGGTCTGCCTGCAGGCAGAACAGGGCCAGCTTGGCCCCGAGCGTCGTCGGCTCGGCGTGCATGCCGTGCGTCCGCCCGGCCATCGGCAGGGACGCGTAGGAACGGGCCTGGCTGGCGAGAGTCGCCACGAGCCTGTCCGCGGCGCCGACCAATAGATCGGCCGCCCGCACGAGCGTCACCGACAGAGCGGTGTCGACGACGTCCGACGAGGTGAGCCCGTGGTGTATCCAGGCACCTTCGGGAGGTCCGATCGCCTCCTGGACGACATCGACGAAGGCCGCGACGTCGTGGTCGGTCACCTTCTCGCGTTCGGCGACGGCGGCAACGAAGGCCGCGTCGACCTTCGGGGCCCGAGCCCGGACGGCCGGTGCAGCGCCGGCGGGGATGGATCCGAGGCTTGCGAGCGCCTCGACGTTGAGGAGCTCGACTTCGAGCCAGAGCCGCATGCGCGCCTCGTCCTCGAACAGCTCCGCCATCTCGGGGATGCTGTAGCGGGGGATCATGGACGCTTGGCGCCGGCTGTGCCGGCGGGGTCGACTGCGACGAGGGCCACGTCCCGACGGTAGTGGACGCCCGGCCATGACACGCGCGCCGCCGCCGCATAGGCGCGCTCGCGCGCGTCGGCCAGGTCGACACCTTCGGCCGTGATCCCGAGGATTCGCCCACCCGCCGTGACGACGTGCCCGCCGGCGTGCGCTGTGCCGGCGTGGATGACTTGGACGCCGCCGACCTGTCCGGCCGCGTCGAGGCCGTCGATGACGTCGCCGGTGCGGGGCGTCCCCGGGTAGCCCTCGGCCGCGAGGACGACGCAGACCGCGGCGGTGGGCCGCGGGGGCGGAACGTCTGCCGGGAGCCGGCCGGCGGCCGCTGATGCGAGGAGGACGGCGAGGTCGCCCCCGTAGCGGGGGAGGACGACCTGAGCCTCGGGGTCCCCGAAGCGGACGTTGAACTCGATGACCTTCGGCCCGTCTCCGGTCACCATCAGCCCCGCGTAGAGCACCCCGCGGTAGTCGATGCCATCGGATCGCAACGCTGCGACGAGCGGATCGACGATCTCGTCCATGACGCGCCCGACGAGCGCTCCGTCGGCGAGCGGCACCGGGGAGAAGGCGCCCATCCCTCCGGTGTTCGGCCCGCTGTCGCCGTCTCCGACGCGCTTGTAGTCCCGGGCGGGCGCGAGCGGGATCGCACGCTTGCCGTCGCAGACGGCGAGCACCGACAGCTCCGAGCCGGCGAGGCCCTCTTCGATCACGACGCGCCGGCCCGCCGCGCCGAAGGACGTCCCCGACAGCTTGGCGACGACATCGTCTTCTGCTTCGGCGAGCGACGACGTCACGAGAACACCTTTGCCCGCCGCCAGCCCGTCGGTCTTGACGACGTAGGGTGGGCCGGTCCGGGTGCGCAGGTAGGCGAGCGCGGGCTCGGGGGTGTCGAAGGTGGCGTGGGCCGCCGTCGGGATGCCTGCCCGGGCGAGCACTTCCTTCATCCACGCCTTCGAGCCCTCGAGGCGTGCCCCGTCGGCACCGGGGCCGAAGACAAGCCTCCCGTGGCCGCGGAGCCGGTCGGCGAGGCCGTCGACGAGGGGTGCCTCGGGACCGATCACGTACAGGTCCGCGGCGATCTCCTCTGCGGGCGCAGCCGTGGAGGCCAGGGTGTGGCCCTCCGATGTCGTCCCGACGATGCCGGGATTGCCCGGCGTCGCGACGACATCGGCGCTCTTGGCGAGCGCGAGCGCGAGCGCGTGCTCGCGCCCTCCGGAGCCGACGACGCAGACCTTCACGGAGCGACGGGGGTGCGGCTCATGCCGCGAAGTGCACGAACTGCTCGCGCCCCGGGCCGACCCCGACGAGGCGGATGGGCACCCCGACCTGCTCCGCGAGAAAGCGCACGTAGTCCTGGGCGGCGGTCGGCATGTCGTCGAGCTCCGTCGCGTCGTCGAGGCTGCGCGTCCAGCCGGGGAGCTCCTCGTAGACGGGTTGGACGCGGTGGAGGATCGACTGGTGGTAGGGGAGGTGGTCGAAGCGCGTCCCGTCGGCTTCGTAGGCGACGCAGACCTGGAGCTGGTCGAAGCCGTCGAGGACATCGAGCTTCGTGAGGGCAATCTCGCTCAACGAGTTGATCCGGACGGCCTGGCGGACCATGACGGCGTCGAACCAACCACAACGGCGCCTGCGCCCGGTGTTCGTCCCGAACTCGTGCCCGCGCTCGACGAGGATGTCGCTGACCTCGTCGTGACACTCGGTCGGGAACGGTCCGGCACCCACACGGGTCACGTAGGCCTTGGCGATGCCGATGACGCGGTCGATGTCGCGCGGCCCGATCCCGGTCCCCGTGCACGCACCGCCGGCCGAGGGATTCGACGACGTGACGAACGGGTACGTCCCGTGGTCGAGGTCGAGGAATGTCGCCTGCGCCCCTTCGAGCAGGACGTTGCGGCCGGCATGCAGGGCGTCGTGGACGACGTCGACCGTGTCGGCGAGCATCGGGGCGAGACGCGGTGCGTACTCGCCGAGGTACTTCTCTGCGACCTCGTCGCCGTCGAGGGGGAGGCGGTTGTAGACCTTGGCGAGGATGGCGTTTTTCTCGCGTAGGGCCACGTCGAGCTTCTGGCGGAAGATCTTGGGATCGAGCAGGTCCTGGGTCCGCAGCCCGACCCGCGCGGCCTTGTCTGCATAGGCGGGCCCGATCCCCCGGCGTGTCGTCCCGAGACTGTTCTTGCCGAGGTAACGCTCCGTCACACGGTCGAGCTCGTGGTGGTACGGCATGATCAGGTGCGCGTTACCGCTGACAAGGAGGCGCGATACGTCGACACCGCGCTCGGAGAGAGCGTCGGCCTCGGCAATCAGGACGCCAGGGTCGATGACGACACCGTTGCCGATGACCGGCGTGATGTGCGGATACAGCACGCCGCTCGGGATGAGCTGCAGAGCGAAGCTCTCGCCGCCGACGACGATGGTGTGTCCGGCGTTGTGGCCACCCTGGTAGCGGACGACGAAGTCCATCTCCTTGGCGACCAGATCGGTCAATTTGCCCTTGCCTTCGTCGCCCCACTGGGTTCCGACGACCACTGTTGCGGGCACCCGCTCTTCCTCCGATCGCCTCGCCTGCCTCGGTCAGCATACTGCCGCCGCCCGGGGCCTTTCCGGCCCTGCCGATGCGGTTCCCCCCCCTGTCAGGTGAGGACGAGCCCGCCACCGCTTTCCGTGCCCGCCCCTTCCGTACCCGCCCCTTCCGTGCCCGCGACACCGACATGGACCGTGTCGCCGTCAGAAAAGCGACCTTCGAGCATCGCCAGGGCGAGAGCGTCCCCGAGGTCGCGCTGGACGACCCGTCTCAGTGGTCGAGCGCCGTAGGCGGGGTCGTACCCCTTGTGCGCGAGCCACGCCTCGGCCTCGGCGGAGACGTCGAGGCCGAGGCGCTTGAGCGCCAGCCGGCGGCGGAGGGCTGCAATTTGGATCGTGACGATGGCAGCGATATCGGACTCACCGAGCGGTTTGAAGCGCACGATCTCGTCAATTCGGTTGATGAACTCGGGCTTGAAGAAGGCAGCCGGGTCGCCGGGGAGGTTCGACGTCATGATGAGAACAGTGTTGGTGAAGTCCACCGTACGCCCCTGCCCGTCGGTCAGCCGGCCGTCGTCGAGGACCTGCAGGAGCGTGTTGAAGACGTCGGCGTGTGCCTTTTCGATCTCGTCGAGAAGCACGACGGAGTACGGACGGCGGCGTACCGCTTCTGTGAGCTGCCCCCCTTCCTCGTAGCCGACGTATCCCGGTGGGGCACCGACCAGCCGGGAGACGGTGTGCTTCTCCTGGTACTCGCCCATGTCGATGCGGACCATGGCGCGCTCGTCGTCGAAGAGAAAGTCCGCAAGCGCCCGTGCCGTCTCGGTCTTGCCCACCCCGGTCGGTCCGAGGAAGAGAAAGGAGCCGACGGGGCGGTGGGGATCCGCAATCCCCGCCCGGCTACGCCGGATGGCGTTGGCCACGGCCGTGACCGCCTGGTCCTGACCGACGACACGCGCGTGCAGGGCCTCTTCCATGCGCACGAGCTTGGCGGCCTCGCCCTCCATGAGGCGGGCGACGGGAATGCCCGTCCAGCGGCTGATCGCCTCGGCGATGTCGTCGGCGTCGACCTCTTCCTTGAGCATCTTGCGCTCGGCTTGCAGCTTGGCGAGTGCGGCCGTCGCCTCGTCGATCTTGCGGTCGAGGCCCGGCAGCTCCCCGTAGCGAATCTCTGCGGCGCCTTCCAGCTTCCCGTCTCGCTCGAGGCGCTCCGCCTCGCCACGGCGCGCCTCGATCTCTTCTTTGAGCGCACGGATCGCCGAGATTGCGTCCTTCTCGCTGCGCCACTGGGCCGTCATCGCGTCCGCTTGCTCGCGGAGATTGCCGAGGTCCTCGTCGATCTTGGCAAGGCGCTCGCGCGACACCGGGTCGCTCTCTTTGACGAGCGCCATGCGCTCGATCTCGTGTTGGCGGATCCGGCGCTGGACGACGTCGATCTCGGTGGGGACCGAGTCGATCTCGATCCGCAGCCGGCTCGCTGCCTCGTCCATCAAGTCGATCGCTTTGTCCGGCAAGAATCTCCCCGGGACGTAGCGATCCGAGAGCACGCACGCGGCAACCAGGGCGGAATCCTGGATGCGCACGCCGTGGTGGATCTCGTATCGCTCTTTCAGGCCGCGCAGGATGGCGATGGCGTCTTCGACGGACGGCGGGTTGACCAGCACGGGCTGGAAGCGGCGCTCGAGGGCGGCGTCCTTCTCGATGTGCTTGCGGTACTCGTCGAGCGTCGTCGCTCCGATCATGCGCAGCTCGCCGCGCGCCAGCATCGGCTTGATCATGTTCCCGGCGTCCATCGCCCCCTCAGCCGCTCCCGCTCCGACGATTGTGTGGAGCTCGTCAATGAAGGTGACGACCTCGCCGCCCGAGTCGGTGATCTCCTTGAGGACGGCCTTCAAGCGCTCTTCGAACTCGCCCCGGTACTTGGCGCCGGCGACCATCGATCCGAGATCGAGGGCGACGACCCTCCTATTCCTCAGCCCCTCCGGTACATCTCCTTCGACGATGCGATTTGCGAGTCCCTCGACGATGGCAGTCTTGCCGACGCCGGGCTCCCCGATCAGAACCGGGTTGTTCTTGGTGCGGCGCGAGAGGACCTGGATGACACGGCGGATCTCCTCGTCACGCCCGATCACCGGGTCGAGCTTCCCTTGGCGGGCTGCCTGGGTGAGGTCCCGGCCGTAGCGTTCGAGAGCTTGGTAGCTCCCCTCGGGGTCCGGCGAGGTCACGCGGTGGCTCCCGCGTACCGATCGCAGAGCGGTCAGCAACTCGTCGTGGCCGATGGCGATGATGTCTGCCATCGCCATCAGGACATGCTCGACCGACAGGTAGTCGTCGCCCATGTCCTCCTGGGCGCGCTGCGCCGCATCGAGGCGCTCGCGCAGGTCCCGGCTCACCTGCGGCTCGGTGCCGTAGGAGTGCGGGAGGCGGGCGACGACCTCGCCGAGGCGGGCCCGCAGGGCGGCTGTGTCGACACCGGCTGCATTGAGGACCGGGAGCGCGACGCCGTCGGCCTGGCCGAGGGCTGCCAACAGGACGTGCCCTGCGACGACCTCCGGATTGTTCGCGGCGGCCGCCGCTTCGGTCGCCTGGGTAAAGGCTTCGCGCGTCTTGAGCGTCCAATTGTTGGGATTGAGTGCCATCAGCGCACCACCTCGCAGGGTTTCCTGGGTCTCACCGGCGGAAGACGACGACGGACTGGTTGAGCGGCACGAGGTCGCGCCTGTACAGGCGGTGCGTTCGCTCGACCTCTTCGCGCCCGCGGGCTGCGAGCGCGGCGTTCTCGGCTCGCAGGCGGGCAATCTCATCCTCGAGGGAGAGAACCCGCCGCACGCCTTCGAGGTTGAGCCCCGCGCTTGTCAGCTCCTGGATCCGGCGCAGGCGATCGAGGTCGTGCTCGCTATAGCGGCGGCTGCCGGCGGCGGTGCGCGCTGGTTCGACAAGGCCTTTGCGCTCGTAGATCCGCAATGTCTGGGGATGGACTCCAGCGAGCTCTGCAGCGACGGAGATGACGTAAACCGCACGGAGCGATCGCTTCTCTCGCACCGGCTTCACACCTCCATCTCGCTCCGAGGCGACTCGGACATGGCCTCTTTGAGGGCCTCGACTGCGCTTCGCTCCTCGCCCGACAACGTGGTGGGGACCTGTACCTGGACGGTGACGAGAAGGTCACCGGCGGTTCCCTTGCCCGCGGCGACGCCACGCCCGCGCACGCGGAACGTCTTGCCCGTCGCCGTGCCGGGAGGCACGCGTACAGTCACCGGGCCGTCGAGCGTGGGCACCGCGATGTCTGCACCGAGCGCCGCCTCCGGGAAGGAGATAGGCACATTGAGCGTGAGGTTCTTCCCGCGCCGCCCGAAGAGGGGGTGTGCGGCGACGTGGACGAGAACCATGAGATCCCCCGACGGGCCGCCATTGCGCCCTGCCGCACCGCGGCCTTTCAACCGGATGCGGCTGCCGTCTTCGACCCCCGGAGGGATGCGCGCCTTGATCGCCCGGGCACGGCGCTCGACGCCGGTGCCATGACATACGGAACAGGGCTGCTCGATGATGCGGCCCGTGCCCCGGCACGTCGTGCACGGCATGGTCAGAGAGAACATCCCCTGGTTGTCGTCGACGACACCGCGGCCATGGCACGTCGCGCAGACCTTGGGCGACGTGCCGGGTGCCGCGCCGCTCCCGGTGCAGGTTCGGCACGTCGCGTCACTGACCACGTTGACCGTCGCGGTGACCCCGCTGATCGCGTCCTCGAAGCTCAGGTGGAGCTCTGCTTCCATGTCGAGGCCGCGCTGGGGCCCGGTTCCACCGCGGCTGCGCCGGCCACCGCCGAACATGCCACCTAGCAAGTCGTTGAGGTTCCCGACGTCGTCGATGCGGAAGTTGAACCCGCCCCCGGAGCCCCCGGCGCCCCCGGCGCGCCCACGGCCGGCGCCGGCGCCACCCCCGAACATCCCACCCATCGGACCGAGACGGCGAACCTCGTCGTACTGCTTGCGCTTCGCCGGGTCACCGAGGACGTTGTAGGCAGCCGAGATCTCCTTGAACTTCTCCTCGGATCCGGGGTGCGCGTCCGGATGGTGCTGCTTCGCGAGCTTGCGGTAGGCGCGCGTGATCTCCTTGTCCGTCGCCTTCTCGGCGACCCCGAGGACTTTGTAGTAGTCCTTCTCGAACCACTCGCTCTGGCCGGGCACGGCTCACCCGAGCAGCGGTGCAGGGAGCGCCGCCACGTCAGCCCCGGACCTTGACCATCGCGGGCCGCACGAGGCGCCCCTTCCAGAGGTAGCCACTGCGCAAGACCTCCACGACGGTCGGGTGAACGGGCTCGCCGGCTCCTTGGGCGCCGGAGCCCGTGCCAAGGTCGTCGTCGTCGCCGCCGCCGGAACTGGCCGCCTCGTGCGCGACGGCGTCGTGGACGGCCGGGTCGAACTGCTCGCCGACCTTGCCGACGCGTTCCAAGCCTTCCTTGCCCAAGACGTCGAAGAGCATCGACGCGATCCGGCCGATGCCGCCGTCGTCCTCGCCCCTGCCGCTCTCCCCGGAACCCCCGGGCGCTCCGTGGTGAGCGACCGCGAGGTCCATGGCATCAAGGACCGGTAACAGGGCAGTGGCAAGGCTTTGGCCCGCACGCTCGAGCGTTTCACTCTGACGCCGGCCGGCCTGCTTGCGGAAGTTCTCGAAATCTGCTTGGACGCGTCGGAGCGCGTCGAGATACTCGTCTCTCTCGGCCGCGAGCGCACCAAGGCGGTCGCCGGACAGGTCGGCGACCTCGCCTCCATCCGGTTGTTCCTCGGGCTCCTGGCTCGCTCGCGCTGCAGCCGCGGATTCCTCATCGCCGTACGAGATACCCACGACCTGCGAAGCGGCATCCATCCCGGCAGCCGCTCCGGCCGCAGGCTCGTCTGCGCCGGCATGCACCCCACCGGTGTGGGGCTCACCGGTCGTGCTCATGCGCCTTGCTCGTCGACGATCTCTGCATCGACGACCTCGTCGTCCGAGGGGGACGCGCCATCACCCGACGAGCTCGTGGCGCCGTCCGGAGAGCCACCGGCCGCCGCGGAGGCCTGGGAGGCCTGCTCGTAGAGACGCTGCGTGAAGCCCTGGCTCGCGGTCATGAGGTTCTCGGTCGCACTCTTGACGGCGTCAAGGTCCTGGCCGCCAAGGGCCTCCTTGAGGCGGGCGAGACCGGCCTCGACCTGGTTCTTCTCGTCGCCTACGAACTTCTCTCCCTGGTCGCGCAGGAGCTTTTCCGTCTGGTACACAAGCGTGTCCGCGTTGTTGCGGACCTCCGCCTCTTCGCGCCGGCGCCGATCGTCCTCGGCGTGCGACTCGGCGTCGCGCACCATGCGCTCGATGTCGTCTCTCGGCAGGGAGGACTGACCCGTGATGGTGATCGATTGCTCCTTGCCCGTCGCGCGGTCGAGCGCCGAAACGTGGACGATGCCGTTGGCGTCGATGTCGAAGGTCACTTCGATCTGCGGAATGCCACGCGGCGCAGGAGGCAGGTCGACAAGCTGGAACTTGCCAAGCGTCTTGTTGTACATCGCCATCTCGCGCTCGCCTTGGAGCACGTGGATCTCGACGGACGGCTGGTTGTCGTCTGCGGTCGTGAAGGTCTCCGAACGCTTCGTCGGGATCGTCGTGTTGCGGTCTATGAGGCGTGTCATGACGCCGCCCTTGGTCTCGATGCCAAGCGACAGCGGCGTGACGTCGAGGAGAAGGACGTCTTTGACTTCCCCCTTGAGGACTCCGGCTTGGATGGCCGCGCCGACGGCGACGACCTCGTCGGGGTTGACGCCCTTGTGCGGCTCCTTGCCGGTGAGATCGTGGACGAGCTCCTGGACAGCCGGCATGCGTGTCGAGCCACCGACGAGCACGACGTGGTCGACGTCGGCCTTCGTCAGTTTGGCGTCTTTGATTGCCTGCTCGAAGGGTCCCTTGCAGGCATCGACAAGATCGGCCGTCAGCTCCTGGAACTTCGCCCGCGTCAGCTTGAGGTCAAGGTGCTTGGGCCCTTCGGCGGTCGCCGTGATGAACGGCAGGTTGATCGAGGTCTCCTGGACGGCGGACAGCTCGATCTTGGCCTTCTCGGCCGCTTCTTTGAGCCGCTGGACGGCCATCTTGTCGGCGGAGAGATCGACGCCCTCGGTGTTCTTGAACTCCTTGGTCAGCCAGTCGATGACCCGCTGGTCCCAGTCGTCGCCGCCGAGATGGGTGTTGCCCGACGTCGACTTGACTTCGAAGACGCCCTCGCCGATATCGAGCACCGAGACGTCGAAGGTACCGCCGCCGAGGTCGAAGACGAGGACCGTCTGGTCGGCGCCTTCCTTGTCCAGGCCGTAGGCGAGCGCCGCCGCGGTGGGCTCGTTGATGATCCGCAAGACCTCGAGGCCGGCGATCTGTCCAGCCTCCTTGGTCGCCGTGCGCTGCGCGTCGTCGAAGTACGCCGGCACGGTGACGACTGCTTGGGTGACGGTGTCTCCCAGATAGGATTCGGCGTCCCTCTTCAGCTTCTGGAGGATGCGCGCACTGATTTCCTGCGGCTTGTAGGCCTTGCCGTCGACGTCGATCGTCCAGGAGGTGCCCATCTCCCGCTTGACGGAGCGGACCGTCCTGTCCGGGTTGGTGATGGCCTGGCGCTTGGCCACCTCGCCGACGAGGACCTCCCCCGTCTTCGAGAAGCCGACGACCGACGGGGTCGTCCGCCCGCCCTCGGCGTTCGGGATCACCGTCGGCTCGCCCGCCTCCAGGACGGACACAACGGAGTTGGTGGTCCCGAGGTCGATTCCCACTGCTTTCGCCATCACGTCCTCCTGGGGTCGTGGCTTTGCGCTATCGCTATATGGGGAAGTATAGCGAAGTTGAGTGCTTTGTTGTCAAGAGAAGTGACTGCGATGGTCGCGGCCGGAAGGATCTGACGCGCAGCGCCGGTCCTTGCCTCCCGCCCGGTGGCTCCGGAGGCCGGCACCTGCGTCGGTGCCGGAGGCCGCTGCGGCGCGTCGGTGCCGGAGGCCGCTCCGGCGCGTCGGTGCCCCGGCGAGCGACTGGCATGCCGGCTTCGGTAGTGTCGGGCGACGTGACTCCATGGAACGGCGGGCGCCGTGCCTGACCTCGTCCTTCTCCGCCACGGCGAGAGCGCCTGGAACCGCGAGAAGCGCTTCACCGGGTGGATCGATGTCGACCTCTCCCCGAAGGGGGAAGAGGAAGCGGCCGAAGCCGGGAGGCTGCTGGCCGGGCTCGATGGCCAGAATGGTCGCCCCGGGCCCGTCGAGGTGCTCCACACCTCCGTGCTGACCCGGGCTGTGCGCACCGCCAGCATCGCCCTCGCCGCAGCGGGGCGCACCTGGATACCCGTGCGAAGGCACTGGCGGCTCAACGAGCGCCACTACGGAGCCCTGCAGGGCCTCGACAAGGATGCCACCCGTCAGCGCTACGGGGACGAGCAGTTTCTCGCGTGGCGGCGCGGGTACGCGACTCCGCCGCCACCGGTTGAGCTCGGCGACGAACGCCATCCGCGCCACGATCCCCGCTACCGCCTGCTCGCTCCGGAGGTCCTCCCGGCCACCGAGTGCCTCGCCGACGTCGTCCATCGCCTGCTGCCCTACTACGAAGACGCCATCGTCCCGGACTTGCGCTCCTATGGGACCGTCCTGGTCGTCGCGCACGGCAACAGCCTGCGCGCTCTCGTCAAGCGCCTCGAAGGTATCTCCGACGACGATATCGTCGAACTGGAGATCCCCACAGGGGTGCCCCGCCTCTACCGCCTGGCGAACGACTTGACGATTGAAGAGGTCGCGTACCTGTCAGGGGGCTGAGCACACCCTGACCCTCGGGGCCCCGGCCGCAGCTTCCGGCTACGGCGTCCGTGGCGCGAGCATCTCCTCGGGACGGACGAGCTCGTCGAACTGCTCGCCGGTCAGCAAGCCCAGGGCGACGCACGCCTCGCGCAATGTCGTCCCCTCGGCGTGTGCCTTCTTGGCGACTTTGGCTGCATTGTCGTACCCGATGTGCGGGTTCAGCGCGGTGACGAGCATGAGGGAGCTGGCGACGTAGCCCTCGATGCGCGCGAGGTCCGGCTCCATGCCTTCGACGCAGAAGGCCGTGAACGAGCGGCAAGAGCCTGCCAGGAGCTCGATCGAGTGGAGCAGGTTGAAGATGAGGACCGGCTTGAAGACGTTGAGCTCGAAGTTGCCCATGGAGCCCGCGACGCCGACGGCCGTGTCGTTGCCGATGACTTGTGCGCACACCATCGTCATGGCTTCGGACTGCGTCGGGTTGACCTTGCCGGGCATGATCGACGACCCGGGTTCGTTCGCCGGCAGACGCAGCTCACCGAGGCCGCACCGTGGGCCAGAGCCCATCCAGCGGATGTCGTTGGCGATCTTCATCAGCGAGCCCGCCAGCGTACGCAGAGTCCCGCTTGCCATGACCACCGCATCGTGGGCTGCGAGCGCGGCAAAGAAGTTCGGTGCCGTGACGAACGGGAGGCCTGTCGCTCGGGCGATCGCCGCGCTCACCTTCTCGGCAAAACGTGGATGCGTGTTCAGCCCCGTCCCCACAGCCGTCCCGCCGATCGCGAGCTCGTACAAGCCGGGGAGCGCCCCTTCGATGCGCACCACGTCTGCGTCCAGTTGCGCGACCCACCCCGACATCTCCTGGCCCAGCGTCAGTGGCACGGCGTCCATGAGGTGAGTCCGCCCGATCTTGACGATGCCGGCGAAGGCCTTCGCATTGGCGTCGAGCGCGTCGCGCAGATGCCTGACCGCCGGCAGGAGGGTGCGGACGAGCTCAGTCGCCGCCGCAATATGCATCGCCGTCGGGAAGGTGTCGTTGGACGACTGCGACCTGTTGACGTCGTCGTTGGGGTGCACGGGGGACTTCGAGCCGAGCGCGCCCCCCGCCATCTCGATCGCCCTGTTGGCAATGACCTCGTTGACGTTCATGTTCGACTGGGTCCCGCTGCCCGTCTGCCAGACCCGCAGCGGGAAGTGGCCGTCGAGGCGCCCCGCGATCACCTCGTCGGCTGCCGCGGCAATCAGGGATGCCTTGTCGGCGGCGAGAAGCCCGAGCTCGGCGTTGACCTCGGCCGCCGCCTTCTTGAGCACGCCGAAGGCGTGGATCACGGGCAGGGGCATCCGGTCTTCGGAGATGGAGAAATGGACGAGGGAACGTGCCGTCTGCGCTCCCCAGTAGCGGTCTCCGGGGACCTCGATCGTCCCCATCGAATCCGACTCGGTCCGGGGCTCCGTTGCGCCCGCCCTACCCGTGCTGTGCTGGTTCTCGTCGATCACGCGAGGCACTCTACAGATGCCACGCCCTGAGAGAGCACGGCCCTGTACCCTTTCGGCCATGAGCACGCACCCAAAAGGCGTCGACCTCGGCGAGATCTGGCTCTTCTCGGCGTGTACGTCCGCGCAGCTCCGGACTCTGACCCGAACTCTCGAGGAGGTGACGGTCCCTCCTGGCAAGGTGCTCTGCGACGAAGGCGAGCCCGGTCGCGAGTTCTTCGTGATCGTCGAAGGGCGTGCGGCGGTGCGGAGGCACGGGCGCCGCGTGGCAACGCTCGGCCCCGGCCAGTACTTCGGCGAGCTATCCCTGCTCGACCGCATGCCGCGCTCCGCGTCGGTGACCTCGGAGACCGAGATGACGCTCTTCGTCCTCGGTCAACGCGAGTTCAACGGGCTGCTGGACGCCATTCCCGGTCTCGCGCGACGGCTCCTCACCGCCATGGCCGGGCGCCTGCGGGCGGCGGACGCCAAAGCCCTCGGCTAGCCGGCCACGGCCGATCAGCTGCTGGCCGGCTCGGGCTCCGCCGCACTCGACGGTCTCATCGACTCCTCGAGGATCTGCGCGACGTCCATGACGCGGACGTCGTCCTCGCGCTGGCGGTCCCGCACGGCGTCGTCGATCATGATCATGCAGTAGGGACACGCCGTCGAGACGACCGACGCGTCGGTGCCGAGGGCCTCGTCTGTGCGCGCGTGGTTGACACGGGTGCCGATCTTCTCTTCGAGCCACATTCGAGCGCCACCTGCCCCGCAGCAAAAACCCTTTTCGCGGCAGCGATGCATCTCGACTGACCTGACCCCGGGCAGGGAGCTCAGGACACGCCGCGGCTCGTCGAAGACCCTGTTGTGGCGCCCGAGATAGCAGGGGTCGTGATAGGTGACGGTCGTGCCTGCCATGGACGGTCCTGGGGAGATCCTGCCTGCGCCCACGAGGCTCTCGAGAAGCTGCGTGTGGTGGATGACTTCGAAGTTCCCGCCGAGGGCCGGGTACTCGTGGGCAATGGTGTTGAAACAGTGCGGGCACGACGCGATCACCTTGGTGACCCCGGCTCCCTTGAGGGTCTCGATGTTCTGTTGGGCCTGCATCTGGAACAGGTACTCGTTACCGAGGCGACGCGGCGGGTCCCCGGTACAGGTCTCCTTCGGCCCGAGGACCGCGAAACGCACGCCGGCGTCGTGGAGGAGTCGCGCGACCGACTGTGTCGTCTTGCGCGCCCGCTCGTCGAGGGCGCCGGCGCAGCCCACCCAGAACAGGTACTCGACGTCGTCGGGTATCTGACCGGTGACGACCGGAACCTCGAAGTCGAGCCCCGCGGTCCAATCCAATCGCTTGGCCTGCCCGAGTCCCCAGGGATCACCCTGGTTCTCGATGTTGCGCAGCATCGTCCCCGCTTCCGTCGGGAAGCGGGACTCCATCAGCACCTCGTAGCGGCGCATGTCGACGATCGTGTCGACGTGCTCGATGTCGACAGGGCATGCCTCGACGCAGGCACCGCACGTCGTGCACGACCACAGCACGTCCTCGCTGATGACGTCCGGGACAAGCGGGGTAGGCACTTGGGCATCCGCCTCTGCGCCGCTGCCCTGGGCTTCTCCCGAAGCACCGTCGGGGCCGGCGGCCTTCGCCTTGTGCGCCAAGAGGCGGGGGGACGAAGCAAACAGATTGTCCCTCAGGCCCATGATGACGAGCTTCGGGGACAAGGGCTTCCCCGTCGCCCACGCCGGGCACTGCTCTTGGCACCGGCCGCATTCGGTACAGGTCGCTAGGTCCAAGAGCTGCTTCCACGAGAGGTGCTCGATCTGGCCTGCTCCGAAGACGTCGTTCTCGTCCATGGTCTCAGGATCCAACGCCGGCGTCGTGGCGAGGGCGCCGAGGGCCCGCGGACGGCGGGAGAAGGCGACGTTGAGCGGCGCCACAAAGATGTGGAGGTGCTTCGAGTAAGACACGAAGACGAGGAAGCCCATGATGACGGCGATGTTCGCGATGAGCATCCCCGTCTCGATGTCTTTGTTCACACTCGTGCTGAAGTGCGACAGCGCCCGGCCAATGGCATGTGAGGCAAAGGCCCACCCGCCGTAAGGGAAGTCGTGGGTGTTGACCTGGGCGCCGCGATAGGCGAGCAGTGTGACGACCACGATGGCGATGAGGAGCAGCGTGATCCACGCGGCGACGACGTGCGAGCCGAAGAACCGGCTCTCGCGGTTGTCGTTGGCCGGCGACTTGACCAGGCGGATCACCGAGAAGACCACGATCGCGACGAGGATCGAGACAGCGAAGAGGTCTTCGAAGAACCCGAGGACCGCCGTGTGGCCGATGAAGGGGACGGCAAACGACGGGTCGAAGAGATCACCGTAGGCCTCGATGATCGTGAAGAGCAGGACGAGGAAGCCCCAGAAAGTCACTGCATGTGCGATGCCGGGAACGGCCTTCTTGAACATCTTGCGCTGGCCGATGACCTCTGCCAGCTCCGCCGCCACGCGCTTGGGCACCCCCTCCGTCCGCCCGGGGGCAGGTTGTCCGGCGCGGACGAGGCGGGACAGTCGGTAGAGGCGACGCCCTGCGATGGCGAGCGCGATGACGGTGACGGCGCCGCCGAGGGCGATGCGCAGTGCCACGGTTGCTCCTCTTCGTATTGCTCGTGATGGGCTGTAGGAAACGGGGCCGGGTCGGCGGCGACATGCCCACGGAGCCCCCGGGAACCCTAGGTGGCGCGAGGGGCCTCGCGGAAGTTCTCCCAGTACCGACTTGGTGTGGGACCCCGCTGATGCTGGTACTTCGAGCCGAGATCGGCAGAGCCGTAGGGGTTGTCGGCGGGCGTCGACATCTTGAGGAAGCTGATCTGGCCGATCTTCATGCCCGGATAGACGGTGATGGGGAGGTTGGCCACGTTCGATAGCTCCAGTGTGAGGTGGCCGTCCCAGCCGGCGTCGACGAAACCCGCGGTCGAGTGGATGAGCAGCCCGAGACGGCCCAGGCTCGACTTGCCCTCCAGACGGGCCACCAGGTCGTCAGGGAGCGCCACCCGCTCTAAGGTCGAGCCGAGGACGAACTCCCCCGGGTGGAGGATGAGCGCTCCCGCTTCGTCACCGATCGTCACGAGCTCCGTGAGATCCTCCTGGTCCTCACGGACGTCGATCACCCGCATGCTGTGGTTCCGGAAAAGGCGAAAGTAGCGGTCGACATGGAGATCAACCGACGACGGCTGGACGCAATTGTCGCCGAGAGGGTCGATGACGATACGGCCGGCGGCCAACTCTTCGCGGATCGTGCGGTCGGAGAGGACCATCAGAGCTCGGCCCCGGATCGTGCGGCGCCCGCGGGTGGGGTCGCACAGGCGGGAATCTCCGTCGGCCGGCCGGGTGGCGCGTTGACGCCGCAGCGGATACGCGCGCCAGGCTGGGCGCCGGGTTGCGGGGTCGGGAACATGACTGCACAGACGATACAGTGGGCGCCGCCCTGCGGGCGTAGTTCAGAGGTAGAACATCAGCTTCCCAAGCTGAGAACGCGGGTTCGATTCCCGTCGCCCGCTCTCTGTGTCTTAGCTGGTCAGAGTTGGGATTAGCTTGCGTCGGAGGGCTCTCCAAGAACCCACATCGCGCGGCACTAGCGAGCACGCCCACAGACACGCAGGCATGACCATTCCGTCTGATCGGCGGGTGGTAGGGAATCGGGTCAGGAGGCTTGCATGGAAACCCAGGTCCGGACGCCGCAAATGGTCTTCATGCAACCACAGCGGCTTGTCGTGCCCCTATTCCAGAGGCCGTACGTGTGGAACGAGAAGAACCAGTGGGAACCGCTGTGGAACGACGTCGTTCGGGTCGCCGACCGACTGTTGCAACAGCCGACCACGAAGCACTTTCCGCACTTCCTCGGCGCAGTTGTGCTCCAACAACTCCAGAGTCAGACCGGCCTCATGCAGGAACGCACGATCATCGATGGGCAGCAGCGCCTAACCACTCTCCAACTCCTCCTCGACGCGCTACACGCCGAGCTACTCGCGGCTGGCGCCACGACGCCCGCGATGCGAATCGAGCCACTCGTGGTGAACGCCGAGCCCTTCCGCTCGCAGCCCGAAGACCGGTTCAAGGTCTGGCCCACGAACCGCGACCGGCCCGCCTTCAATGCCGTGATGGGGGCGCCGAGCCAAGAGCCCACGGGTCACGTCGGAGAACGAATGGTCGAGGCGCATCGTTACTTCCGCCAGCAGGCGAAGGAGTGGCTCGGCCTGAACGGTGATGAGCATGTTGCCGCCAGGGCGAACGCCATCGAGACGGCCACGAGAGACCTGCTCCAGATGGTCGTCATCGACCTCGCGGCCGATGAGAACGCGCAGGAGATCTTTGAGACGCTGAACGCGCGGGGCGCACCCCTCACGGCCGCAGATCTGATCAAGAACTTCGTCTTCCAGCGCCTTCAGGAATCTGGAGCCAACGTCGAGCAAGCCTATGAAAAGTACTGGAAGGGCTTCGAGACGGCGTTCTGGGAGAGCGAGCTGAGCTTTGGCCGCCTTCGTTACCCGCGCTCGTCGATCTTCCTCAACCACTGGCTGATCGCCAAGACGGGCGAAGAAGTAGTCGCCCGTGAAGTCTTCAACCGTTTCAAGTCGTTCGCCCTCTTCGACGACGGCCGCCCGATGGTCGACCTGCTCCAAGAGGTTGACCGCGCTGCCAACGTCTACCGGGACTTTATTGAGCGGTCGAGCGTCTCGGCCGGAACGATTGACCGACTTGGTCTATTCGGGTATCGCACCGGGGTCCTCGAGAGCGAGGTCATCAAGCCTTTGGTGCTGTATCTACTCGATCCAGAGCAAGCGCCGATTCCGGACGCCCAGCTCGTGAAGGCACTCGATGTCGTCGAGAGCTGGATGGTTCGCCGGATGCTCGTTCGTGCCACGACCAAGAGCTACACGCAGGCCGTCGCTGAGATCATCACGCAGCTCCGCAAGACGGACCGAGCAGTCGCCGGTGACGCCATTGAGGCGTACTTCGCCTACCAGACCAGCGCGAGCCGCTACTGGCCAGACGACGAGGAAGTGCGTGCAGAACTGAAGACCCTCCAGGCCTACCGGCGTCTCGGCCGAGGTCGCCTACGAATGGTTCTCGAAGCAGTCGAGGACCACCTACGAGGATGGCAAGGTAGCAAGGTTCCCCTCGGCGAAGAGCGGGTCGTCAGGGGAAAGCTTCACATCGAGCACGTCATGCCGCGAAAGTGGGAACTCCATTGGCCCCACCCAGATGGACCTTCGGGAGCCGGAGAGCGCGATCGCCTCATCCACACGATCGGCAACCTCACCCTCCTCACGGGCCGCCTCAATGCAAAGGTGTCCAACGGACCTTGGATGGGCGAGGGCGGGAAGCGCCAGGGACTTGAGGCGCACGACGTGCTGATGCTGAATCGCAGGCTGCTGGAGGTGGGCAAGGAAGCATGGTCGGACGCCGCAATTCGCGCCCGCACCGACTGGCTGGCCTCCCTCATCGTCCAGATCTGGCCGGTGCCGGCGGGTCACCACTCCGGGTTCGCGCACGAAAAGTCGGTGTCTGGCCACCGCGTGGACCTTCTGGACCTGATCAGCGCCGGCTGGCTCCAGCCGGGCATGCCAATCGTCCCGAGGGGCAAGTTCGCACACATGCAGGCGACGCTGCTTCCCGACGGGCGGCTCGATGTCGCGGGCGGGATCTATGCGACTCCATCCGAAGCGGCAAAAGCAGTGAACGGCGTGCCAACGAACGGGTGGTGGTACTTCCTGGTGGACGGGCCAACCAAGCGGTCGCTGCGGGACGTTCGTCGAGAGTACCTAGAGTCCTTTGCCGAGGACGTCGGCGAGGACGAGGGTGACGACGACGGCGAGGACGACGAATAGCCAGCGCTCCGAACATTCATGGTGTGGAGATTGATGCCCGTCTGCGAGACGTGGTTCTTCGTCGCATTCAAGACGAATTCGGTCCACTGCCCGCCAAGCACAATCTTCTTCTTGGCGACTTCTTTAATACCGAATACCTGCAGGGCTGCTTCGACTGCGTGGTCGGCAACCCCCCGTACGGTGGCACCTTCGACCCAGACATCGAAGATCGCTTGGATCGGCTTTACGGCGTCTGGGATGGTCATAAGCTGAAGAAAGAGACGTACTCGTTCTTCATCGCAAGGAGTCTTGATTGGTTGGCTCCTGGTGGCACACTCGACTTCATTACGAGCGACACGATGCTGACGATCAAGACTATGGGGGGGCTCCGCCGCAAGCTCATGGATACATCGTCTGTCTCCATCGAGAGCCTGCCGAGCTTCTCCGACGAGACTACGCAGCCAACTCTCGTGCTGCATGCAGTGAAGGACGGGCGATGCCCGTCGATCACAATCGACGGAGCCGTCCTCAGACGCGATCTCATCGAGCTGACCGGCAACTTCTCGTGGCGAATAGAGCCCGAGATGGCCCGCTACTTCCGCGGTCCCACAATAGGCCAATTCTTCGTGGCCAGTAGTGGGATGACTATAGGAAGGAATGAACTCTTCCTACGCAAGATCGACGACGGGAGCGTAGCTGAACCCTATCTCTTTGAGTTCTTTGGCGATCCTCTCACCCTGGAAAAGGAAGTACAGAGGGCAAGACTCCACAAGCTCTCTCCACGAATGCGGCAACGCATCGAGGCACAACAAGCAGCGGGAGTTGTCCGACGCAACGTCCGCGCAGTAGACGTCCCGCATCCAATATCGGTTCGCCTGCCACATCCCGACTACAAGTACTACAACAAGGCGAGCAGCGCGATTGTGTACGAAGACCCCACGACGGCGGTGTTTTGGCGCGACGACGGGGATGCGCTTCTGACCTTCAAGAAGAATGGGCCTTGGTACCTTCACGGCGTCGGCGGCCAGCCATACTTTGGGCGAGAAGGCCTCACGTGGCAACTGATAGCGCCGCGGCTCAACATGCGATACCTGCCAGCTGGATACATTCTTGACAGTGGTGCACCTGCCATGTTTGCCCGGCCTGGCGTGCCCTACGACGAACTCTGGTTCGTCTTGGGCTGGTGCCTAACATCTGAAGCAACGCGCTTGCTAAAGACGGCAATCAACCACACCCGGAACATTCAGAGTAAGGACGTTGAGCGCTTGCCCTATCCGCACTGGCTATTGGACGATAGAAAGGAGGAGGTCGTCGCACTAGTTCGGCGCATGGTCGAAGACGCACGAGAAGGCGCTCGATTCGACCGCTTCAGCAGTGACCTGCTGAAGCTTGAGGAGATGTTCGCGCTGCCAACACCTATCGGAGGCGCTCCTCCCGTACCGGGGCTTGATCTCTTCGGTGAAGTAGCGGCCCGCCGAATGCGAATTTCGAAGACTGACGAAGACAGCCTTCGGAACAAGGCAGTAGCGGTAGGTCTCGCCGTGGCGGAACTCGATCTCAAGGGTGGCTGAGTCGTGATCGTACGTAGCCGCAGAGATCGCGGACAAACGATCCAGTGATACGCGTTCCCTCATCGGTCAACCCTGACCTGACCTGAACAGGGGGACGGAGCCCGAGCGCCCGCGACCTTCGCCGCTGGCGTGGTCATATCGCAGCTACCGGCCGCGCAGTGTCTTGATGGTGTCGTTGATATCGACACCCGGCTGCGCGTCGTTCTCGCTGCGGATGCGCACACGCTCTTCCAGGTCCGAGCTGCTCCCAACTAGCACCATGCCTGAGTCAAACGTCATCTTGAAGCCGCGAACCTTGACCAGGCTGACATCCTTCGGGAACGGGCTGTCCGGGTCGACGCCCGCCGCCCGCAGCCGATCGAAGAGCGCCGGTCGGTCGGAGCTGTCGATATTCGTGTCCGCGAACGTGCGGGGTCGGACTTCGGCAGTGTTGTCCTGCATCGTCGCGAGCAGAGCGACCTGGTAGCGCCCACGCTTCTCCGCGCTGATCACGTCATTGTTCACGAACGCGTCGACAGCTTGGACGAATGCGAGAGTTGCCTTCTCCGGGCTGTCACGCAGACGACAACCGAGGAATGTCCCCAGGAAGAAGCTGGCCACGCCCGCCTTCGTATCGCTTCCTCGCTGGTCGTCGGACACGTGGCCGACGATGGAGTCGGCCCTTGGCTGGCCGCGCCCGGAGTGGACGAACAGGGAGGTCTTGAAGACCTTGGTCTTGTCGGTGAGCGTCAGGTCGCGCAAGTGCTCCAGGTCGACGACCGTCCGTCCGTCGACGATCTCGATACGGAAGCGCAAACCCTGCTCACGTTCGAGCTTGAGCACGGATGTGCACTTGGCGTCCTCCACCTTGCCGACGATGACGGCGACCAGCCCCGGAGGGTTGCGGCCCGTCTGGACCTCGTCCAGCCGGGTTGCAATCTCACGCGATGCGGCTACGAGCTGCTCCGGATCGGCCAGAAGCTGAGCGAGCGCTTGACGAACGGTGTCGTCCTGGTCCTGGTCGGCGACCACCTCGACGCCCCGTTCAGTAAGGCTGCCGACGATCTTTCGACGGAAGTACTGACGCAGATCGACGTCGAGTTCGATCGGAAGGTCCGTCAGGATGACGTGCTCCTCCGGGTCGTTCCCGCGGGGAACGTCGTGGATCATGACCTGCTCAACTGCGAACGAGTCGAGGTTCACAAGGCACCGCCCTTCGCTGGGGGGGTGGCCAGAAGGAGGCGCGCCTGGTCCAGGAAGTCGCCTCTCAGCTCATCGAAATGGTCCAGCGCCGCGTCCGTTTCGCTCGGATGGGCGGTCTTCGCGGTCGTGACCAGCGCCTCGCGGACCCTGTCGTAGACCTGGACAGCAGCGTGGTCGCGCGGGAGCCACAGCTGGAGGCGCTGGCCGATGGGAAAGACCTCGCCGAGCCACTCGGTCGCGCGCCTGCGCTCAGGGGACTCGGGCGCAGCTTCGCGCAACAAGCGGAGATTCGTCGGACCCTTGGCCAGGAGGATCGCCGCCTCGTCCAGCAACGCCTTCAGCTGGTCGCGTTGGTACACCACCTGGTCCCGTCGAAAGCGGCTCAGCTCCGCCCGGCGCGAGAGCCACGCTGCTACAGCGGGACCGATGACGCCAGACACCACGATGCCCGTCACGCCCAGGATGACGGCATCGCTCACTCGACCAGTATCCCTGCTCGCCAGCTCAGCACTGTGGATATCGCGCCGACCAGCAGCGCGGGCCAGGAGTCGAGGCGAGATCGGCTATCGCGCGCTCATCGCGCGGACGCCGCCAATCGGGTCAGTTCACCATCGACCGCTCACCAGCTCCTACCAGCCATGACGGGTCACCACCGTTCACGACAGACCGCCTCTCTCAGCTTCCCAAGCTGAGAACGCGGGTTCGATTCCCGTCGCCCGCTCTCCGAAGACACCGCTGGTTCGCTGCGGTTTCTTCTCTTTCGCCGGGTGCGAACGAGTCGGGAAATTGGGCCGCCGTGCGCGAGCGGGCGGGCAACAACGGTCAGTGGGGCCGTTCGTGCTCCGCCCGGCGGTCTGCGGCCGTCGCCCGGTACCGGTGTCGGCCGCCGTTGCAACTGACCTCCCTCGTGATCGTCGACGCTGAACGACCGAGCCGGCGGGCCACTGCTCGCTGCGACTCGTCTGCTTCGATCCCT
>JAJZBS010000163.1 GCA_021851885.1 Actinomycetes bacterium | reverse complement strand
GGCCAGGACGGTGAGGATGCGGTGCAGGTGGGCGGCGAGCTCCGAACCCCCCGGTCCGGGGACGGACCGTCCGGCCAGCACGTCGGCGAACGCGCCGGTAGCAGCGGCGGGCGCGCCAGAGGTGGTGCGCAGGGTGCGCAGGGCCACGACGATGCGGTGCCCTTCGGGGAGGTCGGCCGCCGGATGGATCATCAGCAGCCGGGTGGCCGGGTTCGGGTCACGGGTGTCCGCCTCGGCCCACCAGGCGAGCCGTCGGCCGGTGGTGGCGTCGAGGAGCACGATGGGCGCGCCGGCGGCCAGCGAGCCGCCGACGTGGTACTGGTCGACGATGCCGGACGTGGCAAGGTCGAGGTTCGGGACCTGCACCTCGATGGTCGACCCCGGCGAGAAGCCGTCGTTGGCGTTCCACGTCGTCGGGTCGATGTGGACACCCGACGCGTTGGCGGGCATGGCGGCCAGGGGGAAGGCGACGCGGCGGCCCGACGGCATCGACGGGTCGGGGACCGTGTAGTAGTCGCTCGGGAACGGGAGCATGCAGCTCTGGCCGCCGAGGGGGTTGCAGGCCGACGCCCCCGCCACCCCCGCACCCCAGTTGGTCCCAGGTCCCGTCACCGTCGCCGCGCCGGCCGGGGCCGGCAGCGACAGGGGCTGGGCGGAAGCGGCGGGCGTCGCCGGTGAGGAGGAGCCACCCGATCCCGAGCTGCTACACGCACTGAGCACGGTCGCGGCCACGACCAACCCGGCGAGCACCCGGCCCGCCCGTCGTGGCTGTATTGCCCGCAGTCCGCCCGGTACGACGACGTCCATGGCTCTGTCCCCCTCGTCACGGTGCCCGGTCCCCTCGGCACCCTACCGCTGGCGCCCGCTCCGGTGCCGGCTCCCGGCCGGCTGGCGCGCGGCGCCTGACGGGGGCGTCGACACCCCCGGCCAATCAGGACTGGGCGATGCGGACCAGGTTGCCCGACGGGTCGCGGAACGCACAGTCGCGCACGCCCCAGGGCTGGGATGCCGGCTCCTGGAGCACCTCAGCCCCCGAGGACCGCACCTTCTCGAAGGTGGCATCGAGGTCGTCGGTGCGGAAGATGGCGGCCTGCAACGAACCCTTTGTGACCAGGGACAGCAGGGCGTCGCCCTCCGCCTCGGACCTGCCACCGTGCGGCTGGAACAGGACGATGTCCACGTCCTGACCGGCAGCCCCGACGGTCACCCAGCGGAAGCCGCCAGAGGCCACGTCGGCACGGACCTCGAGACCGAGCGCGTCCCGGTAGAAGGCGAGGGCGGCGTCGGGATCGTGGACGGGGACGAACGTCGATGACAGGGAGAGTGCCATGGGACGACGGTAACGCCGCCGATCGGCCGGGCGCTTCTCCGATCCTGCTCGCGCTCCGGCTCCCCAGGTGCACGATCGTCCGGGATCGTGGACCGGGATCCGGCCGGCACGCACCCCGGGGATGTGATGCGGGGTCGGTCCAACCCGGGCCGCCCCCGGCCGCGTGGACGCCTCAGTGCGCGCATCCGCCGTGCGAAACCGGTGACCGCCGGGGTCGCGTGGCGTTCATGGCCACGCACGCCGGGACAAGCTCGAGGCAGCGATGGTCGCGCGACCGGTACCCGGAGGGTGTTTCGCCGACGATCTCGGTGAAGCGGGTGCTGAACGAACCGAGCGACGTGCAGCCGACCGCCATGCACGCGTCGGTGACGGACATCCCCTGGCGCAGGAACGCGGTGGCCCGCTCGATGCGCCTGGTCATCAGGTAGCTGTAGGGGGTCTCCCCGTACGCGTCGCGGAACCGTCGGGAGAAGTGCGACGGCGACATCAGCGCGGCGCGGGCCATGGTCGGCACGTCAAGGGGATCGGCGAAGTTGCGGTCGATGAAGTCACGGGCGTGGCGGAGGTGCACCAGGTCGGCCAGCTCCTCCGGCGTCATGGGGCCGATGGTAGGCGGCCGATGATCAGACCCGGATGACCTCGACCCTGGGAATGGCGCTCTAGTGCGCACCTTGCGTGACGACCGAGATCTGCTCGACGACGGCGGTAGCGGCCACGAGGGCGTCGAGGATCGGGACCCGCCGCCCCCCGGCGCGCAGGGTGTCGGTACCCGACGCGTTCAGGCTGCCCCGTACCTCTCAGGGGCAGCCTGCGAGCTGAAGAGGCAGCGTCCCCGCTTGCTGGCGCGAGCGTGCGACTCCGCTCATTGCCGAAGGGCCCGACGTGCGTGGAGAAGACGATGTCCTATTCAAACCCCGCTGAGCTGCGGGAACGGCTCGCCGGGCTCGGCGTCCCGGCTGCTGCGTTGCGACCGACGAACTCGGTTGTAAAGATATCTATCGGCAAGTAAGCGATTCCATTACACACGGTTATAGAGTCTGATACGATCGGCTCGTGAATCCAGTCGACAACCCTTACCGGCCCGGGGCAGGACGGCGGCCGCCACTCCTTGCCGGCCGGGCCTCCCTCCTCGACAACTTCGAGGTAGTCCAGACTCGAGCGGAGGTCAGAGGGGAAGGCGATCGCAGCTGGGTACTCAATGGCCTCCGGGGAGTGGGGAAGACGGTGCTGCTCGGCGAGCTCTTTGCCCGGGCAACGGCGCGTCAATGGATCGCGGCGAAGATCGAGGTGGGTGCCAGCGGACCGCTACCGGCCGCTCTCAGTCGGGCGCTCACTGCCAGCATGCGCCGAGCAACCGGTCATCATCCGGAGGCTCGCCTGCGGCGCCTACTCGGTGTGCTCAAGGGGTTCAGCTTGCGGGTCGACCCGACAGGTGCCTTCTCCGTCGGGGTCGACGTTGACGCCGTACGCGGTATCGCGGACACCGGGCGACTCGGGGATGACCTCTCAGGCTTGCTCGAAGTCATGTCCGAGACTGCCCGCGACCTCGGCATCGGTGTCCTTATCCTCGTCGACGAACTGCAGGAGGCTCCCGAAGAATCCCTCGCGGCCATCAACACGGCCGTTCACCACCTCGGCCAGCTCGACCCGGCACCACCGGTTCTCCTCGTCGGGGCCGGATTGCCATCTCTGCCAGCTCAACTGGCCGACGCCACGAGCTACGCCGAACGCCTGTACGAATACCGAAACGTCGGTCTCCTCGATCCCGGCGCCGCCAGGGAGGCACTCGTCGTTCCCGCGCGGGATCTGGAGGTCGAGTGGAATCCCGATGCGCTGGAAGCGGCACTCGATGTCGCTCGAGGCTACCCCTACTTCCTTCAAGCAATCGGCAAGCACGTATGGGATGCAGCTCGGACCGACGTCATCGATGCAGATGACGTGGAAGTCGGGCTCGAGGCCGCCCGGCAAGAGGTCGACGATGGCCTCTATCGATCTCGTTGGGAACGAGCGACCCCAGCTCAACGCGACGTCATGCGTGCGCTCGCCCACCTCGGCGGTGCGGAGCCAGCTCCCGTCGCCGATATCGCCGTCGCTGCGGGCAAGGCGAGGACCTCAGACATCTCGGTCGCTCGCGTCGAACTCATCAAGAAGGGCCTTGTATACGCTCCCGAACGGGGTCTTCTCGCGTTCACCGTTCCGGGCATGCACGAGTTCGTGGCTCGCCAGAATTAGCCGGTTCCAACCACACCACACCCTGGGCGCTGAAGCGCTGAACTTGCGAAGATGAGGTGGAGACGACGATGTCGCATTCAAACCCGCCTGAGCTGCGGGAACGGCTTGCCGCTCTGTCCGGCTCAGTCAGTGCAGCCCAAGGACGGTTATCAGGCTCTCGTCGATCCCCCACATCTCCTCTGGGCTCGTCAGGCCGATGTGGTCGCCGAGACGGTTGACGTCGACGGCGCCCACCTGTTCGACCAACACCTTCGTGGTCTCGCCTTCGATCACCACTTGGGGTCGGAAACTGGCGGACCGCGCACTGCGAGACGTGGGGGCGATCAGGACGACCGAGCGAGGCAGGAGGTCATCAGACTGCACCACGATGCCGAAGCGTCGACCCCGTTGCTCATGGCCAGATCGCCGAGGCGAACGTAGTTCGTAGACGTCACCCCTCTGCACGAAGGCTCTCCATGAGCGAGGCCACCTCCTGCATCTCGCGGCGATCCGCTTCGTCGGCCTCTAGCGCTGCCACCTCAGCCCTGAGTGCCTCGCGCCGTCGGAGCGCGGCGGCGGCATCGAGGATCGACTTGCGGATGGCGTCCGACCGGCTCATGCCCGACGCTTCTAGCGTTCGGAGCGCCCGCTGCACCTCATCGTCCAGCCGAACCGATACCGCTTGCGTCATGGGATTCAGTGTATCACGAAACGTATTACACGGGCGGGTGGAAAAGACGATCTCTTAGTCGAACTTCCCCGAGATGCAGGAACGGGTCAGCGTGCTCGGCCCAGGTCGACGTGAGCCGACGATCAGACCCGGATCACCTCAACCCCGGGGATGGCGTCGTAGTCGTGGTCTTGGGTGACGACCGGGATCTGCTCGGCAATTGCGGTGGCAGCCACGAGCACGTCGAGGATCGGGATCCGACGGCGATCGGCGCGCAGAGCGGCGGCGATGCGGGCGAACTGGCGCGCCACCTCGGCGTCCACCGGTAGCGGATCCCACGTCGACTCAACAGCCGAAAGCGTCGCCACCCTCGCCGGCCGATCATCGTCGTTTGCCATGAGCACGCCGAGGGTCAATTCGGCCAACGTCACCACAGACACCTCGGTTTCGGTCACCCCGTCCATCTCGCCAAGGGGTCGTCCCGACTCCGTGGCGACGAAGAACGAGGTGTCGAGTAGTGCCCTCATAGGTCATCGGTCGTATCGGACAGCAGACTCCGCACCTCCCCCAGGAGCCCACGGTCAGCCGCGTGCCGGGATGCGATGGCGAGCGCCTCGGTCGCCGGCACCGACCGGCGACGGCGCAACGGCACGATCTCGGCGACCGGGCGCCGGTCGACCGTGACCGTCAACCTCTCGCCGCTTTCGACCCGACGGAGCACTTGGCTGACCGTGTTCCGCAGGTCCCGAACGGAAATCAAACTGGCCATATCCTTAGTGTAGCACATATAGCCACATGTGACGTTGTGGAGATGATGGGACTCGAACCCACGACCCCCTGCTTGCAAAGCAGGTGCTCTAGCCAACTGAGCTACATCCCCGAGTGTGCTCCACCGCAGCCCGGCACCCCGGCCTCCGGTGGATCCCGGACCATGGTAGGCGCCCCGGACCACAGGTGTTCGCAGTAGGGCCGGCAGCCCGCGTCGTTCCGTCCAGTGGTGATCAGGGCGACCCGTCAGATGGTGACGACGGGCCCCGACCTGGAGGACCCTGCCATGTCCCGCGCGGCGCGCCACCGGCGCCGGTCGGGTGCCACCACCACCCGGGCGGACCGGCGTGCGCACCCGGGTCCATCGGCAATCCACCACCGTGCGTACGGTGCCGGTTGGCACGAACACGGCCCGCGCGAACCCGGGATCCACATCGATCCACCCCGTACTCCGAGTAACAGGTTCACGGCTGTGGGGAGGACCGCCCACCGGTCCTGGTCAGGACATATGCGACCTGACCTCGTGTCGCAATTTGGATTCCATTGTCCCAATTGGGCTGCACGTACCTGCCGCCATACAGCACATTTCTGCGTGACTAACGGCCGGGCATGTGCAACGATCGAACCCGCTGCCGTGGACTGCCCGCCACAAGGCTTCGCAGGCGATGCAGCGCGCACGCGGCACGGGGTAGGGGGAGTGATGCGATGGACGTCTGCGACGTGGGCCCTCACGACGGGCCGGTGAAGGTGAC
>JAJZBS010000162.1 GCA_021851885.1 Actinomycetes bacterium | reverse complement strand
CTTCCTGGCCGGGGCGGCCTTGGCGGTCTTGTTGGCCGGGGCGGCCTGGGTGGTCTTCCTGGCCGGGGCGGCCTTGGCGGTCTTGTTGGCCGGGGCGGCCTTGGCGGTCTTGTTGACGCCGGAGTTGGGCGTTGCCGCCTTCTTGGCCGTGACGTGCTTGGCGGTGGTCTTGGTGGGTCTTGCCTTCTTCGCGGGGGCTGGTTTGGTGGACTGCCTCGTGCCCGCCGCCCGCTTTGAGGCGGCCGGAGCCTTCTTGGAAGGCGCTTTTGCGGCCGGAGCCCTCTTGGCCGCGGCCTTGGCGGCCGGAGCCTTCTTGGCAGGCGCTTTGGCGGCGGCGGAGGCGCGGCGCGGCGAGCCCGTGGCCTTCTTCCGCGCCTGAACTGCCCTGGTGGCGGCTGTGGCCACCCGCTTGACGCTCACGCCTGCCTCATCTCCCCTTCTGCAAAAGGGGGCAGGCTACCTGGACGGCCAGCCCCGCGCAACGCTCACTCCACGATACCCGCTTGCCCCGGTTCTCCATGGCGGCTCGCAAGGAGCGCCGCCAGTCGCTCCCGGGCCGCCGCCGGGCCGAGCCCCTCGACACGAAGCCGCTTCCCTCTCGACGTGGCTCCCCCGACGAGGGAGACGCTGCGCCGTTGGACGCCGAGGAGCTCCGCGAGCTGGTTGCAGGCGTCGGCGTTCGCCCGGCCGCGCTCGGGACGGGAGCACACCGTCAAGCGGAGGGCGTCGCCGTGCCGCCCGGCAAGCCCGGCCCGCTTCGCCCCGGGCTGGACCCAGACCCTCACCACGACGGCTCCTTCCCTATCCACGTCGAACAGGTCGTCCACCACGGCCGCATACTCTATGGGGCATGCCGAGCTCTGAGCGGGGGATGGATGGCGCCCCGGCGAACGCCTACCCGCACGTTGAGCCGAAGCCGTCGTATCCCGAGCTCGAGCAGCGGGTCCTCGACGACTGGGAGGCAGACGGGACCTTCGCCGCCTCGATCACGCGGCGCGCCGGGGGCTCCAACGAGTACGTCTTCTACGACGGTCCTCCCTTCGCCAACGGCCTCCCCCACTACGGGCACCTGCTCACCGGGTTCGTCAAGGATGCCGTGCCCCGGTACCAGACCATGCGCGGCCGGCGCGTCGAACGCCGCTTCGGCTGGGACTGCCACGGGCTGCCCGCCGAGATGGAGGCTGAAAAGGAGCTCGACCTCTCCGGCCGGTCCGCGATCGAGCAGTACGGGGTCGACCGCTTCAACGACTACTGCCGCTCCCTCGTCCTGCGGACCACCGACGCATGGGAGCGCTACGTCACCCGCCAGGCGCGCTGGGTCGCCTTCGCCGACGCCTACAAGACCATGGACACCGCCTACATGGAGAGCGTCATGTGGGCCTTCCGGACTCTCTGGGACAAGGGCCTCGTCTACGAAGGCCTGCGCGTGTTGCCCTACTGCTGGGAGTGCGAGACACCCCTGTCGAACTTCGAGACCCGCCAGGACGACGCCTACCGCGAGCGCATAGACCCCAGCGTCGTCGTCGCCTTCGAGCTCGTCGCCGAACCCACGCCCCGCCCCGGTGAGGCAACCACCCCGGAACCGGGCACCGGCCTCCCCCCCGGGCCGATCCGGCTCCTCGCCTGGACGACGACCCCGTGGACGCTCCCGTCCAACCTGGCTCTCGCCGTCGGCCCGGACCTCGACTACACCGTCTTCCGGCGCGACGGTGTCGTGACGGTTGCCAGTGCGGCGTGGGTCGCCGAGAACCCCGAGCTCGCAGGGACGGATCCGGGCGGCGGACCGGCCGAGGTCCTCGGGAGCGTCAAGGGCACCGCGCTCGTCGGGAGGCGCTACCGGCCCCTGTTCCCGTACTTCGCCGAAACCACCGGCGCATTTCGCGTCCTCGGCGTCGACTTCGTCTCCACCGACGAAGGCACGGGCATCGTCCACCTCGCACCCGGCTTCGGCGAAGACGACCAGCGCGCCTGCGAGGCCGCCGGCATCCCGGTTGTCTGCCCCGTCGACGACCGCGGGGCATTCACGGACGAGGTGCCCGACCTGTCAGGGATCCACGTCTTCGACGCCAACCAGCGAGTCGTCGACGATCTTGCCGCCAAGGGCGTCCTCGTCCACACCCTCCCGTACGCGCACTCCTACCCGCACTGCTGGCGGAGTGACACCCCCCTCATCTACCGGGCGCTCAGTTCGTGGTTCGTCCGCGTCACGGCCATCCGTGACCGCATGATGGAGCTCAACCGCACCATCGACTGGGTACCCGCCCACGTTCGGGACGGCGCCTTCGGCAAGTGGCTCGAGGGGGCGCGGGACTGGTCGATCAGCCGGAACCGCTACTGGGGGGCGCCGATCCCCGTCTGGAAGAGCGACGACCCGCGCTACGCGCGCATCGACGTCTACGGCAGTCTCGACGAGCTCGAAAAGGACTTCGGGGTCCGTCCCGCCGACCTCCACCGCCCCGAGATCGACGCCCTCACGCGACCGAACCCCGACGATCCGACCGGCAAGGCGACCATGCGCCGGGTGACCGACGTCCTCGACTGTTGGTTCGAATCCGGCTCGATGCCCTTTGCCCAGGTCCACTACCCCTTCGAGAACAAGGATTGGTTCGAGTCCCACTTCCCGGCGGACTTCATCGTCGAGTACGTGGGCCAGACCCGCGGGTGGTTCTACACGCTGCACGTCCTGGCGACCGCCCTGTTCGACCGCCCCCCGTTCCGGCACTGTGTCGCGCACGGCATCGTCCTCGGTGACGACGGTCGGAAGCTGTCGAAACGCCTCGGGAACTTCCCCGATCCCGAGCAAGTCTTCGCCTCCTACGGGGCCGACGCAATGCGCTGGTTCCTCCTGTCGTCGGCCGTCCTACGGGGCCAGAACCTCGTCGTCGACGAGGAGAGCATCGCAGAGGCCGTCCGCCAGGTCCTCAATCCCATCTGGAACACGTGGTACTTCCTCAATCTCTACGCGGGCATCGACGGGGTCCGCGGCTCGTGGCGGACGGACCAGTCGGGTGTCCTCGACCGCTACATCCTGGCGAAAACTGGCGCGTTGCTTGCCGATGTCACCGCATCCATGGATGGCTACGACCTTTTTGGGGCGTGCAGCGCCATCACCTCGTATCTCGATTCGCTCAACAACTGGTACATCCGGAGGAGCCGTGAGCGCTTCTGGCGCCCGGCCGTCGCCGGCAACGACGACACCGGCGAGGACGCGGCGGCCGCCGACAAACGTGACGCGTACGACACGCTCCACACCGTTCTCGCCGCCCTCTGCCGTATCGCGGCTCCACTGCTGCCCCTGTTGACCGAGACCATCTACCGCCAGCTCACCGGTGAACGTAGCGTCCACTTGACCGACTGGATCGAACCGGACGCTTTGCCACAGGACCCCGACCTCGTCGCCGCGATGGATCGTGTCCGCGAGATCTGCTCGGCAGCGCACTCGATCCGGAAGGCGACCGGCCACCACGCGCGTCTCCCGCTGGCGTCGTTGACGATCGCGGCCCCGTGGGCCGCCTCGTTCTCCCCCTACCGCGCCCTTATCGCGGACGAGATCAACGTCAAGTCTGTCGTGCTCACCGACGAGATCGGCGACGCCGGGCGCCTCGTCCTCCACGTCGAGCCGGCGCTCGTCGGCCCGCGCATCGGGCCGGCCACCCAGAAAGTGATCACGGCGGTCAAAGCCGGGGACTGGCAACAGCACCCCGACGGCACCGTCGTCGCCGCCGGCATCGAGCTGGCCCCCGGGGAGTTCCGCCTGCAGTTGCGACCGACGGACGAGACGAGCGGGCGAGCACTCCCCGACGAATCCGGCATCGTGAGCTTGGACCTCGCGCTCACGCCCGCTCTCGCTGCAGAGGGCACAGCACGCGACGCCGTTCGCCTCGTCCAGTCCGCCCGCAAGGCGGCCGGGCTGTTCGCCGCCGACCGCATCGAGCTCACGATCGCCGTGCCTCCAGCAGCCGCCCAGGCCATCGAGACGCACAGGCGCTACGTCATGGACCAGACCCTCGCCGTGGCCATGACCCTCGTCGCCTCAGAAGGTGCCATCCCTCCGGCCGCCGATCGAGGCCAGAGCGCTCCGGGTGGCGCCGATGGCGACGCGGCGGAGGGTTTCACGGTCCCGTCCCGGATGCCCGACGGCTCGACGGCGACGATCACCGTCCGGCGCGCCTGACGCCGCCTCCGGTCACCCCTGCCGGGCCCGCCTGCCTGGCATCTCTTCCACGCGCCCTGACCCGGCGCGTCGCTCCGCGCGTCGCGCGCTCCCGTCGGAGCGCCACGCCATGACCACTGCCACGACGGTCGCAACGCCTGCGACCACGGCCAAGTCGTCGACGACGGTCGATCCGGCGATCGCGCCGACGACCAACAGGGCGACACCGGCCACTGCGCAGCCGACTGCGCTCCGCTGGGCCGACAGGCGCCTCGCGGAGATCGAGGGGGAAGCTCTCAGTTCGGCCGGGTCCCGCGAACGAGAGCCTCGACCGCCTCACTCGCCACGCGCATCGAGTCTTCACTCTGCTGCGGCGCCCCCGGTGCGGCCTCAGCCGCCCGGTACGACATCGTCGGGTCCCCGCCTGCGTCGCCCGCCCCAGCGGGGCCTACCCCACCTCTCGCAGCAGTCCCGGCCTCGGGTCGTTGGGCTGCCTCGGGGCGCTGGGCTGCCTCGGGGCGCTGGGCTGCCTCGCCACCGCCTTGGGCACGGGCCGCCTGATCCGGCCGGTCCCCTCGCGCGGTCGCCCGCTGGGCGGAACGCCCCGCCGAAGGCTGCAAGTTCTCGTCGACCCAGTGCAGAAGCTCCGCCAGCCCGCCGCGGAGCCGGTTGCGCTCACCTTCGAGGTGGCGGACCATCGCTTCGACGTCCCCGGCGAGCTGACTGCGCATGGTCTCGAGACGAGCGACCTCTTCGCGCAGCGCCTGCTCGGCATCGGTCGTAATACGACGCGCCGTCTGCTCGGCGTCGGCGACCAGCGAGCGCGACCGGTCCTCGGCACCAGCGATAATCCCCGCGGCGTGCTTCTCGGCCTCCTGTTTTGTCTGGTCGACGAATCTCTGCGCCATGAGCAACGTCCGTTGCAGCGCGTCGCTCGACTCCGGCTCCCCCGCCTGCTTCGGGTGCACATCGACGTTTGCCGCGCGCTCCTCTGCCTGCCGGGCTCGCTTCTCCAGTTTGAAGTACTGCTCTTGGAGGGCTTCGACTTCGACGGCGACCTGTTCCAGAAAGTCGTCGACATCGGCGCGGTTATATCCTCGCAGCCCCTCGCGGAACTCGACGGTCCTGAGGTTCTCGAGGCTTGATCCGGTGGCTTCCATGTCACGAGATGTTATCGCTCGCCCGATCGCCGGGCCGGAGCAGTGGTCAGGGGCCACGCCGGTTGCCGGTTGCCGGCTTTGCCGACCGCATCATGGCCCGTTCCACGAGCCCCCGCCCCGCTGGCTGCGGCCCGTCCCGCAGGCCCTCCGGGGCATGGACCGCAGGCGGGCCCAAGCTCGGCCGACCTCCCTCGACAACCGCAGCCTCCGGGATCCTGGGCCGGTATCGGGAGCCGACCCGGGCACGGGCACCGGCCCCGGCTGACCGGAGCTGCTTGTTCCCACAGGCCACCGGCGCGGCGGGCCTGGTGGGTCCGAAGGATCCGGCTAGGTCGGAAGGATCCGGGCGACGACTTCGAGCACCACGACGAGAAGGATCACCGACAGGTCAAGGGAGGCGCCGCCGAGGGGGATCGGC
>JAJZBS010000161.1 GCA_021851885.1 Actinomycetes bacterium | reverse complement strand
CGACGCCATCGCCCCCGTAACACGGCGTGTTTGTTCCATTCGACGACGCACCCTCGCGAGTTCCGTTCCAGTGCGATCCGTTCATCCCTGTCATGCAGCCAGGTCCGGCCCGCCGAGACGGGCGCGTGGATACTTGGACCCTTCACGCTCGGGCCACCACACGACGGAGCACCACCGCCTCCACCCAGGCTGCCGCCACCCCCGTGGACGAGGCCCCCGCCGCCGGGTAACTTCAGGTCACCGCGCTACCGTTTTCGACCGGCGCGCGCTACTGGATTCGACCGGCGTTCACAGATGGACTCGGCTACGGCCGGACCCGCTCACGAACCGGCGTCTCCACTCTCGTCTGGAGTTGCTCCCGCACTTCACTATGGATGTCTGCCCGCACGGATACTCCGACTTCCAGCGACGCAACGATGCCGTACCGCGTCTCCGTCGTCGTCGACCCAACGTCGACCCGGCAATCCACGCCGATGGCGATGGAATCGCCGTCCTGGAACACGGTTGCTCGGCGTCCCTCCAACACTTCGTGTTGGACCGTGCCACGAACGGCCGCACGCCGGTCCGCCTCCAGCGAACCGAGCGCGAGGGCGTCACGGACATCGCCGAAGCGGAGACGAGCCATCCGGTACTTCTGCGTCCGCGGATTGACAGCGGATATCCACGCCAACGTGACGGTCAGCCGACGCCACTCGGCACTGGCTCGTAGCGTTGGAGGAAGGGGATAGCGATACGTGTGCCGCTGGCCCGTTTTGATCGTCGAGCCACCGAGCAGCACGACTCGTCTCGCCGCAGCGGTCGCAACCCTGTCGTCGGTCACCACCCCATATCCGAGAACCTTGGTCACCGAATGCCGAAGGCCGTTGCCTCCGAGCCCGAGGCCATCCACGACCCGCGCCTTGAGTGGTCCCCACGCGGCGGCATGAATGAGCAATGCCTTCGCGATGGCCGGATGGAGATCACTGTCCGGCAAGTCGCCATCGATCGCGCCCGGCGTCTCGAATGCCTCCAGAATCCTTGCCAGCGAGCGAGTGGCGAGGGCTGCGGCGTTGCTGGTGCCGCACGTCAGTGCAAGGCCGTTCAACTTACCCGCCAGGCCGGGTGCGGCAACCGAGAGCCCGGCGACCTCGACGTCGTCTGCGGGCTCAAGGTGAACGTTCGCCGTCGCCCCGTCGGGGATGGGCATTCTGTACACGAGACGCCCGCCCGGCAGCAGGATTTCCGGCTTTACGGCCCGTCGGTAACCAAACCCCACTGAGCTGTACGTGGCAGGCATGCTCTCGGGCAGTGGATCGGTCAGATGATTGGGAAGGACACGGGTAGCCCCAGCGTCGGAATGTGCAGCTCCGACGGTGATGGCATTGATCGCCTCGGCCGGGGCCATCAAGCGTCGGCGTCTCTCCGTTGCTCGCAACACCCGGAGCACTTCCCCGTGCAGGTCACCGCCATCTCCCGTCGCGGCTGAAGGCACGTCCAATGAGGTGTCCGCTCCGGAGTGGTTTCCTGCGCTGACAACGATGAGCACGTTGTAGTGATGCGAGAACCAGTCGACCAGACGTGCCTGCGGACTCATTCGGCGGATGAACACATTGGCGGCGTCACCGACCGAAAGGTTCACGATTCGTACGTCGTCCGTCGTACCCGCAGTCTCCTCGCCTTGGTCAAGAACCCGACGCAGGGCACGATGAAGAACGTCGATGAAGAGGGCGTCCTCGGAGAAGACCTCCCGGTCCGTGAAGAACGGATGGGGCTCCAGAATCGGGTGGACGTACACGGGCCGCCTGAGCGCCTCCCCTCTCGCATCGAGAGGACCGTGCACAATCAGAGAGGCCATCGCCGTACCGTGCCGCCGCTGCGCCGCCGTGTATCGGGACGCAACGTCGTCCGGGTCATCAATGATCAGGCGTCCGGCGAGGGCAGCGTGGTTCCCAAGGGGCAGACCGTCCAGGAGTGCGACCTGCGGGAGACCGGATGGAGCGCCGGATTCGGGGAGCGCCGGGGCCTCGGCGATGGTGCTCGGCACCGCGAACCCATGCTGTGGAACCGGCAGGGCGAACATGACATCGTCGACGGTCAAGACTTGAATCGCCGTCGCGCCGTCTGCGAGGACACTCTCGACCGCTGCACGGGGCACCTCGATGAGCAGACCGTGATACCGGATGTCATGGATGACCGAACTTGCGATGATCCGTCCGTTCGATGAGTCCAGGGCTTGTTCGACCGTAAGATGAGCGGCGTCTCGCCGACCAGCGTCGGAGCGATACCACAGTTCGATCTCGGCACGCATGCTTTGTGAACCGGCGTCACGGGCATCCTCACGCCATTGATCCAGAAGACCCGTCTCTCTAACGCGGTCCTCTGGCCCCCATCGCCGAATGTTATGGAGGAGGGCGAAGACACCCTTGAGGGAGTTCAGCCCTCTGTCCAGTTTGATGGCGTTGTCTGCTTGCCACAGTTCGAAGAGCCGGATCAGCTCGCCCAGGGCACTCGCGTTCGACATGACCATGTAGAGATGTTGCGGAACGCTCTTGTCTGCGGCACCGCCCTCCTCGTCGGTAAAGAAGAATTCGTCATCAGGATCGACATCGTCGTCCTCGACGTCGAAGAGGAATTCAAGCCCCGGCACATTGGACGCGGCCTTGTAGAAGTTGTCGGCAGGTCCGGCGAGGTCGAAGACCGCGACCAATTCCGGGTCATCCTCGGGGGTCGTGCTTGACAGCTCCATCCGACGGGCCTCGAAGGCTGCGGTCAGAGCGGCGAACTGGGGAGCAAGGCGCTCGCCTTGGCGACCTGACGATGGGCATCGTACAAACGGAGGAACGCTTAGCTTCTCAACCTTCGGAATCGCCGATATGTCAGGTGGCCCGAACGTCAGGATTGAGCGAGCGTCCGTCAGTGATGCTTCTGCGTCCGCCACTGGTTTATGACCTCCTGTGCGATGGCCCGGGTGTTGCCGTCCGGCATGGCCAGGACACTCCGCCGTCGGATGTCGAGTGCGACCTGCTCCAGGTCGGCATAACTGGCACCCGGCAGCTTGTCAGCCATCGTTCTCGACGCCAGCCCAAGGTCACCACCAAGCCTTTCCCGCAGGACGTCCAGGAAGGCAACGGCTTCAGTGCGGGTCGGGGCGGGCAACTCCACCCGGAGCTGGAAGCGACGCCACGCCGCCCGATCCAACAGCTCGGAGTGGTTGGTGGCGGCGATGACGATGACGTGGGACGGGAGTCGATCGATCTGCATCAGCAACGTCGACACGACTCTCTTGATCTCGCCCGTTTCGTGGGCGTCCGACCGCTCCTTGGCGATGGAATCAAACTCATCGAAGAAGAGCACGCACCGCCGGGTCCTCGCGAACTCGAACACTTGGTCAAGACGAAATGCCGTCTCTCCGAGGAAGCTGGAGACAACCCCCTCATACCGGATGATGAAGAGCGGGAGGATTGCCTCAGCAGCGATCGCTTCGGCAAGCGAGGTTTTTCCGTTGCCCGGGGGGCCTTCGACCAGGATGCGATTCCGTGGCTCCAGGTTGTAGCTCCGGAGCAGGTCGCTACGGTGATGCTCCTCCACCACCTGCGTAGTGAGCGCTCGTACCTCGGGGCTTAACTGCACACTGCTTAGTCTGCGGCGGGGAACCACCTGATGAAGCAGCTCGCCCAGGTTCTCTGCGAACCCGTCGTGGTGAAGGAGATCCGATGAGCCCGCCGTCGTGATGAGTTCGGTGAGCCGGGCGGCGACGACGTGGTGTTGGTTCGCCCGCTCCTCGGCGATGATCGCTTCTACCAGCGTGCGAAAGCGGCTCTTGTCCCCCTGCCGTTCCGCCTCGACCAGGTCGATCAGGAGGTCAGATCGCGCCATCGCCACTCCCGTCTGACCCGTTGAGAAGCAAAGGGTGGAGCATGACGGGGAATGCCGCCAGCCAACGCCATCCTGTCATTGCTCGTTCCATCCTCATCCCCTGATGCTGAAGCCCCCGATTCCACGGTTCGCTGCTGTTGCTGCCGATACGGTACAGATGATCGCATGACGGTGTGCCACCGGAGCGGATGTTCACGACTGAACCCATCCTAACCAGGGACGATACTGGACCGTCCTGGTGGCGCGGACTGCCGCCCGACCCTCCGTTGACCGGCACCCGTCTACAAGCGACTGCCGGCGGTGGGGTCCGGTTCCACCCCCGCCAGCGCTGCCACTGTCACGTTCAACTGGCGAGGAGAGACGGACCGGCCTGCGGGGGAGCAGCGAGGATGCCGTCGGGGCGCCGGTACTGATTACGTGGAACTCGCGCGTCGGAGCGGGGTGTGCCAGGTCAGCGGCGGGCTGGCCTGGATGAGGGGCGAGCGAACCGTGACGGTCGTCAAGTCTGGAGGGGCGTCGTAATGCCGTACTGCCTCCCGAGAACGAAACCACCGCGCCGCGCCTCGCGGAATACAGTCGTCTTGTTCCCGTGCAGGAAGCGACGGAGCGGCTCCACGGCGGGACGCACTGAGTCGTCCAGAACGTCGCAGAGTTGTTGTGCCGACATCGACTCGCCGGCTACAGCAAGCTTGCGGAACACAGCAGAGGTAGCGCTCCGATTCTCGGGACCCGGAACGACGCAGGCCCCAAGCTGATTCTGCGCCTGCTGCAATTCATTGCTCGCCCTCGTGTACTCGTCGAGGAGGAGTCGCCCTGTCTCAGAAGCGACGTGCCTGATTCGCTCTTTCCGCTCTGGCGGCTGGCGCTGGTACAACACGACACCCCCGGCAACGATAAGAACGAGAACGAGCCACGCCATTGGTCCCACCTTCTCCGCCGCCCACTTGGTGGTAGCTCCGACTGCGAGCACCGGCGCCGCCGGAACCAGTGCGATCGCCTGAACCTGAGTCTCGCCTACCTTGACGTTGATGGCGGCGAAGACGGCGTCGACACCCTGTGAAGGAATCCTGACGTCCAGAGGGTGAAAGTGGCGATGGTTACGCGTAAGGAGGATGCAAGGCGACAACAGAGCTGCCAAGGCCGCCGTGGGGTAGTCGTCCGGATCCAGGTCGCGGACAGCTCCGGCCCTCTCGTCGATCTGACGTAGGGCTTCGGGAACACTGACGATGGACAACAGCGGAAGCCAGTCGTTGGCGAACATGCGCTGAAGGGTTGCGACCGGTACATCCATCTGCCCAGCGAACCTCGGCAGTCGCTTCCACGTTTCGTGGAGGGTATCGAGTTCCATGAACATGCGGGTTCGACCGGAGCGCACGACGTCCACCGATGTCGGCAGCCGGCCATTGACGAGCTGGTAGTGGAGCCCGGTGCGGACGCAGCTCGTGTCCAGGACGGCCGGGATGGGACCGTCCTTCAACTCCGAGATCGTTCGAAACGTCCGGAGGTGATCGAAATCCAGGCGCGGCAGGGCTGCGGAGTACCCGGCGGTGGTCGAGCCAACGAATCCGCTATCCATGAACACCAAGGATACCGGCCCAAGTATCGCTTTCTGAACGGGTCATCGATCCCAGGGACCCCTTCCAGGGTGACGTTCGCCGAGAAGTGGAACCGCGGGGAAACCATCCCAGGGTGACGTTCGAGACAACGTCACCCTCCCTGGTCCGGGGCTTCTTTTCCCAGGGTGACGTTCAGGGTGACGTTCGTCCGGACCATGGGTGATGTCCGGGACACGGGGTCCCGGCACCGAGCCCAGGAGGTCCTGTGATCCCTGAAGGGTCCAACTATGCGATCGCTGGGTTGACCAGCGGCGATGGGGACAGCGAGGCTCCTCGACCATGGCGCTCAGCTTCCTCTACTGCCTGGTCCGCC
>JAJZBS010000160.1 GCA_021851885.1 Actinomycetes bacterium | reverse complement strand
TGTCCGTCAGCATCGAGGCCGGAAACCCCCAGGCGGAGGCCCCTTTGTAGAAGGCGGCGACCACGTCGGCCGCCGTTGCCACCGGGACGACAACGGCGGCCACCACCATCCGCGAGTAGTCGTCCACGAAGTCGAGGATCTCGACCTTGGCCCCCTCGGGGGTGCCGTCGTCGATGGACCAGTGGGTCATGTCGGCCTGCCAGGTCTCGTTGGGCAGGGCCGCCTCGAAACGCTGCCAGGAGGTCCGGGGCCGCTTCTGGGGCTGGGGGGTGACGAACCCCCGTCGGACCAGAGCCCGGTGGATGGTGGACCGCCCGGGGGCCGTCCCGTGGCGCTGGGCCAGGTGGTACTGGATCGTCCGTGGGCCGGCGTCCAGCCCGTCCTCGTCCAAGTGCTTGCGCAGGGTGACGATCTCGTTCTCGAGCTCGACGGGGATCTGCGTGGGTCGCCGGTGCGGCGCGGTCGAGCGCGGGACGAGCGCCTCGTAGCCACCGATCCGGTAGCGGGCGACCTGTTTGGCCACCCAGGACTTCGACATGTCGATCGAGGCGGCCACCGACCGGATGGACCGGCCCTCGATCAGGACTGCGTCGACGGCATAGCGGGCACGATCCATGGACACCACCTGAGCAGGTGTCCACGATGTCCTGGGACATGGTGTCCACTAAGTCATGGAACCGGACACCATCGTCTCCACCAGATCGGTCACGACGCGAGAATTCCGCGGACCTGTCAGGCGCTCCACATGAGGACAGCGCGTGCGAGATCGGCACGCCGCTCGGCGTACGAACGAACCCGATGCCCGTTGGCTCCGAAAGGATGGGGAAGACCGGGCAGGCACCGTCGGCGGTCCAGGAGGTCCTGACGCGCCAAGAAGTCCACGGCGGCTTCGGAGGCCTTTCCCAGGGGCACCACGAGCGCGTCGAGCTTCGGCGAGCGCCTCGGTCGTCTGGTGCAGGCCCGGGGTGATCCCGACCAGCATCACTCGGGTCGAGGTATTGACCCAGTCCCAGGGGCCGTAGAAGGCGCTCAGCGCCCCTTGCTGTCAGAGCAGCAACTCGGGCGCCACGGCGCTGATCGGTTCCAAGCTCATCACGGTGTCCATCTGGTGAGACAGGCACCAGGAGCGATCGACCGGGGAACCCTCCAGCAAGCCATGGTCGGTGGCCCATTCCACGGGGCATGCGTGATCGGTCGTCACACCCGACGACGGTAGCTTGTCTTGCTCCCGCCGAAGCACTCTCGGCGGTCCCCCACGGGGGCCCGTCCTGTCACGTCGATCCCGAATCGGGCCAAAGGTCTTCGAGGACGTCGTCTGGCAGGTCGAGGCCGGCTTTGCTGAGCGCGTCGCGAACCGACCAGGCGAGGTCGTCGGTCACGTCCGGCCCCGCGTAGGCGAGGACGGTCCCGTCCTCGACGCCCTCGCGACAGTTTGCGAGGCCGCGGAGCAGCCCGAGTGCCATCTGGCATGCGGCATCGTGGAGACCGAGCGCGGCGCGCCGGGAAAGGTCGTCGAGCTCCGGCCGCAGGATCTCTTCAAGGATCTCGTAAGCGGCCTCGTTCTCATGCACATACCCGGGACCGCGGACTCGCCCGGCCCGGTGAGAGAGCTGATCGACCTCGGCCACACGGAATGCCCACTCGAGCGACTCGGCGACCTCGTCCCCGTCGATGATGGCCAGCTTCGCCAGAGCGAGACGTTCGATCTCGGCGTACTACGACTGGAAGACCAGGGAGGTTGCCGGGCCGAGTGAAAAGGAGCTCGACGCCACCTACGGGAACCCTCGGATGACGAGAGAGCTGCCCAGGCGCGGCTTCTGCGTTAACCACAAGCGGACCGAGCGTCTCATGGCCGAGCACGGCATCGTGGCTGTGACACCTCGCCGCAGCGCGCGAACCACGATCCGACCGGCGAGGGCCGGCTCTTCCTCGCGACGGCGCTCGACCTCGGATGGGGGCGCCTCGCGGGCTGGGCGATAGCCGACAACATGAGCACCTACGCTCTCAACAAGAAGCCGGTGTTGCGTCCACTGATTGAACCCAGTCAATACCTCTCCGAGGACTACCGCAGGCTGCACGAACGCCTCTGGGTCTCGCCGTCCGCCGGCCGGATTGCCACCTGCTTCGGCAACAGCCCAGCCGAGTTGTTCTTCAGCTCGCTAAAGCGTGATCTCGTCCACCGCTACCCCTTCGCGACGAGGGCCGAGGCCATGGCAGTAGGGTCTGAAATCGGGGCCGTGACATTCAGCACAGGTTGGAAGCCCTTGCTGGTTTGACGCGAGAAGGGACGACGGGAGGGAACGGTGGTACGCCTCGCGCGGATAGGGGCCCGCGGTTCGCCACGGAGGACGAGTGCTGCAAGAGTCGGTGTGGCCCTCGCGTCAGCTCTCTCCGCCCTTGTCGTCGTCTCGGCCGCTCATCCTGCGCCGGCCGCGGCATCTACCAATCCTCTGGCGTGGGCACCGGCCGTGCGTATCGAGACGCACGGCCCATGGAGCTCGCCGCGCGGAATCTCGGCCGTGTCCTGCCCGTCGGCGACTTTCTGCGCAGCCGTCGATGGCGCAGGCGACGTTGTGATCTCGCCCGATCCCACCGGGGGTCCTGGTGCGTGGTCAACGCTCACAATCGATGCTCGGAACACGGAACTGATGAGCATTTCCTGTCCGTCGTCGCGCTTCTGTGCGGCCGTCGATGACGCAGGCAATGTGTTCACCTCGACAGCCCCAACCGCGAGGGCCATCGCGTGGACGAAAGCGATGATCGATAGTGGTCTCCCGCTCAAAGGAGTTTCGTGCCCTTCGGCGAGCTTCTGCGCGGCCGTCGATGATGCGGGAAGCGTGCTGACGTCGACAGATCCCACCGGGGGGGCAGCTACGTGGACAAAGGCCGTGATCGACGAGAATGGCGTCCCGCTGGACGGAGTTTCGTGCCCCTCCGCGAGCTTCTGCGCGGCCGTCGATGATGCGGGAAGCGTGCTGACGTCGACAGATCCCACCGGGGGGGTAGCTACGTGGACAAAGGCCGTGATCGCTCCTCCGTACGATGGAGTTTCCTTGGCTCTTCTCGGCCCGTCCTGTCCGTCGGCGAACTTCTGCGCGGCTGTCGATTGGCTTGGCAATGTGTACACGTCCTCTGATCCAACCGGCGGGGTTCGCGCATGGAAGGTTTCCGAAGTTGACCCGTGGGCGGTCGGCATGGAGAACTACCTGGGACCGGTCGCCATATCCTGCCCGTCGGCAAGCCTCTGTGCGTTTGTAGACGCGGCCGGCAACGTCGTGACCTCGTCGGATCCCAGCGGGGGTCGCCCTGCTTGGCAGATCGCCAAGATTGCCACCCAACCCGTTTCAGGGGGAAACACTGTCGAGGCCTTGGGCGACATCTCATGTGCAACAGTGCGTTTCTGTGCCACGATCGTTGTGGGCGCCACCGGCTATGGGACCCTCGCGGTGTCGACGGAACCAACAGGGGGTGCCGGCGCCTGGACGCGCACGGCGGTCGATGACGGTGGGTCGACCAGCATCCAAGCGATCTCCTGCCCGTCGGCGACCTTCTGCGCGGCCGTCGACGAGGTCGGTAACGTCCTAACCTCGACAGACCCGAGGGGCGGTGGCGCGTGGACGTCGGCCATGATCGATGCGGGCAGTGGCCAGTTCGGCCTCGGAAACCGACTAACAGGCGTCTCCTGCTCGTCGGCCAACTTCTGCGCGGCCGTCGACGAGGTCGGTAACGTCCTGACCTCGACGGACCCGAGTGCCGGCGCAGCGGCCTGGATAAAGTCGTTGATCGACAGCGGAGTTGGATTGCTCGGGATCTCTTGTCCCTCTACGAGCTTCTGTGCGGCCGTCGACCAGGACGGCGGCATCCTGACTTCGACGGACCCCACCGGCGGTGCCGTTGAATGGACAAGGACCCCGATCGACGCGACGAGCAACAGGCTCTCAACCATTTCCTGCCCGTCGGCGAACTTCTGCGCGGCCGCCGACGAGGTTGGCAACGTCTTCACCTCAACAGATCCGACCGGGGGCGCCACGACGTGGGCGAAAGTCGAGGTCAACCTGGGGAGCTTTTCCAGCATCTCCTGCCCGTCGGCGAACTTCTGCGCGGCCGTCGGTGGTGCATTTGGCGGAACCCTCTTCGCTTCGACAGATCCGACCGGGGACGCGAAGACGTGGAAGGCCGTCGACTTCCCCGATTATTCCGTCATCGTCGGAGTCTCATGCCCCTCTGCGGACGTCTGCGCAGTCGTGGGATTCCTTTACGGCTTCGGCATTCTTGCAACCGTGACCGACCCGACGGGGGCCAGCGCGTCGTGGACGGTGGATGAGGCCAACATGGGTGAATTCGCCGCCGGCGCCATCAACGGAGTTTCCTGCCCGTCGGCGAACTTCTGCGCGGCCGTCGACGATGCCGGAAATCTCTTCACGGCCGCCCAAGCACCTCCGCCGACCGTCTCGGCCGTCACCCCGAGCTCAGGAGCCGAGGCGGGCGGTACGGTGGTCACAATCACGGGGTCGCACTTCACGGTGGGTGCACAGGTGTCTTTCGGTGCAACCGCCGCAACTCGTACTTTCATCATCTCGCCGAACGAGATCCAAGCGACGTCCCCTGCTGGCATAGGCGCTGAAGACGTGACGGTGACCACGGTCGCGGGCCCGTCGGCGACTTCACCCGCTGACGTGTTCACCTATGAAACCGTGGGCTACCACGGCATTGCCCCCGTACGGATATGTGACACCCGCCAAGGACAGGCGGCCAACCAGTGCTCGGGCCACGGATTCGGAACCGGCGTGACTCAGGTCGTCACTGTCGCCGGCTTGGGTGGGGTGCCGGCATCGGGTGCGTCGGCTGTCGTCCTCAACGTCACTGCGACCGACGCCACGGCCACGAGCTACTTCACCGTCTTCGCCGACGGTGAGACGAGGCCCCTCGCGTCGTCGATCAATTTCCATGCCGGCCAGAATGTCGCCAACTTGGTTACCGTTGCCCTGCCGCGCGACGGCAAGGTCGACATCTACAACGCGTCGGGAGGCGTCAATCTCATCGTCGACGTCGAGGGCTACGACGCCCCAGATGCCGTCGCGGGAACGGGGCTCTACACCGCCGTTGCTCCGGCACGGATCTGTGACACGCGCCAAGGACAGCCGGCCAACCAGTGCACCGGGATGGCTCCAACTGCGGGTAGAACACTCGATGTCCAAGTGACCGGCCGGGGCGGTGTTCCTGCGTCAGGGGTTGGCGCCGCGGTCTTGAACGTCACGGCGATCGACCCAGTAGCTCCCGGTTATCTAACCGTCTACACCCAAGGCTCCGCCAAACCGGTCACCTCGAATCTCAATTACCGAGCTGATGCCGCAGTGCTGAGCGAAGTGATCGTTCCAGTCTCATCAGAAGGTCAGATCTCCATTTTCGTGAGCAGCGGGCCACTCGACATCGCGGTTGTCGTCTCCGGTTGGTTTACCGATTCCTCAAACCCGAATGTCAAGGGCGCACAGTTCTTCCTCGCTCATTCGCCGACGAGGATCTGTGACACACGAACCGGACAGATGTGGAACTCCTGCACGGGAAAGGTGTTGGCGGCCGGCGGGGTCCTGTACGTCGAGGCAACCGGAATCGGCGGGGTGCCGGTCGATGCAACCGCGGTCCTCCTCAACGTCACGGCTGTCGGGTCTCGCACCGGTGGCTACGTCACTGTGTACCCCGCGGGCCAACAGAGGCCGGATGTCTCCGATCTCAACTTCGGCCCAGGAGACACTGTCGCCAATATGGTCATCGCATCCTTGGGGTTGGGGGGGTCCTTCTCCATCTATAACGCCAGAGGCTCCACGGAGCTCATCGTCGAC
>JAJZBS010000159.1 GCA_021851885.1 Actinomycetes bacterium | reverse complement strand
TCTCCTGTGCGAACCCGGCTCTCTCGAGGACGCGGATCGCCTAAGCGCCCGAGAGGACCGGCAGCGCAGGGCTCACGCAGGGATGCGGATCGTGGCGATGATCGGCGGCTCGAGCTCCTCGGGCAGCTCAGCGTCCTCGAAGTACAGCTCGAGGGCTTCCCGCAGGTTCGCCAGTGCCTCCTCGACCGTGTGGCCCTGGCTCGTGACCTCGACGTCGAGGCAGCGCGCCACGTACCACTCGTCCTCCCGGATCAACGCGGCGGTGAGCTGCACGGACGCATCGTACTGCCGCATCGACGACAACCCCTCGACGGGGCATCTGCGGTCCGGGGGCACCCGCCGAGATGGACGGCTCGCCGAGCAAAGGCAGAGGCCGGCCCATGGGTGGGGCGTCTGCGGTGACGCGGCAACGCTTCGCAACGCTCATCTACCTCCCAAGGAGGCCCAGATGGCACGTCGAGACTCCGGTTCGGTCCTGGCTACACGAGCACCAGCTCGAGTCCGCCCGCCCGGAGCGCCTGCACCTCGTCATCGAGAGCACCAACATCGGTGATGAGCAGCTCGGCTGCATCCAGCGGACAGATCCGAACGAACTTCACCTGGCCAAGCTTCGTGCTGTCCGCCACCACGATCACCCGATTGGCGCGCTCGACGAGCGTCGCATTGGTCATCGCCTCGAGGTCGTTGTGGGTCGTGAACCCCTCCACTGCATCCACTCCGTCAACCCCGACGAAAGCGATATCGAGATTGTATTGGCGGAAGGTCTGTTCCGCGATCGGCCCAGAGAGCTCGAACGACGCCGTCCGTGCGATGCCACCCGTGACAACGAGGCGAACGTTTGGTCGGACCGTGAGCTCAGCACCGACGTTCAACGCGTTCGTCACGACAGTGATCCCAGCATGCCCCGCGATCGCCCGAGCCACCTCCATCGTCGTCGTCCCGCCTGTGATGCCGACGACCGCTCCCTCCTTCACGAGGGTGGCGGCGTAGTCGGCGATCCGGCGCTTCTCGGCCGCGTGGCTGAGCGCCCGGAAGCCGATCGGCACCTCGTAGCCGCGATCAAGACGCACTGCACCCCCGTGCGAACGAACGATCAGACCCTCTGCCTCTAGGCGGGCAAGGTCGCGGCGCACCGTCGCGGCCGACACGACGAGCAAGTTCATCAGGCCCTCGACGCTGACCTTACCCTCGATCTCGAGAACCTCGAGGACGGCACGTAGACGATCCGCCGTGCGCCTCCCGCCACTCGCGTGCTCGCTCTCCGAGAGGACGTAGCCTGCTTGGGTAGTCATCTATCTCCCGGTCGCGCCGCGGTCGCCGCCGCTGTCTCTCATCGCATACTTGCACACGCCGCTATTTCACGCTCCCGGCAGTGATACCAGTAACGATCCAGCGGTTCAAGAAAAAGACGATCAGCGCCGGAATCGCAACCGCCACGATCGCCGCCGCGTTGATGATCGTGTAGGGAACGTTCCGACTGTCAATCGCCGCCAGCAACACGGTGAGCGGCTCCGTGGAGCTGCTGCTGCTCAGAACGAGCGGGAAGATGAACTGACCCCAGCCGAAAAGGAACGTCACGATCGCGGTGGCGGCGATCCCCGGACGTGCCGTCGGAAGCACGACACGGTAAAAGGCCTGCATCGTGCTGGCACCGTCGATTCTCGCCGCTTCCTCGATGCTGAAGGGAAGTGACATGAACACGTTATACATGATCCACAGCGCGAGCGGAAGGAAGCCAGAGGTATAGACCAAGATGATCCCGATATAGGTATTCACGAGCCCGAGATCACTCATGATCCTGTATAGCGGGATCAACGTGGCATATACGGGCAACGTAAGCGTCGCGATGACGGCATAGAACACGACGTTCTTCAATCGGAAGCGCAGACGGGCAAAGGCGTATGCTGCGAGCACGGCAATGACGAGTGTGAGAATCGTCGCCCCGGTCGCCTCCACGACGACATTGATCAACGCTCGACTGATCCCACCGGCTGCGTCGGCGCTCTCTGGACCGCCGCCGAATATCGCCTGGTAGCTCACAATCGTCGGATGCGTGATCCAGTACTGCACCGGAGTCTGCTCAGCTGCTGCATTCGTCGACAGGCTTGTCTTCAGCGCCCAATACAGGGGGAACAACGACCAGAAGATGAGCACGACGAAGGCGAGCGAGCGTCCGATCCGCCGAAGAAGGCGACTCATTGGTAGTCCACCTTTCGGTAGAGAAGCTTCACCACGCCCACCGAGATCAGCACCGTCGCAACGGTTGCGAGAAGTGAGAGGGCGTAGCCCTGACCAAAGTTGAGGTCCTGGAAGGTGATGAAGTACGTCGTGCTCATGATGGACGCGCCTGTCGTCGCGTTCGCATTGAGCACGTAGACTTGATCGAAGATGTTGAGCGACATGACGAGCGCCTCGACGGTGGCGATCGCGAGCGCGGGTCGAATGAGCGGCAGCGTGATGCTCCGCACCCGTCGCCACGGTGAGGCTCCGTCGACCGCCGCGCTCTCGTAGAGCTCGTCGGGGATGGTCTGAAGGGCAGCGAGCACGATCAGCGCGGCAAGCGGGGTGATCTGCCATGCCTGGACAAGCGCTATGAGGAAGATCGTCTCGACTTGGTGGGTGCCGATGAAGAGCTGGTACGACCCGATGAGGTGCAAGCTCTTGAGCACCGAGTCGAGGACCCCGAATGTCGGGTTATAAATCCACGACCAGATCACACCCTCGACGACTCCAGGAAGTGCCCACGGGAGGACGACAATCGCAAGGACGATTCCCCGCCCCCGGAAGGGACGCTGGAGAAGCAGCCCGATCGCCGTACCGATCGCGACTGTCAGGATGACACCGAAGAGGATGTACCAGCCCGTATTCTCGATACTTTGGCGAACCTGGTTGTTCGAGAAGATCGCCGAAAAATTGCCGAATCCCGTGAAGGCCGTCGGTGGTGTCAGCGGATCGATGCGGAAAAACGCCTCGACCGCCGTGAGCACCGTGGGGTAGATCGCGAGCGCGCCGATGAACACGACGAGCGGCGCGACCAGGAGGTACGGTAGCGCACCGTCCGACCCTGCCCGACCGCCGCGGACCCTGTCTCGGCGACGTGGAGACCGTCGCCGCGCTCTGCTGGAAGTGCTGACGGAGCGCGCAGCCACCGCTGGATCGTCGCCCGTGATGACCGCGCGCTCCGGCGTGCTCATCCTCCGAGCGAGGCGACCTGCGACGCGACCGCCTTGATGGCGCTCGCTACCGACTCCTGCCCAGCTGCAGCACTGTGCAGGTTCGTGTAGACGGCATTGCTGAATGCCGGGTACCACGGCGGCGCGCCCGAGGGGAAGATGGCACGCGAGTGCTTCTCCACCAGTGCGGCAAGCTCAGCCGCGCCGGGTACCTTGTCACGGTCATTTGCAAAGTAGCGGCGGGATCCCGAGCAGATCGAGGGTGATGTCCGGCTGACGTGCGAGCTGACGGGTTGCGGCTGCGATGTTGACGGATCGGTTGGTCGTGTGGCGGATAATGCCGATCGCGAGATTGCGCAGAGTCGCAAGGACCCGTGGGATGGTCCCGGTCCGAACCTGGGAACGGTCCTCGTCGAATGTGTTGTCACGGATCCAGTGCAGGCTCTCGATCGACCAGTGGCCTCTCACCAGGCGGAGGAGGTGCTCGATGCAGGCGTCAGCCTCGGTGAGGTTGGTCACGTAGAAGCGAGTCTCGATGCTGACCCGGACATCGCCGAGAGTCGACGATTCGCGTTCGACGATGATGAAGCGACTCGCGTGTGGGAAGGAGGTCGTCGCTGAGACCGGCGCAGACCAGGCCCGATGCCGGTCGATGCGCCCATGACCTCTGCTTTCGGTCTCGAACTCGGGACGATCGATGTCGATCGAGTTGCCCACTTCGACCGCTTGAGCCCACAGCTTCGGCTGGTTCTGTTTCACGCCAAAGACGAAATGTCCGCCCTTGCTGACGACGAGCTGTGCTGCGTTCTTCTGGGTGTGCATCGCGTCCGCGGTGATGACTCTGCCGGTGAGATCGAGTGGCTCGATCAGTGGAGGGAAGGCGACGATCTCGTTCGTCTTGTCGTTCTCGACGTTCGCTTGACCGATGACCATCCCGGTGTCGTGTCGGAGTGCTGCGAGCAACTGGACCTGGGTGCCGTCCTCGCGCTTTGCCCCCCGGACCGCCTTGCCGTCGACCGCGACTCCGACGAGGTCCGCTCCGGTGGTTTCACAGCCGTCGTCTGGATCCGAGTCCGCAGAGCCGGGATCGGTGGTGTCATCGTCGTCGCTGGTTGTCGCATCCCGAATGGCCTTACTCCGACCCCTGCGGTCCGCCTGCTCTCCTGCCCAGGTGTTGACGATGTCGTCAAACTCGTCCGCATCGACCGCCATCGTCGCTCTCCGGATCGTCGCGTAGGAAGGCGGGATCCGCAGCCCGGTTCCCGGAGAGATCCGAGCCCCGAGGCGGCAGAGGACCTCTTGGGACGAACTGTCGCACCATTCGCTGATCGCTACCAGGCTCTTGTGTCCAGCGAGGGTCGCACAGGCGATGAGCACCAGGGTGGTAGCGAACCCGTGGCGGACGCCCCTCCGGTCCCTCGGATCGGTGATGGTCTCGATGCGTCTGATCAGGCTGGTGAGATCAGCGGTGTTGAAGTCGATCTGTGCCACAGAGGCTGGGCTCCTCGGGTCTGCCAACAAGGGATGGTCGAACGTGCCTGCGAGTACCTCGGTGCTCCGCCGGTACAGCGCTCGGACGTAGACATGTTTGATCTGGCCGTGCGCGACGTAGCGGCCGGACCGACGCCCGAAGCCTTGGGTCTCGCCGAGGAAGAGAAACGACGAGGCGCCGTAACAGGTCCCGAGGTGGCGAGACGGGTCCACGAACGTCTCGACCAGGAGGACTCGATGACCCCAGCGCTCCACCCAGTCAGCGGAGAGTCGCCGCAGCGTTCGAGACATCACTGCGGACGCGGTGTTCTGCCTGCGCCCGGCTGGCAGGATACAGAACCTCTGGTTCGAAGCGACGAACCGGAGCCTGCGCAACTGGAGCTCTGGAGACCAGCCGACGTAACGATCCCGAGGTCCACACGACAGTGCAGACGATGCGAAGCCGACCAACGCGACCCACTCGCCGGAGTAATCCACCGCTACGTAGCGCATCGTCTCGCCGACCATCCGGTGACCGAGCCAGTGGTGCTCGTCCAACTCCGCGTCGAAGCGACCAGCATCACCAGGCACCATCGGGGCGACCCGAAGGTTCGCCAACCACGCATCTCGCACCCGCTACACGTAGCATCAGCTGATCGGTGCGCGCCAATCAGCAACCATCGCCGCAGGTCAGAGCCCTGGAGTGTCGACTATGAAAAGGCCGTGCACTGCGGCCCACCGCTAGGTGGCCTCATCGTCGCCGCCACCGGGAACGGGGGTCGGACCCTCGAGCTCTACATCAGCCGCTCCGACCTGCTCTTGGCGAACTTCAAGTGGAGCCGGCACGCCCGCCCACTGATCGAGAGCTCGCCCGAGCGGATCTTGCTGCTTCCTCTCCTCGAGGAAGCGATGGGGGGATTCCGACGCATCCAGGACGAGACGCTGAGGATCCTCCTCGGACGTTGCGCCGACGCCGTTCCCGCCATGCAGCAGGGCATCGCGAGGGTCTCACATGTTCCGGGGCATCCCGCCATCTTCGGACTGCCCGACGGCGAACCGACGCACCTCAGCTGGCAGTCGTTCCCGGAGATATCGAGTCTGGAAAGCCTTATGCTGGCACTGGCCGAGCCCGACCCGCTCGCCGTCCTGCGGCCAACCTTCTGTCGATCCGACCGCAGGACGTCCCGCCGAGATGATGCACAGCGAAGCCCAGGCCGCAGCGGTCGTCGGCGCCTGGCTGGAACACGGGCCCGGGACCGTGCTTGACGACAC
>JAJZBS010000158.1 GCA_021851885.1 Actinomycetes bacterium | reverse complement strand
TGCCCACGTAGATGCGTTCGAATCTCTCGATGAGGCTCTTCGACCGCGTGCCGAGCAGCGACCGCCGATCAACGCAGGGAGCCGACCCGTCTGGCATCAACGACTGCTCGACGGACAAGGCTCGGGCGGCCCCGGTTCACCTCGAGGTAGCTGCGGATGTGCTGGATGTAGGCGTTATCGTCGTCTTGGCGGTTGGCGTGCAACTGCATGAGCATCAGCATCCGGTTGGTGCGCTCCCGGTTCTTCAGCCCATACGCACGCGGCCCGATCGCGGAGCGGATCGGGTTGATGAACCCGTCCAGCGGCGACGTTGACAGCGGCATGTCAGCGCCCCGGGTAGAGTGCTTTCCGCGCTGGCGGAACTGATCCTCGACGATCTGCCCGGTCGTGTTCAGCCACTCGCTCAGGCGCGAGATGCCGGCGGCATGCGCGCGCTCGAGGAAGGGCGCCCAGAGCGAGATGCCGGTGAAGGCAGCCTCGACGTCTACCAGCAACTCGTCGACCGCCTGTCGGTGCTGCGGGTCCTCGGTGCGGATCTTGCCCATCAGCCGCTCCAGCGCATGGCGCAGGTGCCACTCGCACAGGTACAGCTCGGTCTGGGGGAAGCGAGCACGAACCGCGTTGGTGAGGCCGTGGTCATTGTCACACACGACCCGCGGCGGCGCACCGTCCAGGGCGCCGAGGAACGCCTCCCAGTTGGCCTGCGACTTGGAGGTATAGGCCTCCATGCGCCACAGCTTCGGGCGCCCGGACTCATAGCCCATCGCACAAAAGATGCGGAACGCGACCCGGTGGCTGCCAGTGTCGGGATCGCGGACCATGAACGGCAAGTCGTCGAGCAACAGCGAGCCGCTGGTGGGCCACTCGCGACGGCGATAGGGCTCAAAGACGACCGGGGCGAACACCTCCACCCAGTCCATCACCAGCGAGCCGTGCCGGGAGAAGCGTAACTCGCCCGTGGAAGGATCGGGCCGCAGTCGCTTTGCTCGCTCGCGCGCAACGAGCGCGGCATCGCGATATGTCGAACCGGCCCCGACCATCTGCAACGCCTCAGCGATCCCCCGAGCGACGAACTGGTAGTTCCTCGCCGCGTGAGGACCCTCGTGGAGCCCGACATCGCGTTCGCAGACCTCGCAGGCGTCTGCCCAGGGCTCCTCCCGCGGCAGAACCTCAGTGAAGCAGTGCGGGCGATCGCCATTGGCCGGGATGCACCTGTAGCGTTGCCGTCGGTGCTCCACCGTACCGTAGTGGCCGTCGAAGCGAACGCGCGAGCCACCGTGTCCGGGCCGCGGACAGATCGCCCCAGCGCTGCTCCAGCTCTTACCTAGCGAAGACATCCTGTCTGCCAGCATAGCCCTCACGGCGCATAGGAAACGCATCTACGTGGGCATTCTCGATCCAGAGTGCCCACGTAGATGCGTTGGTGGGGCCCAGTTAGCGTTCAGCGTGTTGACCGGAGCATGAAGCGCGCGCACCTCTCCTTTCAACTGAGCGTGCAGGTTCTCCTGGTCGCAGCGCTTATGGGCCTCCGCTACGACCTCGTCTGTGGTCATGTCCCAGTCGTTGGTGTTGTACCGGGTAAGCCGCGCGGCGAGGTACCTTCTCAGGCCCTTTTCCGCGCGGCTCCCCTCCGAACCACGCGGGCACCTTTCGATGCACGTGGCTCTCCAGTGATCACAGAGGACACCCAGTACCGCTTCGGCGTTCTGCATTTCGCATACCTCCTGGTCTTGTTGGTGTCCGATCACCTGTGCCCCTTCGCCCTGTTGTCGGCCTTCCCGTCCTCCCTCACAGGTCGCTGCTCCTGGACTACTACGGGCACTGTGTCGCTATAGGGCTCGCGCCCCGTAGGCGATCCCACGTTCGTCTCTCACATACGTATCTAGCGTGACTTAGGCGGCCCATTCATCTCCTTGAATGTCCTCACTCGACATCGCCCAGCCCCCGGAGGTTGCCGCAGGTTCGCATACACCCTGCAGCAAGGGGGCTGTGGCACCGGCTTCGGGCGTCTTTCCGGTGGGCGTGAACTTGCACCACAGGAGATTGGGTTTCAAGCAATCAAGCCTTCGCCATATCACACGGGTCCACCGACTCCTCGTCCCATACGCCTCGGCACGGGAGCCAGCTCGAATGGCATGCTATTGTCCCCTTACTCTTTCGAGTCCAGGTAAACCATTGGACCCAGGGATATCACCTCCAATCCCTCCCCACTTCGTAGGGGATATGCCATAGCGCCTCGTGGCGCAGATGCGATGTTCAGTACATGGTCGGACTCGTGGTATGGCTTGTGGATCTTGAGTAGCTGTAGCTTGGAGTCGATTGCTTCAGCAAGGCCAGTGTGCTTTACGACCTTCGCGACCAAGCCGATGCCTCCATAGGAGATCCCCTTGGCACGCTCGCAGAGCTAGTAGGTGATGTTCGCCTCACCGAGCAGCGGACCGGAGAAGTTTGGCGCTACTGCGTTCTTCAGGCGTCTCTCGATGCGGCGCGCCTCGGCTGCAAGGCGCCGGCTGCGTCTCTGTGTGGATTTGCTCATTAGGACTCCTTTTCGTCAATACCGTAGTATGCTAGCACTGTGGTCTTGAGTGTGCAAGCATCCTCGTGCAGGATTGAGGCACCATGACAAGCGAAGCCGACATCGTCCGGCGCATCGAGCGCGCAAAGAAGGCCGTAGCAAGCCTGGGTGACCTGCGTCCGGGAAGCCTCTCGGAGCAGTACAACACCTGCGGGACCCCCAACTGCCGCTGCAAGGCCAACCCGCCACAGAGGCACGGTCCCTACTACCAACTGAACTACACCCGCCACGGGAGGAGCCGGACCGAGACCGTCCACCCCGAGCACCTCGCCCAGGTGCGCTCCGAGATCCGCAACTACCAGAAGCTCCAGGCACTCCTCGACGAGTGGATCGACGCCGCTATCGAACTCGACCGGCTGCGGCGCACCACCCCCAAACGCAGTACCTGAGGCTTCACCTCAACTCACACTCCGGTGGTCGCTACCGATCTCCGATTCGGCGGATAAATGCCTGGAACAACAGGGCTTCTCGAGTTCCGCTTCTCCTTTGTCGTGGGTCTTACGCTTGTTTCAGGTCTAGATGGACGATGTGGAGATCGCAGCGGGCTCGGCGGACGACCTCTTCGGTGGCGCTCGCGTCGAGGAGGCTGGCGTAGCGCCCGTGAGTGGGGGCGCCGAGGACGAGCATGGCGGCATGGTGGCTATCGCCGAATTCGGCGATGCGCTGCCCGACGTCGCCGTGGTCGCCTATGACCTCGAGGAGATACCCGGTCACGGGGATGTCCCGGCGGGCCACCTGCTCGACGTGTCCAGACAGCGCTGCTGCGGCTGCGTCTTTGTCTTCGGTGTCGAGGACCTGGTCCATGGCGACGTCGGCCTCTACGACGTGGAGGATCCCGACCGGGTAGCCGAGCGCCAGAGCGATGTCGGCGCCTGCGGCCACGACCTCGTCGGCCCACGGGCCCGGGCCGACGGCGACGACGATCGGGGGCGGTCCGTTCTGGGAGAGCCCTCGGCGGAGAGAAGGAGGAGTTGAGGCGGCTGTCTCGCCCACAGCGACCAGCGGCCCGGTCGCCGGGGCCGTGATCGGGGGCTGGGTGGCGGGACGCTGCTCGGCTCGCAGGATGAGGCGGTGGGCGGTGGCGAGCACGGGGATGGAGACGGCGATCGTGACCGCCCCGAGGTAGAAGGGCACGTGGTCACCGAAGTGGGCGGCGAGCGTGCTCGCCACGTAGGGGGCGAGGCCGGCGCCGAAGAAGCGGACGAAGCTGTAGGCCGCCGACGCGGTCGGCCGCGGGGCGGTGGAGACGGTCATCGACGTGCCGGTGACGAGCGTGTTGTTGAGCCCGATGAAAGCGCCGCTCGCGATGACGCAGGCGACGAGTGCGATGCGGTCGTTGGTCCAGATGGCGGTGGCGACGAGGTCGAGACACATGAAAGCCAGGCTCAGGTAGAGCGAGACGACGGTGCCGACGGCGCGCTGGAGCTTGGGCGCCACGAGCACGGCGAAGATGGCGACGAGCACGCCCCAGCCGGTGTAGATGAAGCCGAGCGTGTGCACCGACACCCGCATCGGGTAGGGGGCGTAGCCGAGGATGGTAAAGAAGGCCCAGTTGTACAAGAGGGCGACAATGGCCACCGTGAGCAGCCCGCGGTGGCCGAGGGCCCGGAACGGGTCGGCGAGCGAGGCGCGGGAGGGCGGCTTGGGGGTCGGGGCGAGGAGCGTGCTCACGAGCAGGAAGGCGATCGCCATGAGGGCGGTGACCCCGAAGAACGGGCCGCGCCAGCTGATCCCGCCGAGCTCGCCGCCGACGAGCGGCCCCAAGGCGATGCCGAGGCCGAGCGCCGCCTCGTAGAGCATGATGGCGGCCCCGAATCCACCGCTCGCCGCCCCGACGATGGTGGCGAGCGCGGTCGAGATGAACAGGGCGTTGCCGATGCCCCAGCCGCCACGGAGGATCACGATGTCGGTCACCCCGGGCGACAGCCCGGCCAGGGCGCTGAAGACCACGATCAGCGTCAATCCCGCGAGGAGGGTCTTCTTGGCGCCGATGCGCGAGGACACCCATCCGGCGATCAGCATGAACACCGCGGTGACCAAGAAGTAGCTCGTGAACAGGAGCGACACCTGGGCTTCGCTGGCGTGCAACTGAGCACGCAGCAGCGGCAAGATCGGGTCGACGAGGCCGATCCCCATGAACGAGACCACCGAGGCGAAGGCCACCGCCCACACCGACTTGGGCTGGCGGAACATCCCGGCCGCCTTGCCGTGGGCATCGCTCATCGCTGCACCTCACCGACAGAGGTAGCGAGCCGGTCGGTCCTGTCGGCCCGGCGGTGGGCGAGGGCGACGACCGTCTCGAGGGCCGGCAGCGCGGCGCGAAGCGACCTCGCTTGGTCGGCTGGGAGGCCGTCGATCAGCTCCACGAGCAGGTCGGTGCCCACCTTGCGCCGATCGCGGACGTAGCGGCGGCCCGCAGCGGTGAGCGCCACCAGCACTCCCCGGGCGTCGGTCGGATCCGCGCGGCGCTCGGCGAGACCTTCGTGCTCAAGCTTGTCCACCAGGGAAGTCACCGACGGCTGGGCCACCCCTAGCCGGGTTGCCAGGTGGGTGATCCGCTGGGGACCGGCGCGCTCGAGCAGGTTCAGTGTGGTCGCCACCGTCAGGCTGATGTCCCGGGGCATGATCCCGACCACCATGGCGACCAGCGAGTACAAGGCGAGCGCCACGTCGCTGCCCTCGGGGGGTTCTGCAGGCGGCTGGTCGCTCACCCCATTGAGCATAGACAAATCTATATAGACACGTCAAATAATCATGCCGTGGCAATGGTCACCTCGGCAGCGACCGCCGCATCAGCGACAGTGAGCAGCTCCTGGTCCGCATGGACGACGATCGCGATGTCGCCGACGCCTTGAAGCTCGCCCTCGCCGACGCTCCCGCGTACCGCGTTGTCCCCGGCTTCCAGCTCTGGGTGAGGGTCCCCGCGGAGGTAAGCGCGCAGAGCTGCCTCGAGCATTTCGGCGTTGGATGGCCTCTGCAACCCGTCGAGGTCTTCTTCAGGGTTGTCTACTGGATCTACGTAGAGCTGGAGTGGGAGGCGCGGGGCCTCCCCAATACCATCAACTTAGGGTTACAATGGTCTATCTGTAGGGACATGGCAAGACCAGGGCAGCAGGTAGTACGCAGCGACGACAAGCTAGAAGACCGGATCTCGGTCGGAGTCCTAGCGGGACTCGCCGATCTAGGTCCAATACCGTTTAGTTAAGGTGCCGCCAGTACCCGGATGCCCTCTCCGGCACGCTTGGTCGGACGAGGCCAGTTGCGATGAACGGACCGTTTGACACCGAACTTGCTCATCTTGGGTTTCACGACCCGTGCTGCGGCTCGCAGTGGCCTCTCGGGGAGAAGCTCGCGAGTGA
>JAJZBS010000025.1 GCA_021851885.1 Actinomycetes bacterium | reverse complement strand
TGAAGTAATCCCCATGCTCAACGCGATGAGCCAGGGCCGGTCGGGCTCGATGTGCACGATTCACGCCGACTCCTCCGCCGGTGTGTTTCGCCGCGTCGCTTCGTACGCAGTTCAGGCTCCCGAGCGCCTTCCCCTCGAGGCGACGAACCTTCTGGTGGCCGGATCGATCCATCTCGTCGTGTTCCTGGACCTGGCGGCCCCCTCGCCTGCTCCGGGGGCGCTCACGCATCCCGCCGCCCGAACCAGGGTGATCTCCTCTGTTCGCGAGGTCGTGGACGCGGAGGGGATTCAGGTTGTGTCCAACGAGGTGTTCCGCCCCGGGCCGGACCGGCGTGCCCAACCCGCGGCGCCGTTGCGGACGCGCACCCTGGAGGAGCTCACAAGTCATGGCTACCGCTTCGTCGGGCGCCAGATGGAAGGAGCCTGCTGGTGAGCGCTTGGGTGGCCGCCGTTGCAGGAGCCGGGGTCGGCATCGGTGCGGTGATCCTCGGCACTGTCGCCCTCCGTCCCCTCTCGGCCGGCGCCGGCCCGATTTCGAATGGGCAATCGACGGGTGCGCACGTCACGAGCTGGGAAGAGAGCGGTCGCGCGTTATGGGGGTCGCGTCGGTTCTGGCGCGGGTCGTGTGCCCTCGCCGTCGGGCTGGCCGCCGGCATCGTCACGAGATGGCCGGCCGCGGGGATCGTCGCAGCGGCGGCAGCTGCCGGAGTGCCGGTTCTCCTCGCAGGGCAGGCCAAGACGGCGACCGACCGGGTGGAGGCGATCGCCAGCTGGACGGAGATGTTGCGTGACACCATGGCCGCGTCGGCGGGTCTCACCCAAGCCGTCCATACGACGGCGCCCGTGGCACCCGCCCCCATCAGGAGCCAGGTTCGTGCACTTTCGGCGCGCCTCGACGCCGGCGTCGGTGCCGACAAGGCGCTTCGTGCATTTGCCGACGAGCTCGCCGATCCGACAGGCGACCTCGTCGTCTGCGCCCTCGTGCTATCGGTTCAGTCGCAGGCGCACCGGCTCACAGAGCTTCTCGGCTCGCTTGCCCAGGCCGCGCGCGACGAGGTGGCTATGCGCCTGAGGATCGAGACGAGCAGGGCATCGGTGCGAAGTGGCGTACGTGCGGTGACAATCTTCAGCGTTGGCTTCGCGGCGCTCCTCGCCCTCGTGGCGCACGGCTATCTCCAGCCGTTCGCGAGCGCGCGTGGTCAGGTCATCCTGCTGGGAGTTGGCGCGCTCTACGCCAGTGGCTTGAGCTGGATGACGTGGATGGCCCGGCCCGCGCAGCAGACGCGCCTCATCACCCTCGGCGGTGGAGGGGCACGGGGAGGGGTGGTCGACCCATGACGGCGATGATCCTCGCCGGGATCCTCGGCGGAGCGGCGACGGTTGTTCTCGTTCGATCTGTCCGACCCCTTCGCCCTCGCCCCTCTTCGGCTGTCGGCCCTGTAGCTGGCGATCGCTATGGCGCATTCCGCCAGATACCCGACGGGGAAGATCGACCCGAGGAGGCGCTCCTCGCACGGGGGGGACGCCAGGGGACGGCGTCGCTTGGGGGCTGGTGGGGCTTGCACAAAGCAGGTCTCGGGGCGACTACGGCCCGGGCGGTTCGCCGCACCGTCTTCACGACGGGAGCGGGCGTGAGCGTGGGTGGGGCGGCGGCGGCGCCCCACCCACGTCAACGCGACCTCGAGCGGTGGCTTGCGGTCACGGATCACTCTCTCGAGGACATCTGTGCCGAGTCCGTCGTGGCCGGGGTCGCGGGTGCGATGGCCGCGCCCGCGAGCAGCGTCGTCATGATGGCCGGCGGAGTGCAGCTCCCTTTCGTCGTTCCGGTGTGGGGCGGTCTGGCGCTGGGCCTGGCGGGATGCGCTCTCCCGTGGCTCGTGTTGCGGTCGCAAGCGTTCGAAAGGCGCAGGCACGTCCAGCGCGTGACCGCCGCCTTTCTCGACCTTGTCGTTCTGGGCCTTGCGGGCGGGATCGGCGTCGAAGGCGCCCTCGAGGCGGCGTCGCACGCCAGTGACGACTGGGCAATGAAGCGCATCAAAGACGCCCTGGCCTGGGCTCGTGGGGCAGGGAGCACGCCCTGGGCAGCGCTCGGGCGTCTCGGCATGTCGATTGGCGTGGTCGAGCTCGAAGAGCTTGCGGCCAGCGTGGGGCTGGCCGGAATGGAGGGTGCAAAGGTGCGCCAGTCCCTCGCGGCCAAAGCCGCCTCGATGCGCCAGCGCGAGCAAGCGGCCGCCGAGAGTGCGGCGAACGCGGTGACCGAGCGCATGTTCCTCCCCGGGGTGCTCCTGCTCCTGGGATTTCTCCTGTTCATCGGCTACCCGGCGTTCGTCAGGGTGCTCACTGGCATCTGACGGAGAGCGCTCCATTGGTCTGAAGCCGGAGAAGCAGGCGGTCTCGGTCGGCGAAGAGAAGGTAAGGAAGGAAGGCGGAAATGTTCGCAAGCATCGTTGCTGTGTGGAGCGTCGTGCGGGGGCGCGTCGAAGCGCGGATCCGGCATGACGACGCGGGGTCTGTTGTCGAGAAGGTCATCCTGACCGCTGTGTTTGCCGCGCTGGCGATCGCCGTTGGAGCCATCATCGTGGCTAAGATCACGGCGAAGGCGAACTCGATCAACCTCGGTTGATGTCACGGTCACGGCAGGGCGCTCAGGCGGCGGGGCGTGCGCCAGCCGGGCGGGTGCCGGCCGGGGCGCGTCGGCGGCGTCGTTACGCGGCGGCCGTCAAGACCCTGCGGCCGAGACAGTCGCGAGACCGGGCAAGCGGGACCGTCGAGGCGGTGATCATCGTCCCTGCGCTCATGCTGATCCTGCTCGTGTTCGTCCAGTATGCGCTGTGGGCACACGCAAGCTCCCTCGTTCAAGCCGCGGCCGCCCAGGGAGATCAGGCCGCACGTGCTTCGGGTGGAACGCCCGCAGCGGGCGTCGTGGCCGCAGAGCAGTTTCTCCATAGGACCGGAGCAGAAGTGATCGTGGGCCCCGTTGTCCGAGCGCACGTCCAGGCCGGGGAAATGGCGCGCGTCGATGTGGCAGGAGACGTGGAGTCCATTCTCCCAGGAGTGCATATTGGCGTCTCGGCGACGAGCATCGGTCCGGTGCAGACGTTCCGGAGGTCTGGATGACAGGTCATCCCCCGCCACTGCCAGAACGGGCAAGCGCGACGGTCGAGCTCGTCATGCTCGCTCCCGTCATCGTCCTCTTCGTCGTCGCCGTGGTGATGCTGGGACGGTTGGAAGTCGCGCGCGCCGAGGTCATCGCGGCTGCACGGGCAGGTGCTCAGGCGGCGGCTGTGCAGCCCTCGCCGGCGCAAGCACAATGGGCTGCGGAAGCGGCGGCCGCGGTCGACGTGTTTGGCCGAGGGACGACGTGCGCTCACCAGGACGTCACCGCGGATACATCGGCCTTCTATCCGGGTGGATCGGTCCGTGTCCACGTGTCCTGTTCCGTTCCATTGGCCGACCTTGGCATGCCAGGTGCCCCCGGATCGACGACGATCACCGAATCGATCACGGCGCCCATCGATCCGTACCGGGCGGTCCGATGATTGCCTCCGGCCGATCTGGGCGACACGACGAAGGATCATTGACCATCTACGTCACCCTTCTTGCTGTGGCGCTTCTCGCGCTCATCGGGCTGGTCGTCGACGGTGGGACCGCACTGGCCGCGACACGCACGGCGACCGATGTCGCCGACCAGGCGGCGCGCGCGGGGGCCGGCGCGGTCGATCCGGGGGATCTTCATGACGGCCAGGTTCGCCTCAACCCGCCCGCGGCCATAGCCGCGGCGCGCTCCTACCTAGCATCGGCCGGCATGCCCGGCCGTGTCACGGTGCAGGCGAACGAGGTCACCGTGTCGATCTCATTCGAAGAGCCGACGACATTCCTCGGAATCATTGGCATCGACCACATCGACGTCCATGCGACTGCCCGCGCGATCGACGTCCACGGGGTCGTCACCTCGGACTGACGCCGGTGCGCTCCCGCCCACGCTCTCGCCGTCGGTCCATCGTGCGACGCCTCGCTTCCGCCGTGGCGCTCGCGGGGATCCTCTTCGGGGTCCCCGTGGCTCTTGCGACGATCGCCGGTCCTCCGCTGACACGGCGCCGGCTCCACGTGCTCGGCAATCCTTCAATCCTTGTCCGTTGGAGCGAGAGTCCACTGCGCGTGCATGACGTGGTCGGCATGCTGGTCGTGGTCGCGTGGCTCCTGTGGGCATGGATGGCAGTGATCCTTGTCGCCGAGGTTGTCTCCCAATGCACCGGGCGGCCGGCGTGGCGTCTTCCTGCAAGCGGCCGTATCCAGCTCTTGGCAGCGCACCTGGTCGCCGCCGCCGTGGTCGGAGGGGTGCTCGTCCAGGTGGCCACGCCCGCGTCGGCGAGCACGCCGCCCACCCCGCGTCAGCCTCGGGCGGCCACGGTTGTGGTCCGCCCCAATGCCGTGGCGCCAGCGGGTTCCGTGGCGCCAGCGGGTTCCGTGGCAGGGTGGCTCCCCGCCCCGCTCGCCCCCGGGCGCTTTCCCGTGCCCGGGGAGCCGGGGCGCCGCCCGGCCGACGCGTGGATGGGAAGCCTCGTCCTGGCGAGCGCAGCGGTGACGACGATCGAGGGGATGCGCCGGGCGCGCCAGCGCTACCGGCTCGCCGGCGAGCCTCCGGAGGTCCCCGGCACGGTCAGTGCGGCCGTCGAGGGGACGCTCCGGCATGTTCTCGCGATCGATGGCGTGCGCGACGACCTCGCCTGTATGTCGGCGGTTGTCGGCGAGGCCGAGGACGAGCTGCGCCGATGTGCGGGCGCGGTGCCGATCATCGGAGCAGTGGCGATAAGGCGGGAAGAAGCCGAGCTGACGTTCGCGGGGTCGACCCTTTGGCCCCGGACGGCGAGTGTCTTTGCGAAAGTCCCCGGACGGTCCGCCTGGCGTGCCGGAAGGGAGCGATTGGAGGTCGCCGTCCCTGCGGTTCCCGCAGCGTGCGGCGGGCTCGTCACCGTGGGAACGGACGGCGAGGGTGGGACCGTCCTCGTCAACCTGGAGGCGGCCGGGTCGCTGGTGATCGGTGGCGACGACGATGAAGCCGCGCGCCTGGTCACCCACTTGGCGCTGGAGAGTGCGACGTGCTCGTGGGCCGGTACCGGGCGGACGATCGTCGCCGGCATGGAGGCGCTCGCGGGCACGCCCGGCCTCGACGCCTACGCCAACCTGTCCGAGGCCATGCATGTCATGCGTGCGTGCGCAAAGACAAGGGTGACGCGCCTTGCCGATCAGCGAGCCACGAGTGCTTTCCAGGCACGCCTTGTGAATGCTGACCCATCGTGGGAGCCGCTGATCGTATTCTGCACCGGGCGGAGCTCGCCCGACGACCTCGCCGAAGCGGTCGAGCTCGCCGGTGACGGCTCGCTCGGCATCGTCTTCGTTTCGTTGGCCTCGGCCGACCCTGTCCCACCCCAATGCGAGCACGGCCGACGCTCTCGGCCCGGGCCTCGCTGGTCATTGTTGTGCGACAACGGCGGAGTGCGCCTTCCGCCGTTGGGCGTGGAATGCAACGTCGTGGCGTGTAGTGCCTCTCAATTGGACGACGTGGCCACGACGTTGCACGGCCGGGATCGGGAGGGATCTTCTGCCCGTCGTCTCGCACCCGCGACCGCCAGCCGGATGGCCACATCTCGGTCGACGACCGATGCCGGGGTGCCACCGGGCGTCGAGGTGCGCGTGCTCGGACCGGTGGAGGTGGCAGGCTGTGAGCGGCCGCTTGCGCGGGCGTGGACGACAGAGCTCGTGGTCTACCTGGCGATGCATCGAGGCCCCGTCGCCAACGACGTCTGGGCCACCGCACTATGGCCCGATCGTCTCATGGCGCCGGCCAGCTTGCACTCGACAGCCTCTGCGGCTCGGCGCGCCTTGGGGAAATCCGGCGACGGCAGCGACCATCTCCCACACGGCCGGGGCCATCTTTGTCTCGGCCCTCATGTCGTGACGGACTGGGAGTCGTTGTGCGCCAGCGCGTTAAGCGAAGACGAAACGAAATGGGCGTCGGGACTCGAGCTCGTGCGGGGTCGACCCTTCGAGGGATTAAGAGGGGCGGACTGGGCGATCCTCGAAGGTCTGGCCGCGTGGATCGAAGCAGAGGTGGTGGATCTTGCTGAGCGACTCGGCTCGCTCCTGCTGACGCAAGGGGATGCCGATGGTGCCGCATGGGCGGCTCGCCAGGGCTTGCGCGTCAGCCGCTACGACGAGCGCCTGTACAGGATCTTGCTGCGCAGCGCCGACCTTGCAGGGAATCCCGCGGGGGTCGAGGCGACGATGGAGGAGCTCATTCACGTCGTCGACGAGGATGTCGAGCCCTACGACGCGGTCCACCCACAGACCTGGGCTCTCTATCGCGAGCTCTCGCGCCGGGGAAAGGCACAGCGGCGAGCACGGGAATTGCCGAGTTCTCCGCGGGTGCCCGGCAAGGTCTCCAGCAAAGTCCCCCTGCGATCCTTCGAGCGCTGAACAGCCGTGGTCGCCAAGGTGTGACCCCGACGAGAGGAGTGCTCGTGAGCAACACAACGACCTTGACAGGGAACCTGACGAAGGATCCAGAGATTCGCTATACCCGAGACGGTCAGGCGGCACTGACCCTCGGCATGGCCGTCAACCGCCGCTGGCAGAACAGGGATTCGCACGAATGGGAAGAGACCACGTCGTTCTTCGACGTCGTCTGCTGGCGCGAGATGGCGGAGAACGCCGCCATGTCTTTGACCAAGGGCGTGCGGGTCGTCGTCACGGGCCGCCTCGAGCAGCGCATCTGGGAGAACGAGGACGGCGAGCGACGGGTGAAGGTCGAGATTGTCGCCGACGAGATCGGCCCCAGCCTGCGGTGGGCGACGGCGGAGGTCTCCAAGGTTGACCGCGCAGACGTCGTCGGCGAGACCGCCGGTCTCGCGTCCAACGCGTGATCGCGTTGCCGGCAGCTCGGGCGACCCCACGCGACCTCGGGTCTGTCGGTGCACGCGGGCACGGGGGTGACCGGGTGGCGCCGGTCACCCCCGCATGCCGCAGAAGGGCGCCCGGCCGGCCCGATCAGGCGGGTGTGGCATGAACGGACAACCCGGATTTCGGCATGGATCGACCCCTGGTCGCGATCGGCGTGATCCATCGATCACGAAAACCTGTTTTGGGCCCGCAGAAGCACGCCTTGCCAAAGGGGAGGTCTTCGAGGCTTGCGAGCTCCTGTCTGCCGCCGAGGCAGCCTTGAGCAGACTTGCTGCCGCCTGCCCGGGGGCGATCGACATCGCTATGCGCCTGGCGGGGCTTCTCGAGCTGATCGAGGGGCGCCTGGCCGGTGCCTCGGCGCCCTACGACCTCAACTGAGTGGCCCAAGAGGCCAGTGGAGCGCGCCTGCGCCCTTCGGCGCTTTCGTGCGCATCGGCGGCGCCGTAGGCGGCGGCGACAACCCGGTGGGCTTCGAGGGCGGTGGCGAGGTCGGGGAAGGGCGGCTCGCCACAGCGGAGAGCGTCGAGGAACGAGAGATCGGACAGGATGTAGGAGGTGAGCGATCGGCGCCAGTCCTGGGGCATGTCGAGAGCGTCGAAGGCGCGCTCCAGGGCGTCGGGCGTCCCACCGCTCCGGGCGTGCCGGTGGTCGTTTCGCTACGCTTGTGCCAGTGATCAAAGGCGGCGCGCCCGTCGTCGCCTGGCCGCCTTGCGCGTGCGTGGGCGATGACCCGGCGACCGGTGACACACACCGTCGGGAAGGGGATCGACGATGATCGAGCTAACGAGATCACGCAGCGCACTAGCGCTTGGCGGTGTTGGGGCTCTCTTGCTCGCACTCGGAGAGGTCTTGAGCCTCGTCGGATACGCGACCCTGTCGCCGGACCACCCATCGACGTTCCACGATATTGTGCAAGGAAGCGTGTGGGTCACCTTCGCCGGGATGCTGCTGGTGTTCGCTGCTGCCGCGGGGGTCGCCTGGGTTTTCGTGCTCGCACGCCGCTACGGCGACCTCTGGGAAGTTGGCCTCGCGGCGGCAGCGACTCTGCTTGTTGCGATCGGTGCCCTCCTGGCCGCAACTGAGGTATTCGACGGCTCCAGCCAAGCGTCGAACGTTGTGACGGCGTTGGGCTTCGGGGGATGGGCTCTCCTGGCTCTCGGCATCGCCGCAGTGCGCTCATTCGGCGAAACAAGGTCCCCGGGTCAGCGCCGGGCCTCCCCGTACTGGCTAGTCGCTGCTGGGTCTCTCCTGCTTGTCGCGATCTCTGCAGGGTTGCCCGCGTCGAGCAGCGGGGACAGCGTGCCCGGGGTCGTGGCGGGGATCCTGAGCGCCGTTGGCGTGGCCGTCCTTGTTGTCACGTTCGGCGTGGCGCGCAGCCGTCAGCTCATTGTGACCAGGTCTTTTCCGGTTCTTGCCGCCGCCCTCGCCGCGTTCGTCGTATGGCAGGTGTCTCAAGCGGTCGCAGCGGGAACCTTGTTCGCACCGTCGGCGACATTGACGACAGCGCGGGTTGTGGGTTCGGTCACAGGGGCCCTGGGCGCCATTGCCTATGCTCTGCTCGGGCAGGCATCGTGGCTCCGGATGCGAGAGGCCCCGGCAACCTTCGACCCGCGGGCAACAGCCCCGGCCGGTGCCGCCGGCCACGGCTTCCCTGGCGCCCAGTCACCGCCATGGATGCCGCAGAGCGGGCAGGTCCCGCATGCATTCCCTGGGGCAGGCGCGCCCGGTGGGTACCCGCCGCCGCCGCCCGGTCACGTCCCGCCCCCGTCCGGGTACGCGCAGCCGCAAGACCCACGTGCACCGGCCCCCCAGGCCTGGACAGCGGTACCCCCTGCAGCACCACCACCTCCGGCCGCGACTCGAAATCCCGCAGCTGCTCCGCCCGGCGTAGCACAAGAGGATCCGGTCGCACCGCGCGCCCCAGGGCAAAGGTTGCTCGCGCACTGCGGCGAGCCCGTGCCGGAGGGAGCGATGTTCTGTCCGCGATGCGGGACACGCCTCGGCTCGCCTCCTCCCGCTCCTGCGTAGCCAAAGCACGCCGACGGCTGGTTCCTATGGCCGCAATGACGGTGGCCGGCTCCATGGGTCACGCCCGCGTGTCCCGCCGAGCGGCGTCACCGTAGGCGGCGGCGACCACGCGGTGGGCCTCGAGGGCGGTGGCGAGGTCGGGGAAGGGTGGCTCGCCACAGCGGAGAGCGTCGAGGAACGATAGGTCGGACAGGACGTAGGAGGTGAGCGATCCGCGCCACTCCTGGGGCATGTCGAGAGCGTCGAAGGCGCGCTCCAGGATCTCGGCGTGCGCGCGGTCGGGTGCGCAGGGAAGGGCGATCGTCCCGTCGTCGGTCTGCAGCCACAGTGGTCCCACGTGCTCGTCCTCGGTCCAGAGGACGCCCTTTTCGCAGAGGACCTCGATCCGTCGTGTCGAGGGCCGGGAGACGACGCCGTGCCAGATGCTTGCCAACGCCGAGGTCGCCCCACCGTCGTGGCCCAAGGTTGCGACGAGGACGTCTTCGATCCCGGGGTGTCGCGAGAAGTTCCGGCTCCTGGCGGCGACGTCGACGATCGGACCGAGCAGCCAGGCGAGCAGGTCGACGTCGTGGATCGAGTGCTCGATGAGCGTCCCACCGCCTGCCACCGCGTGCTCTGCGCGCCACGTCGAGCCGTACATGCCGCCGACGGGGAAGTACTGGTCGTCCCGCAGCACCGCGGCCATCGGTCGGCCGAGATCGCCAGAGTGGATCGCATGGTCGAACGCGGCGAGAACGGGGGAGTGACGCAGCACAAGGCCCACCTGAACCGCGATGGCTCGTTCCGTGGCCAAGGAAGCCAGGGCGTCGGCTTGGGCAAGAGTTGGTGCCAGGGGCTTCTCGCAGTAGACGGCCGTTCCCCGGGCGGCGGCGCGCCCGACGAGGTCGGCGTGGGAAGACGTCGGCGTGGCGATCCAGACGGCGTCAGCGCCGTCCATCGCTTCGTCCGGATCGGTGGTGGCCCGTGCGCCGGCATGTGCGGCGGCGAACAAGGCGGCCCGCTCGGGGTCGGCATCACAGGTCGCGACCACTGCGGCGTCGACGACACCGGCAGCGATCAGGCCCCGGAGCACCATCGAGTGCACACCCCCGATGAAGCCGCAGCCGATGAGCGCGAGGCGCGTCGGTTTCCCGCTCACATCCGAACCGTAGCAAGGGTGGCGCACTATCATCGGCTCGTGGTGCGTCCCGAAATCCGGACCAGCCCTGCCGGTGCAGACCCCGTCCGGCCAAGTGCCGGAGAGCTCGGGAGCGGGTCCGCTCCGGCTTCCGACCCCGACCCCGACCCCGATGCCAAGCGGCGGGCGCTCGACGAGTTCGCGACCTTCCTGAACCCCCAGAAGGTCCGCTTGCTCAAGGCCTCGGGGCTCGACATCGTCGAAGGGCGCCGCGAGGGCGTCTGGGTGTGGGACCTCGACGGCCGGCGCTTCCTCGACTGCTTCAGCTCGGCGGGCTCCTTCAATGTCGGCAGGCGGAACCCCCGCATCGTCAAGGCGGCCCACGACGCGCTCGACCGGCTCGACAACGGGAACTTCCTCCTGTGCTCACGTGAGAAGGCGGCGCTGGCCGCGAAGCTCGCCGAGATCACCCCCGCGGGCCTGACCTGCACGATGTTCGGCACCGGGGGAGGGGAGGCCGTCGACTTCGCACTCAAACTCGCGCGCGGGGCGACGGGCAGGACGAAGATCGTCTCGTGCGTCAATGGCTATCACGGCCACACCGGTTTTGCCTTGTCGGCGGCCGGACGCGACGCGTTCCGGGCCCCGTTCGAGCCTTTGATGCCCGGTTTCGTCCGCGTTCCTTTCGGGGACGTGGCGGCAGCCGAAGCGGCGATCGATGCCGAGACGGCGGCCATGATCGTCGAGCCGGTCCAAGGCGAGGGCGGGATCATCGTCTCCCCGCCGGGCTATCTGCAGGGCCTGCGGTCGGTCTGCGACAGGGCGGGAGCGCTTCTCGTCCTCGACGAGATCCAGACCGGCTTCGGCCGGACGGGCCGGTGGTTCGCGAGCGAGCACTTCGGGGTGGCCCCGGACATCATGACCGTCGCCAAGTCGCTGGGTGGGTCCGTCACGTCCCTGTCGGCTGCGATCTTCACCGAGGAGCTCCGCGAGTTCCTCCTTCCGAACCCCTTCATCCATCTCTCGACCTTCGGCGGCTCCGACCTCGCCTGCGCTATCGGCCTCGAGGTCATCGCTCTCATCGAGGAGACGGGCTTGGTCGGCCACGCCGAGGAGATGGGCGCGTTGCTGCGCGACGGTCTCGATGACCTCGCAGGACGCCACGCCGATGTCATCGCCGAGGTCCGGGGGCTCGGGCTGATGTTGGGACTGCGCTATCGGGAGGACTCCATGGGGTCGCGCATGTCGTACAACTTGGCGCGCCACGGCATCCTCGCCATCTTCAGTGGCAACGAGCCGTCCGTCACGCGCTTGATGCCCCCTCTCGTCATCACCGCGGCTGAGGTCGAGTACCTGCTCGAGGCACTCGATGCCGCCATGTCCGACATGGTGGCGGGCGTGGGCCCCGCCGACGACGGCGATCAGGCACGAGCCCCCCAAAGGCCGCGGCGCAGGCCCCCCCGTCGCGACGAGAGCTCGGCCCCCGGTCGCTGAGAGCGAGAGGGGGTAGGCAGCTGCAATGGCGACCTGGGAGGAGCTCGAAGAGGCGCTTGCCGACTACACGGTGAGCTGCAACGCGAACGAACGACTCCGCAAGATGCAGAAGGACTGGTCGCGCGTCCTGCACTTCGACTGTACGGACACGGGGACCCGCTTCTCCATGGTGGTCGACAAAGGGGAGATCGTCCGGACCGGCGAAGGCCAGGACGCGACGCCGGACATCGTCGTGACGACAGACTCGGAGACGTTCTGCGACATGTTCTGGGGGGACTTGAACCCGCTGCAGAAGTACCTACGCGGCGAGATCAAGGTGCGCGGGACACAAGAAGACGTCATGCGGCTCGATGTCATCAGCTACGTCATCTGGCCCGACGCCTGACGGACGGGCCCCGGCCGCGCTTCGCCGCGCTGTCGGTATCCCGACGGCTCTGGCGACCTCCGTCGGCCTCGCCTTCGCGGCGATCGACTACCTCGGTGTCGTCTCGATCGCCGCGTTCGCGGCCGGCGACAGCGCCTGGCTCGCCGTGGTCGTCGCGGCCTTCCTCGCGTTCATCGTCGCCGGCGTCTTCGGTGAGCTGAACGGCTTGTTCCCGACGGCCGCCGGTATCCGGCTCTATCTCGCGCGGGCTGCGGGCGAGAGGCTCTCGATGACGGTGACGTTCGCGTACATGTTCACGGTCATCCTCGTCATCGCCGCCGACGCCTTCCTGATCGCCGAAGCCCTCCGCCACGTCATCGGCGGGCCCGCGGTCCTCGCCTACCTGTGGATTGCACTTCTCGTCGGGGCGGCGGCCGGATCCAACCTGGCGGGGATCAAGCTTGCGGGCAGCGTCCAGAGCGCCGTCACCTACCTGGTCCTGGTCTCGACGACGGCCTTGTCGCTCGTGGCCATCTTCCACGTCGGCGGGGCATTCCGCACACCGTTCTCCCTGTTCGGGCGCGGGGGCATCCACGGGATCCAGGCGATCTCCTTCGGGGTGTTCCTCTACGCCGCCTTCGAATGGGTGACGACGACGGCCGAGGAGGCTCGCACTCCGGGCGTGATCACGAGCGGCCTGTTCCTTGCCCCGCTCGTCATCCTCGCCACCGGCGGGATCTTCGCGTTCGCGCTCGGCCACGCAGTGCCGTACGCGCAGGCCCACGGGAGCCCCTACCCGCAACTGCTCCTCGGCCAGGCGACGCTCGGCACGGTAGGGGAGCTGTGGATGCTCGCGGTCACGCTGCTGACGGCCATCAACACCTTCAACGGGGGATTCCTCGTCGCGTCCCGGTTCATCTACGCGGCGGCCCGCGAGCGGACGTTGCCACGCCCTTTCGCCCGTCTCAACATGCGCGCCGTGCCATGGCTCGCCGTCGTCGCGTTGGCGGCGGCGTCTCTTGTCGTCGCGGCGATCGTCTTCGCGACGGGCGAGTGGCTCCTCCTGGTCGCCGTAGGGGCAACCATCGAGGCCGCGGTCTACGTCGTCGCCTGCTGGTGCCTCATCCGCCTGCGCTCGCGGGAGACGCGCCCCCGGCCCATGCGCCTGGCCTTCGGCAAGCCGCTCGCAGTTGTGGGGATGGCCGTCTTCGGCGTGCTCGCGTTGGCATCGGGATTCTCGGATCCGCGCGATCCGAGCAAGTTCTCGCTCCTCCCGGCAGCCGTCCTCGCAGCTGTCCTCGCGCTCACGGCGGCCTATGTCCATCTCGCCGTTCCACGCTTGCGCTCGGCCGCAGCTCAGCGTGAGCAGGTGGCGCGGCCGCGGAGGCGGCCGGAACGCGGAGGGAGCGGGGCGACCGGTGTGTGACACCCTGTGCGCGCGCCACGCAGCCGGCATGCTGTTCGCCAAGAACTCCGACCGTCCCCTCGGTGAGGTGCAGGTCGTCGAGGCGCATCCGGGCCGGGCGCGTGGGGGGAAGGTGCGCACGCAGTACCTGGGGATCCCCGACGCCGGTGCCATGGCCGCCCTCGTTGCCCGTCCGGTGTGGTTGTGGGGGGCCGAGCACGGGGTCAACGAGCGGCGTGTCGCCATCGGCAACGAGAAGGTCTTCACGACGGACGACCCCGAGGCGGTCCCCCCGGCCCTGATCGGGATGGACCTCGTGCGCTTGGGCCTCGAGAGGGCGGCGACTGCCGACGACGCCCTGGAGGTGATCACCACTCTGATCGAGCGCCACGGCCAGGGCGGCATCGCGGACGCCTCGGCGCGCGAGCCCTACTTCTCGTCGTTCATCCTTGCCGATCCGTCGAAGGCCTGGGTCGTCGAGACGTCCGGTCGCCGGTGGGTGGCGCGCGAGGAGAGCTCGGGTGCCGCCATCTCGAATCGGCTGACGTTGCGGACCGACTGGACGCGCGCCGCGCGCGACGTCGAGGCGGGAGTCGACGTCGACACGTGGCGGAACCCCGATGCCCCGACCGGTCACGCCGACGTCCGCCTGGTCAAGAGCCGCGCCCTTCTCGCCGAGAGCCCGGGCGCCATCGGCCCGGCGAGGCTGGTATCGCATATGCGCGACCATGGCGGCAAGCACTGGGGAATGCCCGGAAGCCCGGGCGCAGCCGCGGTGCCGCCACCGGCCGTCGCGATGCCCGACGGCACCGGCGTCACCCTCTGCATGCACGCCCGGGGCTATCAAGCAACGGCCTCGTCGATGATCGCCGATCTGCCGGCCGACCCCGCCGTGCCCGGTCGCGCGTGGGTTGCGCTCGGCAGCCCCTGCGTGTCGATCTACGTTCCCGTGTTCCCGCCCGATGCAGTCGCCGGCGAGCTCGCCTCGGAGGAGCTCTGGTGGCTTGTCGACGCTCTGCGCCGGCGCGTCGAAGCTGATGGCTCGTTGCTCGACGTGGTCCGCGGCGTGCTGGACCCCGTCGAGAGCGAGCTGTGGGAGGAGGCCGATGCGCTCGTCGGTGCCCCGCAGCGGTGGCGAGGCTTTGCTGCCTCGGCCGGCGCGCGCACCGCAGGCGCCATCGCACGCACCTGTGCGGCCATCGGCGCAGGCGCACCGACGTCGACCACTTGAGGGAGCGATGGGGGTAGGTTGTGGGCACTTCGGGCGCATGCGTCACGACGAGTGAAGGGGGAAGGCCGTGAATGATCACAAGGCCTCGGCAGCCGGAGGAGCCCCCCGGCGCCTGACGCGGCGTGAGCTCATGGGTGGCGGTTTGCGCCTGGCAGCAGGCGTCGCGGTGACCGGCGCATTCGGGGAGGTGCTAGCGGCGTGCTCGACGGGGACGAAGACGGGTCGCCCTCTCAGTCACGGCGTGTCGAACCTGACGCCGAAGCGAGGAGGGACCCTGCGTTTCGGCCTGGCAGCCGAAGACTCCTACTGGTACGACCCGGTCACAGCGCGCTACGACCAGACGGGGATCATGTACGCGCGCACCGTCTACGACCCGCTCGCGACGGTTGGCCCTGACGGTCAGGTCTACCCATACCTGGCACAGTCGATCGACCACAATGCCGGCTACACGGCATGGACGATCACGATGCGCCCGGGCATCGAGTTCCACGACGGGACACCGTGTGACGCAGCAGCCGTCGTTGCCAACTTCAAGCGCGTCCTCGACACGAACATCGCCGGCAACATCGCCCAGTTCGGCATCGTCGGCATGGTGGACAAGGTCGTGGCAACCGGTCCGTTGTCGGTTGAGATCTCCATGTCGCAGCCGTGGGTCCCCTTCGACTACTACCTGGCCGGTGGCATCGGTGGGCAGGTCGCCTGGATGGCAGCTCCGTCGATGTTCAAGGGTGCCAAGGAGCCGACCAAGCCTATCGGGACTGGCCCGTTCGTCTTCCAGGAGTGGGTACCCGGCAGTCACTTCACCGCCGTGCGGAACCAACGCTACTGGCGCCGCGGCATGCCCTACCTGGACGAGATCACCTACGTCCCCGTCGTCTCGGGGCGTTCGATCGAGCAGAGCCTGCGCGCGGGATCGCTCGACATCATCCAGTCGACGGACGTGCGCGCCTACACCTCCTTCCGCAATGACCCGTCGTACTCGTTCATCGACGACGTGGGACCGGTCGTCGGTGAGCCGGATGTCGACTGCATCCTGTTGAACACGGCGAAGGCTCCGTTCAACGACGTGCGCTTGCGCCGGGCCCTTGCCTACGCGACCGACCAGAACCGGTACATCAAGGAGATCTCGTCCGGTATCACGACGCCGGCCAAAGGCCCGTTCTTCGCCGGCTCGCCCTACTACGGCCCGACGGGGTACCCGTCGTATGACCCCGCACAAGCCCGCTCCCTCGTCGCCGAGGTGCGGCGCTCCACGGGTAAGCCGATCTCTCTCGAGTTCTCCGATGTCGCCGGGAGCGGGACCAACGTCGACATCGTCTCGTTGTTCAAGAGCATGTGGGGCGACGTCGGGATCACGGTGGTGCCGAACTTCGTCGACCAGAGCACCCTGATCAATAACGTGATTGTCGGGAAGTTCGACGTGGCGGACTGGCGCCAGTTCGGCGCTTTCGATCCGGACATGAACTACATCTTCTGGGACCCTGGCAGCCCACTGACCTTCTCACGCCTCGACGATCCGGTGCTCCACGCGGACTTGGAGACGGGCAGGACCAGCCCCGACCCGACCGTGCGCGCGACGGCCTACAAGAAGATCGCCGAGACGTTCGGCTCCGAGATCCCCTATGTGTGGACCGACCGGGCACTGTGGTCGGTCACAGCTCGTGCACCGGTGATGAACTTCGCCAATCCGACGACACCGGAAGGCCACCCGGCGCTCGCCATGTTCGGGGGCGTCGTCTGGCCAACCCAGATCTGGCTCAACTCCTGACGGCATCGGCGACCGCGCCCCTGCGTGTCGCGCGGACCCCTCCGGCGTTTCCTTTCGGCAGCGCCATGCCGCGAGCCGCTCACGGGGCGCCGTCGCGAGCCGCGAAGTCCAGTGCAAGCGAGTTCACGCAGTAGCGGAGCCCGCCGGGGGCCGGGCCGTCGTCGAAGACGTGCCCGAGATGGCCTCCGCAGCGCGCGCAGAGGATCTCCGTCCTTTCCATCCCGAGTGTCGTGTCCGCCTCATTGCGGACCGCCTTGTCTTCAACGGACCGGGTGAAGCTGGGCCAGCCGGTGCCCGAGTCGAACTTGTCTTCTGAGCGGAACAGTTGGGCTCCGCATCCCGCGCAGGCGTAGGTCCCGGCAGCTTTGTTGTCGAGCAGGCGGCCGCTGAAGGGGGGTTCGGTCGCCTTGTCCCGCAAGACTGCGTAGCGGTCGGCTCCCAGGCGTTGCCTCCACTCCTCCTCGGCTCCGGGAAGATCGTCGGGACGACGATCACCTGCACCGGGTGCGTCCCGACGAGATGGGCTTTGCGTGGACGCATCCTCGCGAGAGCCGCCGCCGGCGATGCCATCGGCCGGAGGAGCGTTGCCGGGCTGGTTCACCGAGACATTCTGGCGCGTGGAGCGCCGGTCGGTGCTACGGGCGCTCTGCCGTGAGACCGGGAGGGGCTGCGTCCGGCCAGGGCCGGACGCTCAACGACTGGCTCGCGGTGCCGAGGAGCACGCGGTTCTCCGACCACAGGTGCGCCCGCCCGTGGGCGAAGCCCCGCGCGACGCCGTGGATCCGGATGTCGCAGAGGATCCACTCGGTGGGCACCAGCCGGGCGATGCGCAGCGTGTTGTCAAGGCTCCTGCCCATCGTGCGCACACCGGTCGGTTGGGAGACCCCGCCCGAGACGTAGTCGCCGAGAATGGCGAGGGTGGCCGCCGAGGGGCCGAGATGCTCGGGGACGCGCGCCCAGAACGCCGATGCCCCGTCTCCCGGTGAGCCCGGCCCACCGGGAGGACTCGGCGGCCCGTCGCTCCCCATGACCGAGCCGAGCGCGACGCGGTGCTCGACCCGGGTGAGGATCGAGTCGGCGAAGATCGCCAATGGCTCGCTCTCCGGGCACTCCAGAGGTTCGGGCACCTCCGGTGGGTCGATCCAGGTGCCTTCGACCGGGTACCGGCCGGTCCCTAGCGCAGCGTTGACGGTCAGGATCTCGCGGCCCTCCAAGGTGCCGACGACTCGGCCCTGGGTCACGTGGCGCCCGACCGCGGCGAGGACGACCTCCAAGTCGACGACCCCCCCGGTTGGGGCGAACGACAGGTACTGTGCGGCCGCCCAGACCGTCGGCCGCCCCGACGCCTCCTCGAGAGCGACAAGCGCCGCACCCAGTCCGCAACCGCCGTAGAGGAAGGCACCGGGCGTCGACACCTCCCGGGTGACGGGAAGGCGCCAGTGCAGGCTGCCGTCCTCCGTCGGCTCCATCCCGAGGAACTGGCGCGCGTCCATCGCAGCGGCACCCTAGTCGCGACGCCCGGCAGACCGCTTCGGCCTGATCCGGGTGCCCGTCCGGGCTCAGCTCAGGCGCTCGACGATCATGGCCATGCCCTGACCTCCGCCAACACACATCGTCTCAAGACCTATGGTCTTGCCTTCGTCTTCGAGGGCGTTGAGCAGGGTTGTCATGATGCGCGCCCCGGTCATCCCGAAAGGATGCCCGAGTGCGATCGCCCCACCCTTGACGTTGAGCTTGTCCCACGGGATACCAAGCTGTCTGGCGGACGGGATGACCTGGGCGGCGAAGGCCTCGTTGATCTCGACGAGGTCGACATCGTCGATCGTCATGCCCGCGCGAGCGAGCGCCTTCCGGGACGCTTCGATGGGGCCGAGACCCATGATCTCCGGATTGAGGGCGCTGACTCCGCTCGCCACGACACGGGCCAGGGGCGTGATGCCCAGGCTTCGAGCACGCGTGTCGCTCATGAGCACGACGGCCGCGGCGCCGTCGTTCAGGGGGCAAGAGTTCCCTGCCGTGATCCGCCCGTCCGGCCGGAAGACTGGCTTCAGCGTCGCGAGCACCTCTGCCGTCGTGTCCGGACGCGGGCCGTCGTCCTTTGCGACGATCGTCCCGGCAGGCGTCGTGACCGGGGCGATCTCCCGCTCGTAGAAGCCGTTCGTCTGGGCTTCCACGGCGCGGTTCTGCGAAAGGGCCGCGAACTCATCCATCTCTTGGCGCGAGATGTGTTCAATCTCGGCGACGTTCTCGGCCGTCTGGCCCATGGCGATATAGACGTCCGGGAGCCCCTCGGCGGCAGCCCAGGGCTCCTGGCCACCGCCAGAGCGCAGCTCGGAGCGCTCCTCGGCAGCGGCGAACAGCGGGTTCTTCGTGTCCGGAAGGCTGTCGGCGTTCCCCTTGAGGAACCGACTCGTCGTCTCGACGCCGGCGGCGACGAACACGTCGCCCTCACCGGCCCGGATGGCGTGGGCTGCCATGCGGATCGTCTGCAGGGACGAGGCGCAGTAGCGGTTGACGGTCGTTCCGGGCACGGTCTCCATGCCGAGGAGGATGGCGACGACGCGCGCCGCGTTGAAGCCGGACTCGCCCGCGGGCTCACCACAGCCGAGGATGAGGTCTTCGACGTCCCCAGGCGCCACTTGCGGGACCTTGGCGAGCACCGAGCGCACGGCGTGGGCGGCCAGGTCGTCGGGGCGGCAGTCGGCGAGCGATCCCTTGAAGGCCCGCCCGATCGGGGTACGGGCGGTGGCGACAATGACGGCGTCGGGCACGGGTTTCTCCTGTCTGTTCGGGTTCTGTCTGGTTCTTGGGGGTTCCGCCGGGAATCTAGGGCGAGACCCGGCGCCCGCGCCTCGCCGGGTCGGTGCCCGGTCAGGTCAGCCCGAGAACGGGCGCTGTCGCGTCGGGCCGTGTCTTCTCGGCCCGCCCACGAGTCCGCGGCGTGTGGCCGTTCCCCTTCGGTGCATCTTGGGCGGCCGAACGGATCGCCTCGGTGAGGCCCGGCCCGTCGAGGCCATAACGTGCAAGGATCGCCGCGGGTTTGGCTTGCCGGATGTAGGTGTTGGGCAGCCCGAGGACGCGGATCGACTGGGCGCGGCCGCGCGGCCGGTGCGAGGCGACGGCTCCCGCGAGGAACGCGCCGGCCCCGCCGATGCGCGTGCCGTCCTCGACCGTGACGACGACGTCGTGGGCGATCGCGTCGGCGACGAGGTCGTCGTCGACCGGCTTGACCACGCGCACGTCCCAGAGAGCCACGGCGATGCCTTCTGCCTCCAGGGCATCGGCGGCCTCCTCGGCGGCTCCGACCATCTTGCCGACGGCGAGCACGCACACCGATCCGTCACCTTGGCGCAGGCGCAGGGAGCGCAGCCCGTGGCCGACGCCTCCTTCGGCGGCATGGCGCGCGGGGGTTTTCGGGAAGCGGATCAGGCTCGGCCCGTCCAGATCCAAGGCCGCTTCCAGCATGACGGGGACGTCCTCGGCGCTCGACGGGGCGAAGACGGTCATGCCGGGGACTTGGAGGGCAAGCGCCATGTCCAAGGCACCGTGGTGGCTCGGCCCGTCGTCACCGGTGATCCCGGCTCGGTCGGCGACGAAGACCACCGGCTGGCCGTGGAGGCCGACGTCGAGGTTGACCTGGTCGAACGCGCGGCTCAAGAAGGTCGAGTAGATGGCGACGATCGGGCGGAGACCCCCCATGGCCATTCCCGACGCTGCGGCGACGGCGTGCTGCTCGGCGATGCCGACGTCGATGAAACGGTCCGGGTAGCGCGCCTGGAAGGGGAGAAGGCCAGTTGGCCCTGGCATCGCGGCGGTGATGGCGACGATTTCGGGGCGGCGTGCAGCCTGGTCGAGAAGGGCGCGGGTGAACGCTTCGGTGTAGGAGGTCTCCGGGGTGCACCCAGCCGCAGGCGCGCTCCGCGTCGTGGCCTCCCGGCGGCCGTTCGATCCAGGTGCCCCGGGAACCTCCGATCCCGTGTCGGGCGCCGCCGGCGGCACCTTGAAGTCGTGGAGGCGCTGGATCTCGTCCTGCTCGGCCGGGGCATACCCACGGCCTTTGTGCGTCAAGACGTGGACGACGATCGGCCCGTCCCAGGCGACGGCGTTGGACAGCGCCTGCTCGACGCGCGCGATGTCGTGACCGTCGATCGGCCCGGCGTAGCGGACCCCGAGGGCCTCGAAGAAGGCATGCGGGGTGATCACTTCGCGCAACGCCGCGGTGAGGCCGTGGATCCCCGAATAGGCGAGGTCCCCGACGGCGGGGATGGACCGCAGCACGCGGCGTGCCCTTTCGCGGGCGTGGACGTAGGACGGGCTCAAGCGCAGGTGCGCCAGGCTCTCGGAGAGCTTCGTCACCGTCGGTGCGTAGCTGCGCCCGTTGTCGTTGAGGACGACGACGACCGGGCATCCTGAGTGCCCGAGATTGTTCAGCGCCTCGTAGGCCATCCCTCCCGTCAGCGCGCCGTCGCCGACGACGGTGACGATCCTCCGGCGCACGTCGCCGCCACCGTGGTTATCTCGCAGGGCAAACGCCGTGGCGAGGCCGTGCGCGTACGACAGTGCCGTCGAGGCATGACTGTTCTCGATCCAGTCGTGCTCCGATTCGGAGCGCGACGGGTACCCGGAGAGGCCTCCTTCCCGGCGCAGGGTGGGGAACAGGTCACGGCGACCGGTGATCAGCTTGTGCACGTAGGCCTGATGGCCTGTGTCCCAGAGGATGACGTCGTGGGGTGAGTCGAAGGTCCGGTGGAGGGCAAGGGTGAGCTCGACGACACCGAGGTTGGATCCCAGGTGCCCGCCGTTGACCGTCACGGTGTCGACGATGACGTTGCGGATCTCGCCTGCCAGGATGTCGAGCTCGTCGGCGTCGAGGGCGCGCAGATCGGCGGGCGAGTTGATGTGGTCGAGGATCACGGGTTCGGCGGTACCTCCATTGCCCACGCTAGCCCTGAAGCAGATCAGTCGCCTGCCGGCCGGCGGGTCGCATGGCCGTCGGCCTGGGCTTTCTGGACCGGAACGTCCGGGCCAGCCCGACGGCCGCCGCCAGCGAGGCGAGGGCGAGGATCCCGGACCGTAGTCCGGCGCTCGATGCGATCCAGCCGATGACGACCGGTCCTGCGACGATGCCGAGGTATCCGAAGCTGGTCATGCCCGTGACGCCAAGGACGGGTTTCCCCGAGCGTTCTGCGCCTTCGGAGATCAAAAGGGGCCAGGTGACGGCTATGCCCATGGCGGCCAGGGCCAGGCCTGCCGCGGCCGGGCCGCTCCACGGCGCCGTCGCCTCGAGGGCCAGCCCGGCGGCGCACAGGAGCGCGCCGGCGACGACGCCCCACTTCGTCCCGATCCGACCGATCGCCGGGCCACCGGCACCGCGGGTGAGCGCCGCCATCCCCTGGCCGAGTGCGTAGGCACCCGCACCGAGGAGGACTCCTGTCGCCAGGGCGGTTCGCAGGTAGAGGACTCCCCAGGTGTCGACCCCTCCTTCGACGAGGGAGGTGCACGCGAGCAGGATGCCGAGCAGCACGAGGCCGTCCCGACGGAGCTGCGCGATCGCGACCCACGGGGCGACGGGCTCGGGCACCGGCGCGTGGCCTTCGGCGGGCACCCCCCGGGGTGCGACCGCCCAGACGACGCCGGCACCGGCGAAGGCGACAAGTGCCCAGCTCCAACGCCAGCTGGCACCGAGGTCAACGGCGAGCCCGGCCGCGAGGGCTCCGACCAGGGCTCCGGCGTTGAAAAGGGCGTGGAAGCGGAGGAGTTTGCCCGGCCGGCCTGCGAGGTCTGTCGCAGCCGCGACGTTCATGAGGGCGTCGATGCCTCCACCGCAGGCGATGACGGCAGCGAAGACGGCGGCGAAGGGGATGAGCATGTCGTGCCGTTCCGGCACCGCGACGGCGATGGCCAACAGCAGGGCCCACAGTGCCGTGCCGCGCGTGAGGGTGCGGCGCACGCCCCAGCGATGGGCCAGCCAGCCTGCAATGGCGTTCCCCCCGGCGCCCGCGAGGACGCCGACCGAAAGAATGCTGCCGATCGCGGCATCGGACGAACGGAACGCAGCCTTGATATCGGTGACGGCGACCGCCCAGCTACCCCAGAACAGGCCGAAGGCGACGAACGCGGCCGCAATGGGCGTAAGGCCGTCTCGACGCCGTGCCATGCTGCAGCATGGCATCCCGCGAGCCGGCGAACAGGAGGCGAGTCGATGCAAGGGGTCGAGACGCCGGCTCCGAGGCTCCGCCGCCGGCTGCAACAGGCGCACCACACCTCGTCCACGGTGGGGTCCTCGCGGCCGAGGCGCTGCGCTCCCAGGGCATCGCCGGGATCTTCACCCTCTCGGGTGGACACGTCTTCCCCGTCTACGACGGCTGCGTCACAGCGGGGCTGCGGATCGTCGACGTCCGCCACGAGCAGTCGGCCGTCTTCGCAGCGGAGGCGGTCGCCAAGCTGACGCGCCGACCCGGGGTTGCCGTGGTCACCGCGGGCCCGGGGGTCACAAACGGCGTGAGCGCCATGACGACCGCCGGGTTCAACGGCTCGCCCATCCTCGTCCTCGCCGGGCGCGCGCCGGCGGCCCGGTGGGGATCCGGTTCGCTCCAGGAGCTCGACCATGTCCCGATCGTCGCCCCCGTCGTCAAGCAGGCTGCCACGGTGCTGTCGACGGCGGACATCTTCGGCCACGTCGTGGCCGCGTTGACCACGGCGCAGACCCCGAAGCGTGGCCCGGTCTTCGTCGACGTCCCCCTCGACGTCCTGTTCGCCGAAGCACCCTTGGCTGGCGGGGTTGGACCGCCTGGTGGGCCGGGCCCGCCCGGCTGGTCGGTCGCCGGAGGCGGCCGAGGGCAGCCACATGTGCTGGACGGCCCCGAGCCCGACCCCGCTGTGGTCGACGAGGTGGCCGAGATGCTGGCGGGCGCGAAGCGGCCGGTGGTGGTCGCGGGGAACGACGTCTGGTGGGGGGGAGCGGTCGACGAGCTGCGGGCCTTCGTCGAGGCGGCGGAGGTGCCGACGTTTGTCAACGGCCTCGGTCGGGGCTGCGTCCCCGCGGACCATCCGCTTTCGTTCTCCCGAGCCCGGTCGCTGCTGCCGGAGTCCGACCTCGTCCTCGTCGCGGGTGCCCCGCTCGACTTCCGCCTGTCCTTCGGGAGGTTTGGTTCTGCGCGCGTCGTCCACCTCGTCGAGTCCCACGAACAGCTCGCCGGCCACGTCGAGCTCGCAGCGGGCATCGTCGGGAGCATCGGAGACGTCTTTGCGCGCTTCGCAGAGCGTGCAGCTCCGGTCAGCACGACGGTGCAATCCGAGCGGCGCAGCTGGCGTGAGCGCCTACGCGACCACGAGAGCCGTGCCCGGTCCGAGGAGGCCGGCGGGCTCGCCAGTGCGGCGACGCCGATCCATCCGATGCGGATCTACGGGGAGCTGCGCCGGCGTCTCGATCGCGACGCGATCGTCATTGGCGACGGGGGCGACTTCGTCAGTTACGCCGGCCGGCTCATCGACTCCTACGAGCCTGGGTGCTGGCTCGATCCGGGGCCATTCGGGTGCCTTGGGGCAGGGCTCGGATACGCGATCGCGGCCCGCGTCGTGCACCCGGATCGCCAGGTCGTCCTCTTGGCTGGAGACGGCGCCTTCGGGCTCTCGGCGATGGACGTCGACACCCTCGTGCGGCACAGGCTCCCGGTCGTGATCGTCATCGGCAACAACGGTATCTGGGGTCTGGAAAAGCACCCGATGCAACTTCTCTACGGCTACGACGTGGCGGCAGACCTCCAAGACCGGTGCCGCTACGACGAAGTGGTGCGCGCCCTCGGTGGCGCCGGTGAGATCGTCGACGATCCCGACGGGATCGGTCCCGCGCTCGACCGGGCCTTCGCCTCCGGGGTCCCGTACGCGGTCAACGTCGTCTACGACCCCGCAGCCGCCTATCCGCGGCGCTCGAACCTCGCTTGAGGCGCCGACGCCGTCGCACGCCGTCTCTTGCAGCCCGCCGTGCCCGGGCTCAGCGGGCTCGGCGGAGGAACGTGTCACGGCCGACGACGACGCGCGTCACCTTACCGGCGCCGATGAGGCCCGCCGAGTCCTTTGCCGAGACGCTGAAGACCAGGCGACGCCCTTCGACTTTCTCGAGCGTCGCCTCGGCCCTTACCTCGGAGCCCACCGAGCTCGGCGAGAGATGGTCAAACTGGACGCGCATCGCAACGGTCGTGTCCGGAGCGCCGAGCTCGCCGTCGACGGCGCGGCACGTCGCCTCTTCGCACAGGGCGATGAGGCGCGGCGTGCCGAGCACCGGCACGTCCCCCGAGCCGATGTCGAGGGCAGTGTCCGCATCGTTGACCCGGAGGGTCGCATGACCGGTGAGCCCGGGTCGCAGTGCCACGCCGGTACCATACGAAGCCCTGCGTTGTCGCGGCAAAGTGCCTGGCGGCCGTCTTGGGAGAGAGCGGGTCTCGTCGCCCGGATTGCGCGCCGTGGCGGCGCTGGAGGCTCATCGAAGGCGCCGCCGTGGCGGAGCTGGGCACGCGGCGGCTCACGGTGGGCGGCCGGGGACGGGGCAGCCTGAAGCGCAGATGGAGAGTGGGAACGTGATCGCAGCCGACGTCGTCGAGAGAGTTCTCCACGAGGCCCTCCGGCGCGGCGGCGACCTCGCGGAGGTCTTCGCCGAAGACCGGCGATCGACGGCAGCGACGCTGGACGACGGGCGCGTCGAAGAGGTGGCGTCCTCGGAAGAGCGCGGGGCAGGCATCCGGGTGCTCTGCGGTGAGACGACGGGCTTTGCGTACACGGCGGACCTGTCTGAGCGGGGGCTGGTGGAGGCGGCGCGCACGGCGTCGGCCGTCGCCCGGGGCCGCACCGCGTCCGTCCAAGAAGCGCCGCCGGGCGGGTCTCGGCCCACCCCCGGGGCCGTCCGGCTGCCACCCGAAGAGGTGCCCACGGCGGACAAGGTCGCCCTGTTGCGGCAGGCCGACGACGCTGCGCGGGCGAGCAACGCGTCCGTTGTGCAGGTGTCCGCTTCCTACGGGGATGCGCGCAGGCGGATCCTCGTCGCTCGTTCCGACGGGGTCTTCGCCGAGGACGACCAGGTCCGCACGCGCCTCAGCGTCACCTGCGTCGCCGCCGGTGACTCGGGCATGCAGACGGGATTCGAGTCGGTTGCCCGGACGGCCGGCTTCGAAGTGTTCGATGAGCGCACGGCGGGCGACGTCGCCGGGCAAGCCGCCCGCCGGGCGGTGGCCAAGCTGGCCGCCCGTCCGGCCCCGTCCGGCATGCTCCCGGTCATCCTCGCGGCGGGTAGCGGCGGCATCCTCTTCCACGAGGCATGTGGTCACGGGCTCGAAGCTGACCACATCGTGAAGGACGCCTCGGTGTATGCGCACAAGCTCGGCGAGCTCGTCGCCAGCCCGCTCGTGACCTTGGTTGACGATGGGACGATGCCCGGGGAGTGGGGCGCCTCGGCCATCGACGACGAAGGATGGCCCGCCCAGCGCAACGTCCTGATCGAGCGTGGCGTGCTGACCGACTACATGTGGGACCTCGTGCGGGCACGCAGGGAGGGACGGGCCCCCGGGGGCAACGGCCGGCGCCAGAGCTACCGGGACCTGCCGATGGTCCGGATGACGAACACTTTCATCACAGCGGGCGAGGGCGAGCCCGACGACATCATCGCCTCGACGCCCTACGGCGTCTACGTCGCCAAGCTCGGGGGAGGCCAGGTGAACACGGCGACCGGTGACTTCGTCTTCGGGACTGTCGAGGCGTACCTCGTCGAGAACGGCCGGGTCACAGAGCCGTTGCGTGACGCCAACTTGGTGGGGAACGGGCCGGAGATCCTGCGCCGGGTCGACGCCGTGGCAGGCGACTTCGCCACGAGCCCGGGAACGTGTGGCAAGGACGGCCAAAATGTGCCCGTCGGCTGCGGGCAGCCGACACTGCGGATCAGCGGGGTAACAGTTGGGGGGACCGCCGGTGGGGAAGGGGCACCATGACGACGGTGATGCGAAACCCACAGCGAGGCCGAGGGTGACCAGAGGCTTGGACGACGGCTCGGTCGACCTCGGCGATGTCGCTCGCCGCATCGCCGAGATGGCCGCAGGTCCCGAGCAGGTCGAGGCCTACGTCGCGCGCCGCCGGGAGACGGCGGTACGCGTCTACGACGGTGCCGTGGAGTCCTTGACATCGGCGACGTCGACGGGCATCGGCGTGCGGGTCGTCCGGGACGGCCGCCAGGGCTTCGCGTCGACTGGCTCTCTGAGCGCAGGCGGCGAAGCGGGCGCGCACGCCATCGGGTCGGCCCTCGCCGCCGTGCTCGACGCGGCACGGACCAACGCGGCTTTCGCATCCCCCGACGACAACGGCGGCATCGCCGAGCCGGACGGCGTCGCTCCCGCCGATTTGGCGCTGTGGCGGGACGAGACGGTCGCGACACCGGTTGCGGACAAGATCGCCCTCGCCGTCGACCTCGACCGCCGCTTGCGCGACGCCGATTCGCGGGTCCGCCAGGTTCCCTCGTCGGACTACGGGGACGTTGCCAGCGAGGTCGCGATCGCCACGTCCGCCGGGATCCGTGCCGCCACCCGCCGCACGAGCTGCCACCTGTCGGCGTCGGTCCTCGTCGGCACGGGCGCGGAGACACAGTCGGGCACCGGCTTCGCGGTCGGGCGCGCCCCTGGAGACCTGGATGCCGAAGAAGCGGCGCAGGATGCCCTCGATCGGGCCCTGCGGTTACTCGGGGCGCGCAAGGGCACATCCGGCGAGGTGACCGTCGTCTTCGACCCGCGCGTGACAGCTGTCGTGCTGTCGGTCATCGCGGGCGCTCTCGCCGGCGACGTCGCCGTCAAGGGGCGGTCCATGTTCACCGGGCGCCTCGGCGAGTCCGTTGCGGCCGGCCATGTCACCTTGGTCGACGACCCGACCGATGCACGCGCCTTTTCGGCGGCGTCCGTCGACGCCGAGGGGATGGCCTGCAGGCGGAACGTCCTCGTCGACGCAGGTGTTCTCCGGGGCTTCGTCCACGACTCCCGCTCCGGTCGCATGGCCGGCACCGGCTCGTCTGGATCGGCGGTCCGCGGTGGCTACGCCACGACACCCGGAGCGGGATGCCGCGCCCTCGTCCTGCGACCGGCGACACGGGGGACGGGGAGAGGCGACGGCGCGCCTCCCGGGACGGGGGGTATCGCCGGCACCGGGGGCTCGGGCAGGGACGAGATCCTGGCCATTGTCGGCGAGGGGCTTTACGTGCAGTCGGTGACCGGCGTGCACTCGGGGGCCAACCCGGTCAGCGGCGACTTCTCTGTTGCAGCCGAAGGCGTGCGGATCGCCGGCGGCGGATTCGCCGAGCCGGTGCGGGAGGTCACCATCGCGTCGACCCTGCAGCGCATGCTCGCTTCGGTCCTCGCGATCGGCTCCGACATCGACTGGCTCCCCGGGATTGCCGCGGGCCAGACCGTCGCCATCGAAGGGATGCGCATGTCGGGCCGCTGATGGCGGCTGCGGCACGCGAACCACCGTGGGCACACCTTCTGCCGACGCCGTCCGGCGCCACCCCCATCTTGCGTCCGGCATCCCCCGGGGATGGGTGCGCGTCGACTGCCATGTGCACACGATGTGGTCCGGTGACGCGACGACGACGGTCGATGAGCTCGCAGACGCCGTCAGCGATACCGGCATCGACGTCATCTGCGTGACAGACCACGGGACCGTCCGCGGAGCGCTGGAGATCGAGAACCTCGCTGTGGCCGGGCGGTTTCCCTGCCGGGTCGTCGTGGCAGAGGAAGTGCGGACGTCGCAGGGAGAGCTCATCGGTCTGTTCCTCTCGGAGAGGCTCCCTCCGCGCCAGGCTGCCGGTGAAATCGCTCGTGCGGTGCGGAGCCAAGGCGGGCTCGTCTACGTCCCGCACCCCTTCGACCCGTTGCGCCACTGCCTCGCCCGGTCGCGCATCGACGAGCTCGTCGATGCGGGCCTTGTCGACGGGTTCGAGGCGGTCAACGCCAAGACGTCGCTTGCGCACCTCAACGAGCAAGCTGCCGGTTTCGGCCGTGCACACGATCTGTTCCTCGGTGCCGGCAGTGACGCCCACGTTCCCGCCGCCGTCGGGGCCGCCTACGTGGAGATGCCGGACTTTTCGGGAGCGGCCGGCTTCGCCCGCTCCGCCCGGTGCGGCAGGATCGTCGGCCACCACAGCGATCCGGCCCGCCCCTGGGCGGCGCGTATCGTGCCGTCGCTCGGTGGCACCGCGGCGCCCTCGTCTCGGGCGCGGGCGTCTGGCACCGGAGCCGGTGCCGTAGCCGGCACCGATGCGCCGAAACCTCGCCCGGGTGAACAGGGGGGGCCTCCGCACTCCCGGTGACGGTGCCCGCGTGGCACCTTCGGTGGGGCGCCGGCCCCGTATGGGCAAGCTCCGCTTGGCGGGCTCAGCGGCCGGCAGCCGTCGCTGTCCGGGAGGTCGTCCCCTTGGAGCTGTCTGATTTGCCGGACTTGCTGGGCTTGGCCGTCTTGGCCCCTCCCTTTGACGGGGACGACCCCGCATCCTTGCTCGGCGGAGCCTTGGCGTCCGCGCTCTTCGCCGCCGTCGCCGCGGTCGCAGCGGTCGCCGTCGTGCGGCTGTCGGTCTTGTAGAAGCCGTTGCCCTTGAACACGATCCCGATCTGGCCGTAGACCTTGCGCAGTGGGCCCGCGCATGCCGGGCACTCGTCCAGCGGGTCGTCCGAGAAGGACTGGACGACCTCGAGGTGCTTGCCACAGTTCCGGCACGCGTACTCGTAGGTTGGCATCAGGGCGGCTCCTCGTGGCTTCCCAAGCGCCGTACGCTCCAGACTGGCACTCAGGTGCTTAGAGTGCTGATCATAGCCGTCCAGCACCCCGGCTCAGGTCGACCCCTTGCCCGGATCGGCGAGCGACGCGTCGAGGCTCAGGAGGCCAAACCCAGGCCGTTCTGCGGCGGTAACGCCGGGCCTTTGTCCATGGCCTCGCAACAACGAGGTCGTGCCGGAGGAATAGACTTGCCCCCATGCCCGTTCCGGAGCGAAGCCTCACCCGCCTCGATCCGCTGGGAGGGGCCCGCATGGGCGACGTTGCGCCGAAGGAGCAGACGCACCGCCGGGCCCAGGCTCGCTGCCGGGTCCTGATGCTCCCCGAGACGACGGCCAAGGTCGCCAACAACGCCATCACCAAGGGGGACGTGCTCGGCACGGCGCGGATAGCCGGGATCCAAGCTGCAAAGCGGACCTCAGACCTCATCCCGATGTGCCACCCACTCCTCCTCGGCTCCGTGCAGATCAACTTCACCATCGGAGACGACCACGTCGAGGTCGAGGCGGAGGCGGAGGCGGTCGATCGCACCGGAGTCGAGATGGAGGCGATGACCGCCTGCGCCGTGGCGGCACTCACCGTCTACGACATGTGCAAGTCGTCCGACCGCACCCTGCAGATCGCCGATCTGACGCTGTGGGAGAAGAGCGGCGGCCGGTCGGGCTCGTGGCGCCGGACGCCGGGGGGCGCACACGGCGAAGGGGCGTCGCTCGGCGCCGCTTCGGCGGCCGCCAAGCCGGGGGGCAGCGTGCCCACCGGGCTGGCGCACACAGACGGGCCGCCGGCCTGATGGCCTTCCCGCCGGCCTGATGGCCTTCCCGCCGGCCTGATGGCCTTCCC
>JAJZBS010000157.1 GCA_021851885.1 Actinomycetes bacterium | reverse complement strand
GGGGTCCGGGCACGTAAGTTCGGGTTAGGTCGTGGGGCTCGACCAGAACTCGGCGATGGTTGCGATCGCCCAGTCTCGTCTTCCGACTGGGCTGGCCTGGCTGTTGTCGGGGACTCCCTGCACCTCCTGGTCGCCGACGGCGCTTTCGACCGGGTATTCACCGGCCAGCTCTAGCGCCGGCCGCTCCAGCCGCGGTTCTCCAAGCAGGAAGCCACCGTTCGGTATCGTCCGACGGGAACGAGGTGTACGCCGTCGAAGGCGCCGCTGGCCTTGACGTCGTCCATGAGCGAGCAGGCCACATCAACGCCTGCGTCCGGGTCGGTTTCGAGCCGCTCCAGGAGGCTGGCCGGGAGGTCGATCTGGTTGGTCGCGTCGCGGAGCGTCTTGGCCATGCCGACGCTGGCCACGACGAGGACACCGGCGAACACCGGGCCGTCGAAGCGCAGCAAGTCCCGCCATCGCAGCAGCGCTTCGAGGTCGAACGAGGCCTGGACGAAGAGGAAGTCCGCTTGGTGCTTCCAGGTGGGCAGGGCTGAGAGACGGGTCGTCACGCCGACCGAGAACGGGCCGTGACCGGCGAAGGTCTCCGACCCTCCGAACTCCCGTACCTCGTCGAGCATCCCTGCCACGTTGAGATCGCTGGACCGACTTCCTGAGGCGGGCTGGTCGCCGTAGACGCACAGGAACCGGTCCACCCCATACGCGGCGGCGGTAAGAAGGTCACGGCGAAACCCCAGCCGGTTGCGATCCCGGCTGTTGAGGCAGGCGATGGCCTTGACGCCCATGCCGGTGACCTCGTGGGCGACCGCAACGCTGGAGACGGTGGCCCGTCCCAGATGGTTGTCGGGAATCAAGAAGCGGTCGGCGATAGGGGCCAACACGCCGACTTGGTGGCGGACCCGAGTCAGATCAGGCCTGGTGGCAGGCTCGATCTCGGCGACAACCTCGAATCCCGAATCGGCCATGACCAACGCTACCGCCAGGAGCGGCACCCTCCCCGACGGGGGGCGCCAATTACGTGGCGTCCGCCCCCAGCAGTAGACCTGCACCCCGCTCGGCGGCAGTGACGGTCTGATCGAGCAGGACGGCGATGGTCATGGGGCCGACGCCGCCTGGCACGGGGGTGAGAAGGCTGGCCTTTCCGAGTGCTTCGTCGAAGGCCACGTCGCCGACGTTGCCGTCGTTGTAACCGGCGTCGACGACGACCGCGCCTGGTTTGAGCCAGTCTCCCCGGACGAACTCGGGCTTGCCGACGGCTGCCACCACGATGTCGGCGCTCGCCACGATCTCGGACAGGCCGCGGGTGTGCGAATGGCAGTAGGTGACCGTCGCGTCCCGGGTGAGTAGCAGCATTCCGACGGGCTTGCCCAAGATGGGGCTGCGCCCTACGACCACGGCGTGCTTGCCGGCGAGGTTCACCTCGTAAGCGTCGAGGAGCCGGATGATCCCACCAGGAGTGCAAGACAGCAGTCCGGGCAGACCGAAGGCCATCACGGCGAAGGAGTGCATCGTGACGCCGTCCACGTCCTTGGCTGGTGCGATGGCCTCGAACACCGCCCGCTCGTCCACCTGAGGAGGGGCGGGATGCTGCACCAAGATGCCGTCCACGCCGAGATCGTCCGACAGGCCCTGGACTGCGGAGACGGCCTCAGAGGTCGACGTGGCGGCCGGAAGCTCTACGAGGCGCGAGTCGATGCCGGTCTTCTCACATCGGTCGCGCTTCATCTTGACGTAGGTGACCGACGCCGGACCGTCCCCGATCAGCACCGCCGCCAGACACGGGCGCCGGCCCGCCTGCTCCAAGAACCGCCGGGACCGGCGGGCGACGTCGGCCAACAGTTGTTTCGAGACGGCGGTGCCGTCCATCAGTTGGGTGGTTACCTGCGACAATGAGCCTCCTCGGGTCGATGCGTGAGATCGCCCAGGCGCCCGGCTCGTCGCTTCCTGCTGGGTCGCAGGGGCCGCTCCCCAGTGGTGCTCCACCTCAGCGCCAGTCACGGCCACGCTGATCATACCGAGCGGAGCAGGAGCAAAGGCAGGAGCCAGAAGAATCTCTGCCGGACCTCTTAACTTCGCGCGCCAGGAGCTGCGTTGTCGTTATTCGAACCCCGGCCAGCTGCACGAGCAGCTCAGCCAGCTGCTCGCCGATCTCGATCAGACGTGACCCGATCGCTCCGGCCCATTTGCCGGTGGGGGAGAGCGAGTCTTCTCCGTGGAGCTGGTCTACGCCGCGCTGGTCGCCAGCGGGACCTCTTGGCCCCGGGAGACGGTGGCCAAGACCATGTTGCGGATGACCCGCCCGGCTCGCCGTCCTCCGTACCTCCACCTCGGGCGGGCGGAGCCCGACTTGTACCGGGTCGTGCCCTCTCGTGAGGGACCCGGAGGCTCGTAAGAGTTTCGCGGTACAATACTCTGGCGTCGGAACCCGACCTGTGGATCGAGCCGACCGCTCGACGCCATGGGATCAGCGACGACGACATGCGACACGCTCTGGCCCACCCCGGCTACGTGGGAGACGACCCTGATGCACTGGGCGAAGACACTCCGATGACCTTGATCCTCGGTCCGGACCGCGCCGGCAATCGACTGGAGCTGGCGGCCCTGGTGGCCGACGAGGGGACGGTGGTCGTCGTTCACGCCATGTCCATGCGAGCGAAGTACGCACATCTGTGGCCCGGAGAACGGAGGTCCCGACCATGACCACCAAGCGACCACCGCTCACGATCGGCGGCCGATCGATTACTGACGAGTTGGTCGAGAAGGCAGCGGAGCAGGCGGAGGTCGGCCTGGACACCGAACGCCTTGTCCGCCGGCCTGGTGGCCGTCCCCTCCTCGGTTCGGCGCCGGCTGGGAACATCTCGGTCCGGTTCCCGCCCGATCTACGGGACCAGCTCCGGGCCCGAGCCCAGGCGGAACAAGTTGCCGAGGCCGAGGTGATCCGCCGTGCCGTGCACGACTACCTGGAGCGCTCCCGGGCCAGCTGAGCCGGTGCGATCGCAAGATGGCAATGGCATGACATGACCACGGTTAGCGACGCCGTGTATCTCCGGCGGGAGGGTTCGTTCGGGGCCTGCGATGGAAATCTGCGGGTTCAGGTGTGGCACCTGGCGGTCGAGACGTCCGGCGTGATCGCGGACCTGGCGATGGGTCTGGCCGCCGCGCACGTGCCTTCGCAGGCACCTCTCGCGCACCCAAACGCCAGAATCGCCGACCGCCTGGCCCCCAAGGGCGCCACCCGGACGGGCGATTTCGGGGAGTTCCGGACCGCAGCGCTGACGCGTTTCTGACTTCGCGATAGAGATGCCGTTTCGATCAAACCGACATCGTCGGGTCCCCGGTCGGGTTGCTGCTGGTGCCGGTTGCGATGGTAGGTGATCCGCCGCAGTCGTGCTGATTCGAGGCCGGCCTCCCGGGCCTTGCGGATGGCCGGGCCCCTTCCCTCGTGCTCGTCGTCCGGTGTCACGTAGCCGATGCCGGCATGGAGGCGCACCCCATCCCACTGGGGGCGGATGACATCGAGCTCGGCTCTGAGCACTGCGGTATCGGTGATGCGCTCGAGGTGTGGGTACTCGGCCTTCAGGTGGCCGTTGAAGCTCTCGATCCACGCCTGGTCGGTCGGGGTGCCCGGCCGGCCGAAGTGCTGGGCGATTGCGCACAACGCCATGAACTCACGGGTCGAGCCCGACGTCATCTGGGGACGGACTCATCTTGAATGTCCGAGACGGCGAGGAGGATCGGCCGACGCTCGTCGTCGACCGTCGGGTCGACGGGGGTGTCGGCCCCTTCTTCGACCAGTGCCAGCAGCCCCTCGGCAGCCAGCGCATCGGTGAAGACGATCTCGACCTGCGTGGAGGTCTCCTCCGAGGAGAGGATGTCGGCGATCCACTTGCGGCTGACGAGGTCCTCGACCACGGTGAGGGCGGATTTGGCCCGGGGGAAGTGCGTCGTGTCGTAGATCCAGATCTGGTTAGGTCTGTACTCCACCCACTCGGGGAAGGGCTTTCGCACCGAGGCCCCCGGCCGTGGCGGCGGGTTGAAATGCAGGCCTTGAGCAGCCAGGACGCGCAGCACGGACGACGGCGACACCCAGACACGGCCGAGGTAGGAGCCCCGGTGGGCGAGCTTGCGGTGCGAGCGATCCACCTCGCCCCACTCGTGGTACAGGGCGACGATCTCGGCCACCTCGCTGTCGAGCAGGCCGTGGAGCGGGCGGCCGCCCGGCGCCCGGTCGTCGAGCTCACCGGCCGCCCGGCGCTCCAGCCACCGGTAGGCCGGCATCTCTTTGAGCTCGAGCTCCCGGCACGCACCGGCGAAGCTCCAGCCGGCGTCGGTGGCGGCGTGGAGCAGCTCCAAGAGGGACTCCTTGGTGGCCGCGTCGACTCGGAGCGGGACTTGGCCACTCAGCCCCAGCGTCCTTTTCCCTCGACCACCATGAGCTTGACTGCCATCTCCTTGAGCGCCTCGCCCAGGCGGAGCGCATCTGACCGGGCGGCCTCGATCTCGTAGTCGCGGGCCTTGGACTTGGCCCCGGGCCGGGCGTTCGCCAACGCCTCGAGCGCCCCCTCCTTGGCGACGGTGCGGATCCTCATGATGACCCCGCGGTCCACCCCCCAGCGCTCGGCCGCCTCGGCCATCGTCACCTCCTGGCGGACCAGCTGGAGGAAGATCTCGTACTTCTGCAGGGGGGTCAAGAACCGCTTGGCTCGCCTCCCGGCTCGGTCGGTTCCACGCTCTGGATCGGTCATGGTTCGATGTTCCTCCACGGGTCGTGGAAACCCGCGGATGTGGTCTGATTCCGAAGCCGATCCCTATCGCGAAGTCAGGCGCAAACCATCACATCCTGGCGGACAAGTCGGTATACGGGCCTTTGGTTACAGGCACTAACGTCGGAACTGACTCATACAACAATCTCACCTGGGGAGTGGACATCGATAATCTCCTCTACCTATATAGTGTGTATTATGGAAATACGGTCATTGTGAACTCAGTCTCCAATCCATAGCTCGACGAGGGCAACTGGTCATTGCGATGCAGATCGTATTAGGAGACAGGTGGAAGGAGGCCTTGATGCTGGCCAACAGAGGTGATGGCCTCGGGCCCGACGAGGGTCAACCAAGTAAGTCATCTACCCGTCGGAGGCATCGAATTCTCACGACGAGAATCCTTGCCATCGCCATGACTGCAGGGGTCCTGCTCCTCACGGCCGGATGCAATTCAGGAGGGAGCGCACTTGCTTCGTCGCACGATGGGCAGTCGCAGGCAAGGGCGGCTGGGACTGCTCCGCGCAGTACGTCTTCCGTCACGACAACGCTTTCCCTCTTGTCGACTACAGTCAAGGCGGGTGCACGGCTTCACGGCGAAGTGACGGTCCAAAACGACTCTGGGCACGCTATCAAAGTCCCGGGATGCGGAATCTTTCAGGTCCTTCTTATGAGCAGGACCTATCAGCCGAGTCCAAGATGGTTAACCTGCCTCGCCAGCCTGACAATTCCGACTGGTCAATCGAGCTACGGCGTTACTATACTGACCACAACCTTGTCGTGCGGCGGGCAAGCGGAAAGCAACCAAACCCTGTCGGCATGCCCCGGTCCGGCACTTCCAGCGGGGGCCTATAAGGCCACAACGTTCGTTTATAGCAACGCGGTGCCCCCACCGGCCCCGGTTGGGGTGCGAATCACGAAATGAGGGCGCTCGTCGTATCGCTCGACTTTCGCACCTACGCCGCGACGTCATCCGACGCCAGGCGGATGACGCAGATTTCCTGGCGCGTGACCGACCGCGGGCCAGCTCGCCGAAATTGCGCAGCGATGATCACGATACGGAGCTTGACGAATATTCGGTAGCGAGGCGAAGTGTTGACATCGGCCTCAGGCCACGAGGTTGAACCGAACCTGTCTTCGCTGTTCGGTCACCGGGGTCGGTGACCACTGGCCGTGAGCGTACTTGCGATGGAGCTTGACCATGAGGACCGCTCGCACGCCTGGGATCGACCACCGCACTCCGACGTCGGTCCGGCGGTTCATCTCGCGCATGACCCGCTCCAGCACG
>JAJZBS010000156.1 GCA_021851885.1 Actinomycetes bacterium | reverse complement strand
GGTTCTGGGCGCCGACGGTCAAGATGTCGGCGTTGACGACGGCTTGTTGGCCCGATAGCCCGTAGAAGGCCGGGAAGTTCGTGTCCGGACTTAACGAGTCGACAGCTCTGTCCAAGAGCCAGTTTGGATCACCTGGACCCCCGCACTGCGAGCCGTTCCAGACCCAGTCCCATATCGCGTCGAGCGCTCCCGAGAAGTTGGCGAAGGGGTTCGGGATGCACACTTCATCGTTGTCGCCGTCGGGCCCCCACAGAGACCCCAAGTTGAATGTGCCACCGTCCATCTGGGGGTTGTCCGACTCGCCGGTTACATCCGTCCAGCATTCGCACCAGACCGTGATACTCCAGCACCAGCCGTGGCCCCACCAGCTGGCGCAGCCATTCCAGACCACCGTGCACTCCCCGCAGGAGAAGACGTCGACCGTGCCGTCGACAAGGTCGTTCAGCAGATCCAATGGATGGTCTATGAAGGCAAAGATCGGCTCGCTGTTGTCGGGGTAGAGCACGTTCGGGTTGGAGGTGTCGTCGTCGTTGCTGTACGTCGAGCAGCTGTTGAACCCGGAGTTCGGGCAGTCGTTGGCATTCGCCCCCACCGTCTCCAACAGGTACTGCTGGGCGACGGGGATGAGAAGCCCGCAGACGACAGCGAAGAAGGCCGCGAAGGGAAGGCCGATCCCGATGAACGACAGGATGCCGAGGATGCCGAGGATGACGTTGCAGTAGCCCGAGAGCTCGGTGAGGACGGCCTGGGCGCCGTTGTAGCCCTGGTTCTGCGGGTGGTTGATCTCGACGTCGCCTTGGGCGGTGAGGCCCAGCATCGTCTGGCAGGTGCCCGTCGGTGCCTGCGGACTGCCTGCCCCGGGGCATCCCGGACCCGCGTAGTAGATGCTGTTCGTGATGACGACGTTGTCCTGGGCCGCAATGGTGAGCTGGCCCTGGAGGGTCCCTTGGACAATGATGTCGCCGTCGGTGCATGCGTGGTTCATGCCGACGAAGCCGGGGGAGCCCTGGAGCTGGACCGGCGGCCAGGGGAAGCTCTGGAGCGGCGTCGACTGGTTGGTCCCGTAGCCGTAGTTCAGCGCGCTGAACGGGGGGTTCGGGAAGCTCTGGCAGCCCCCTTGCGTGACGTTGGCGTCGTAGACCACCCCGTCACTTGGTATCTTCGCCGTTCCCCCGCTCGACGGACAGCCGTCCAATAAGGTGCTGTTCGATCCCACCGTGTCGGGGTTCCACACCGTCATCGTGCCGTCGTTGTTCAAGACCATGACGGTGGGGCCCACGTAGACGCAGCCGTAGGCAGACTGGGGCGGCGACGAGCCCGGTATAACGGACTTCTGCGCCCCGGCCGCGATGCCCTCAAGGTTGGGGTTGGGCTGCGGGAGGGGTAGCAGCGAACTGTTGAGGGTCGGCTGTCCCGCCGGCATCTGCGCCGGGGTCGACGGGCATGACGGCCACCCGGAGGCAGTCGCCAGAATGCTCGACAGTGCCCCTTGCGGAAGCCCGGGGATCACGCCTTCCGATTGGCCGTAGCCCCCGCCCGTCGTGGCCACTCCGGCCGTCACGTTGCCGTTGAACACCGGAGACACCGGGGACAGGTTGTTGGTAGCAAGGTCAAACGTGGCCAATAAGAGCGCGTCGATCGCTATCTGCCCCCAGCTCCCCGTGAACAACTGGATCCCCAGCTGGATCCAGTTGACCAGGTGTTGTGGCGGGAACCCGCAGTAGTAGATGCCGTCGTTCGACTTGATGTTCCCGGTGACGACGTCCTGCTGTTGCGACCAGTCGGGCGATGTGACGATGCCGCTCCACGACCAACCGGCCTCCCACGTCTGGACCGGGCAGCCCGGGAACGGGCCTTTGATGGTACCGAGGATGGGGATGTTGTTGATGAAGAAAGGCTCGCCGGCGTAGCGGACGCAGAGCAGGTTGACGAGGTTCTGGATCCCGCCGAGTTGGCCCAGCATGCCCATGAGGCTCGGGTCGAAGTACTGGACGATGGGGATGAGGACGTTGTTGACGTCCATCTCGAAGGCAGAGCCGTCCGGGTTCGAAGCGTTGTAGTTCGAGCTGAAGGCGTAGTTGTGCGATGGCGCTGTGAGGGTCTCGCTGATCGCCTGGTACGACTCGGTCGACGTGGCCGCACTGGTCTTCGAGGTCGGAGGAATGCCCGCCTCACCCGTCACGGTCACCGTGACGCTTGCCGACGTCGCCGTGTTGGACGGGGTGAGGTTACTGCCGTCGACCGAGATCGAGTAGTGCTCGCAAGAGGGAGAGGTCGTGTCTTTGACCGGCTGCCAGTCGATGATCCGGTAGGCGTAGTGCTTGCCGGTGGCAGGATCGGTGTAGCCCGACCCGCCCGGCCCTGTCGCGTCTTGCTCGTAGGCACCCGCGCACGACGGCGTCAGGGGGAGGCTGCTCTGCCCGGGTCCCGGGCCCAGCTCCGGCGACGTGGGGTACGGGTAGTTGAAGATCGCCGGGCCACCCGCATAGCCGGGACCGACGTTTGTGTTGTTGTTGTACGAGGCGAAGTTGGTGTTCTGGTTGAGCTGGTTCTGGTAGTCGGCGAGACCCGAGCGCGCGGCAGCCATGGCGAGACGGGTGTTGACGTTGTTGGTGACGACCGGCTGCGAACCGGAGTTGGCCGCGTAGAGCACCAGTGGAAGGGTGAGCAGCAGGAGGGCGACGATGACCACGATGATCATCGCCTGGCCCGGGGCGCGATCCGCGCGCAAACCCCAGATCCGCATCGTCTGCGGCCGCTTGAGGCGGGCCGGCACCTCGTCCCCCGTCGGCGTCGCGGACGCCGCGCTGGCCTCGTCGGACCTCAGGGCCCTCTCGGCACTGCGTGCCAGGCGATGTCGTCTTCTCATCGTGCTACTCCACCTGTGCTCGTGATCATCAGCTGCCATTGCTGCAGGAAACCTTGTTCGACGGTGCACCGTAGGGCATGCAGTTGCCCGGGTTGTCGACAACGGCCGCGAGCTCCGTCTGGTAGGCGGTCGTCGTGACGTTCAGGGTCCCGGCTGCTCCTCCGGAGATGTAGACGCGCACGGCCACGATGCTCGACGGCCACATTTGCGTGCCGCCTTGGCCACTTGTCGACGGCTCCGGGCATGCCGAGGCCTGCGAGCCAGTGACCATCGAGCAGACCTGACCGGAATAGCCGTCGACGTAGCCGAAGGCCGATGGGGGTCCTTGCCAGCCGTCCCCCGGGCACTGGCCATCGGTGAGGCCCGGGGAAGAGCCCGGGCGGTTGTAGCCCCACGCCTTATCGGGAATGGCTCCGGGCAAGAGCGTGTAATTGCATACGCCCGATCCACCTCCAACGCTGGATGTGACCTGGTTCAAGTCGATATTGAACGACGTCGTGGTGTCGACGTTCGTCGTCGGGACGTTCCCGGCCACGAAGTCCCCCGGAGTCGCGGGATTGCCCTCGTAGGTCGGCCAGCCATGGCCCGGTGCGCCGCACCCGCTGTAGTTCCTGTAAAGAGCTTGCCCCCCGCCCCCGCCTGGATTGAACGTGACGATGGAAAAGTCCCAGATGTCGCTGTAGGTCTCGGCATTATTCGTCGGTGTGGGGGGCGTGAGGAATGCGAAGACCCACACCGGGGGAACGCTCACATTCTGGTCATGCGGCGGGTAGGCGAGGAAGAGCATGACGTCGGGACAGGCGACCAGGATGGGCGAGCTGAACATGGTCACGGTCTTGCCCGCGACCGTCGTCACCTCGTTCTGGACCCCCACAGCCCAGCTGGTCGCCGGCAGGGCCTGGTCGGGATAGACCGCGCCGTCGAGGAGCTCGACCAGTGCGTTTGCCGCGGTGTTAGCCGAGGTGGTGCCCGTCACGGCCCCGACCGCCTGGGACGTCACGGCAAGCGTCTCGTTCATCGTGACGGCGACTGCCGCCAAGACCAGCGAGAAGACGAGCAGGACCACGAGCATCTCGACCAGGGTCCACCCTTGCTCGGCGGTCGAGGTCAGACGACGCCAAGCCGTGCGGGCCCGACCCCACATTCGCCCTCTCCTCATCCGCACCCCCCCTGTCGTGTCGTCCCTGCCCGCAACCGTCCACCACATCCGCCAGGTCGCGGTGGACGCGTCTATGTAACCACACGCCGAACGGCGGGACCAGGGCAAACGCACCTACCGGTTGATGGGTGGTTCCACCTATGCGCCTTGCGGCGCACTGGCGTCCCCAAACGGCCCGACGACGCTGCTCACCGGGTCAGAAGCCGCCGCCGACGTGCGCCCTGAGCCCGGGCTCGCGCCGCCGTCGCCCTGGTGACGGTGCGCGCCCCCTGCACCGTCACCCGGCAAGCCCGTCGTGCCGTCCCGTCCCGATTCGGCCCTGCCCGACGACAGATCGAGGGTCACGACCGTCCCGCCGCCCGGCCTGCTCGTGACGTCGAGCTGGCCCCCCGCCAGGCGGGCGCGTTCGACCATGCCGGTCAACCCGAGGCCTGACGCCGCCATAGGGGCGGTGCCCCCCAAGGCGGCGCCGACGTCGAATCCGCAGCCGTCGTCGGCGACTTTCAGGTAGGCGCGGCGGGCGTCGAGGCGCAGGTCGACGCGGACGTGGCGGGCGCCGGCATGGCGTTCGACGTTCGTCAGCGCCTCCTGGGCGATGCGGAACACGGCAAGCTCGGCGTCGGCGGCGATTCGCGTGCCGGCTCCGAGAACGTCGAACGTCGTCTCGACGCCGGTCCGCACCTCGAGCTCGGAGGCAAGGCGGCCGAGGGAGGCGGCGAGGCCGAGGTCGTCGAGGATGGAAGGGCGAAGGCCCCGGGAGATCGCGCGCAGCTCCGTGACGATGGCTTCGGACATGGTCCGGCACTCACCGAGTGCGGCGGCAGTCGCGCCCGCCAGACCGCCCGCCTTGGTCACCTGGTCGATCTGGCGGCAGAGGTGGACAAGGCTCTGCAGCGGGCCGTCGTGCAACTCCTGGGCGATGTGGCGCCGTTCCTCCTCCTGGCCGTGGAGCACGTTGACCGCGTAGGCCTCGACCCGCTCGTGGCGGCGCGTCTCGTCTGTGACGTTGTCGAAGACGACCTGGACGAGCGGTTCGCCGTCGGGCCCGGCGAGGGCGGTCACGCCGGTGCGGTAGAAGACCTCTTCGCCGTCCCGCTCGACGCGCACGCGCGCAGGGACCGCCGTGGGGCTGCTCCCACCTTGGACGAGCTCGCCGAGAGTCATCCCGGCGGGAACCGGTGCGCCCGTCCCGAAGGCATCGGATGCGGCGGCATTCGCCTCGACGACGGTGCCCGCGGGATCGACAAGCAGGATCGGGGCGCGGTTGGACTCGAAAAGCCCGCGGTAGCGCGCCTCCGCCGCGAGGTGTGCCACTTCCGCCTCCTCGGCTTCGTTGCGGGCGTGGCGCTCGGCGGTCACCCGCTGCCCGACGATGCCACCGAGGACGGCAAGGATGACAAGCTCGACCGCGCCGACCCAGGCCGGCAAGTAGTTCTCCATCCCCGAGAACGACGCGATGCGCGGCAAGGACAGGATGGCGACCCAGGTGGCCATCGCCAACCCGCCGGCAGTGCCGAAGTTGAAGGCGGCGAGCAACACGGGCACCATGAACAGGCCAACCGTCGTGAACTCCGGCTGGGAGGGCGTCCAGCTCCCTTCGATCGCAATGGTGATGAGGATGCGCCCGAAGTAGAGGGCGACGACAAGGGCGGCGATCAGCCAGAAGCGGACGTCGGCCCAGAAGCGGACGTCGCGACCTGCAGCGGAAGGGACGCCGGCGGGGCCCTGGCCCCCGACCGCGCCGTCGTCTCCCGTCGCCGGACCTTCTCCGGTCACTGACGCCCCCCTGGTGGCCCGATCCCCTCTGTCGACGCGCTCGTCCCCGGTCACCCGGCGGCGGCCTCCGTGCCATGCGGCTGCGCCGCAGTGTCACCCGCGCCGCTCCCGGGCCGTTGCTCGCGCCGGGGAACGAGGCCGCGCTCGAGCGCGAGACGGAACAGCTCGGTGCGTGAGCTGGCGCCGGTCTTGTCGAAGATGTGGTTGAGGTGCCCCTCGACGGTGCGCACGCTGATCCCGAGCCGGTGGG
>JAJZBS010000155.1 GCA_021851885.1 Actinomycetes bacterium | reverse complement strand
GGCCGAGAAACGCCGGGAATGACCCTCGTCAGGCCATCCTGCAGGACCACCCGGTGGCGTTCGAGCGGGTTCCGAGCGTCGCGAGGCGCGCGAGGTTGACCGCAGCGGCGAGGAACGTGAAGTCCTGGCCGACGCGTTCTCGACCGCGCACGCGGGCGCGTCTGCCGCCGTGCTTCCTGCGGACGAGGTGGGCGATCTTGCGCTCGACCTTCGGGCGCGTCCTCCGGTAGTCCTGCATCCAGCCCGGGTCCTTCTGGCGAGCACGCGCCCGGGACAGGACATCCTCGTTCACTCCGATCGAGACCGTGCGGCCCCCCGCAGCCGTGGTGCACTGCTCGCGCAGCGGGCAGCTCGCGCAGTGATCGGCGAAGGCGGCGGTCCCGCTCCCATCCGCGTGGCGGCGGATCTCGACGGTGACGCCTGCCGGGCAGGTGACGGCGTCGTGGTCGAGGTCGATCGAGAAGCGGTCCTTTGTGAACAGCCCGCTCTTCGCGACCGGGTCCTGGGTCTTCGCGCGTGACTCGATGCCTTCCTCTTCGAGGAGCTGCTGGAACGCGCCGCTGCCGTAGGCGTTGTCGCCGTAGACCGTCGCCGTGTTCTCACCGGCATCGTCGTCATCGACCGCGTCGTCACCGGCCTCACCGAGGAGATCGGCGCTCGGGCCCTCGGCGGCGTCGGTGCTGTCGCGCTCAGCGTTCTCGGCGATGTCCCCGGCCTCTCGCTCGTCTCCGCACGGCTCAGCCTCACCGTGCTCAGCCTCACCGAGGAGATCGGCGATCAGGTCCGCCGCCACGCTCGCGTCGCCGGCGTTGCCCGGGGTGACGGTGGTCGCGGTGATGATCTCGGAGTCGGGGTCGACCGCCACGTGACCCTTGTAGCCATCGAAGCCGTGGGCTGAGCTCTTGTGGCCGTGGCGGGTCTCGGGATCCACCGTCGAGATGACCCGGTCCTTCGCGACGCGGCGGGCGATCGCGAACCTCCCGTCCTCGGTCTCCTCGAGATCCTGGCCGAGCACGGTCGAAAGCAGCACCGCCGCCTGGAGGACCGCTTCGCTGAGCTCGCGCCCCGACAGTTCCAACACGAGCGCGAAGCCGTCCTTCGCTCGGCTGTCGACGAGCTCTGCTCGCGCCTGCTTGTCGTCCCAGTCGACCGGCGGCTTGGCGTGGCTCGCGTAGTCGTCCCCGCTCGACAGCACCGCCTGGAGCTCCGTGCGCAGCTCATCGTCAGCGGCGCGAAGAAGACCGCGGATCGCCGAACGGATGAGGGTGATCGTGTCCATCGTCGCGACCGCGTCGAGAAGCGGCGTCGAGTCAACGACACGCTTCTTTCCGACGAGGCCAGCCGCCTTCGCGGCGTCGAGAGCGGCCTCGAAGACCCGGTCCGGGCGCTCAGAGCCCCGCAGGCGCATCCGCATCTCGACCAGCACCGTGTGGGAGAAGCTCGCCCACCCGCCGGTGTCGTAGCTGCCGACCCCGCACGCGTAGCGCCAGCGGGCGTCGAAGCTGTAGCGCTCTGTGGCTTCGCGGTCCGACAGTCCAGCGAGGCGCTGGAGCACCATCACCGAAGCGACGACCGAGGGCGGGACCGAGCAGCGTCCGGTGTCCTCGTAGAGGTCGGCGAAGTCACCGTCGGGAAAGAGCCGGTCCCGCTCGCGATGCAAGAACGCGTAGATCGAGTCCGCAGCGAGCGCCTTCTCGCAGTACCCGCTCATGTCATCGAGCAGGTTGCCCTGGCGGTCCGCCACGCCGAGAGTCATCGGTGACTGCCCGCGAATACCATGAGTGTGATCATCCCAGCTCGCCCGGGAGATCGCGAGTCTGAGAGGTCGCTCACTCACCCCGCGAAAGACACCAGCCTCCTAGGGCAGCGCTAGGGCTGGAGCGCGCCGGCGAGGGAGCCGGCGGTCGTGCGGGAGAAGTGCAAGGCGTCCCCCTTTCCTGCTCGGCGTCGAGGACGGGCCCGAGTCGAGTCAACTGGACGCGCGGGTCGCCCGCCACTGAATTACCGAAACGGTGGTCAGGCGGTGCGGTAGTCGGCTGCGTCCGCCGCCTTCAGCACCAGGCCGTGACCGGGCTCGCTCCCGGGGACGAGGACGCCGCCGCCTGCCTCGAGGGCGCCTCGAAGAGCAGCTGCTCGATCCGGACGTGGTCGTGGAAGTACTCGACGTGGGCGAGGTTGGGGCAGGCGACGGCGACATGGGCGTGCAGGTTGGGTGCGCAGTGCCCGGAGATCTGAGGTTGTGGGCGGCGGCGAGACCGGCGTACTTGTTTACGTGCGTCATGAACGCAGAAGGAGGAGTCATGTAGGAGGATGATCCTGAAGCGGTGCTGTGCAGGTGATAGAGGTTTGGCCCTCTGGCGCCGGCCTTTCGGGGGCAGGCGTCAAACCACCCTGAGCTGCGTTGGCTGAAGACCGTCGTGGTGAGCGTTAGGGAAAAGGCGGCTCTTGAGGCTGTCAGGTGGGGACCGAGAAGACGTTCCAGAGAAACGCTCGGTGAGGTCTTGGCCTTGCCGGGTGTCGCCGTTTGAGGCGTCGTCAATTTTGGTTGGCATCGAAACCGGGGTCCCTAAACAGCTCCGGGATGAACCTGGCGGGAGCCCGTGTTACTGGCCAGGTGGTGTCCGGCGTAGAGGCGGCGTGAGCTCGGTCTGCGGCTCCTGCACGGAACATGAGAAGGCGAGCGCTGATACGGCGGCCGGTTCAACTGGACCTGTGGTCCCCCCGGCTGGAAGAGGGAGAGTGCCGAGGCAGAGCCCGAAGGCATTGAGTACCGATGCGGTGTTCGTCGGCGGACCGGCTCGTAATAGCTGTGAAGCTGCTGCTTTCTGGGGTGGCGGTGGAGCGAAGGGGCCGGCTCATCAGTTGATGTTGTCTCGATCAACCAGAGCTGTCGGGCTGGGAGGAAGAGAGGGAGCATGGCAGGGCCGCAAGGCAAAGCGTTCGATATCTCTAAACAGTCGGTTTGGGAGGCGTACAAGAAGGTAGCAGCAAACCAGGGTGCACCGGGAGTGGACGAAGTGACGATCAAAGCGTTCGAGGAAGATCTGCGAGGCAACTTGTACAAGATCTGGAATCGGATGAGCTCGGGCAGTTACTTCCCGCCGCCGGTGCGGGCAGTGGAGATACCGAAGCCGCATGACCGCGGGGTTCGTTTACTCGGCGTGCCCACGATCGCTGACAGGGTGGCGCAAACGGTGGTGGCCGCACATCTGGAGGTGAGGGCGGAACACAGGTTCCATCCCGACTCCTATGGCTACCGTCCGGGCAGGTCAGCTCTGGACGCAGTCGAGGCGTGCCGAGGGCGGTGCTGGCGATACGACTGGGCGATCGATTTGGATGTCCAGAAGTTCTTCGACACAGTGCCGTGGGATCTGGTGGTCAAAGCGGTCGAGGCGGTCACTGACTGTCCGTGGGTGTTGTTGTATGTTAAGCGGTGGTTGGCTGCACCGCTACAACAAGCCGACGGCACCTTGGTGGAGCGCGAGAGAGGAACCCCGCAGGGATCGGCAGTATCGCCGATCTTGGCCAACCTGTTCATGCACTTCGCGTTCGACAGGTGGATGGCCCGGAACTTCCCGGGCGCCCCGTTCGAGCGGTACGCGGATGACGCGGTCGTGCATTGCGCGACCAAGGCGCAAGCTGAAGAAGTGCTGGACGCGCTCGCCTTGCGGATGGAGGAGGTGGGTTTGCGGCTGCACCCGGACAAGACGCGGATCGTCTACTGCAAAGACGGCAAGCGCCGGGGGACTCACGAGCACACCGGCTTCACCTTTCTGGGGTTCGGGTTCCGGGCACGCAAAGCGCAAAGCAAAACCGGGCGGTACTTCAGCTCGTTTCTGCCAGCGATGAGCACCCAGGCGCTCCGAGCGAAAAGCGATCAGCTCCGCGCCATGCGGATCCCTGACCGCACTACCGTCCTCTTGGGTGACCTCGCACGATGGCTCAATCCCATTGTGCGAGGGTGGATGCAATACTACGGGCGATTCTACCGGTCGGAGTTGTATCCCCTTCTGGCCCGTCTCAACTCCTACTTGAGGCGTTGGGCTGGAAAGAAGTATCGACGGCTGCGGACACACAAGAACTTCCAGCGGTGGTGGACGGGACTGATCGATCGACAGCCCCGGCTGCTCGCCCAGTGGAAGTGGGTTCGCGGGTACTGGCCGGCGGCTTGATGAGAAGAGCCCGGTGACGGGAGACTGTCACGCCGGGATCCGTGGGAGCCGGGGGCTGCAATGCCCCCGGCCACCCGACCCGGTCGGGGGGGGGCGGCTGGGGTGGAGCATCCACCACTTGGTTGGCGCTGTGAGGTAGGTATGTGGTGGGCGGGGCGGAGCGATCGGCTGTGTGATGGCACGTGGGTCAGCGGACAACTTGGAGGCGAGGGTCGCCGAGCTGGAGGGTGTCGTGGCGCGTCTGGAGAAGACGGTGGAGACCCTGCGGGCGGGGATCGCCCGCAAGGACGGGGCGTTGATCTGGCAGAAGGACCGGATCGCCGAGGTGGAGAAGGCGCTGGAGGACGCCGGTCGCCGCCAGAAGCGCCCGAGCGCCCCGTTCTCCAAGGGCGACCCGAAGGCCGGGCCGGGCAGGCCGGGCCGCAAGGCTGGCGAGGCTCACGGCCGTCACGGGAACCGGGCGGTGCCTGCGGGGCCGCCGGATAGGGATCTGGTCGCCGCCTTGCCGGAGTCCTGCCCCGATTGCGGCGGCGAGGTGCGCCACGACCGTGACGAGGAGCAGTGGCAGGTGGAGGTGCCCGACCCGAAGGTGGTCACTACCCGTTTCACCGTGGCGATCGGCCACTGTGTCGGGTGCGCCCGCAGGCTGCAGGGACGTCATCCCGGTCAGGTCTCCGACGCGCTCGGCGCGGCGGGGGTGCAGATCGGGCCGAACGCGAAGGCCTTCGGTGCGTGGTTGCACTACGGCCTCGGGCTCAGCTTCGGCCGGGTCGGCCACGTGCTGGGCCATCTTGGCCTGCCGGTGAGCAGGGCGGCGATCTGCCGCTCGGCGGCGCGTGCGGCTTGCACCGACCTGGTGGCGGTCCACCACGACCTGGTCGTGCGGGCGAATAGGGCGCCGATGCTGGTGATGGACGAGTCGGGCTGGCGGGTCGGGGGGGAGGGCAACTGGTTGTGGGTGGCCGCCAACGCCGAGATCACCCTGTGTTGGATCGGCGCCGGGCGCGGCTTCGACCAAGCCAGCGAGGTGATCGACGCCGACTACACCGGCGTGCTCGTGCGAGACGGCTACGTGGTCTACAACCACTACACCAAAGCGACGCATCAGTCCTGCACGGCGCACGTTCTGCGCCGCTGCCACCAGATGGAAGCCGACCTGCCCGCCGCCGACGCGAAGGTCCCGGCGGCGGCCAAAGCGATCATCAAAGACGCCCTGGCTGCCCGGGAGCTTGCCACCCCCGCCGAGCGGGCGGCGGCTGCGGCGGAGTGCCGTGCCCGCCTCGACTCCCTGTGCGCCCGGCCCGTCGCCCACGACGCCAACCGCAGGTTGCTCAAGCACCTTGTTGGCCCGCTTCGGGGTCGGGGTGACTCGCGCCGCTATCTGCTCGTCGTCGGCGTCGGCGGCGTCCCATGAGCTGGTAGCGGTCCATCACGAGCTGGTCAAGGCCGCCAACGCCTCGGAGGTGTTGGTGATGGACGAGACCGGCTGGCGGGTCAGGGGGCGCTCTGCGTGGATGTGGGTAGCCACCAACCGCCGTCTCAGCTGCTACTGGGCGACCCCCGGTCGGGGATTCGCTGATGCCACCAAGACCGTAGACGCCGACTACGACGGGATCATCGTGCGTGACGGCTACATCGTCTACGACCACTACGACAAGGCTAAACCCGGATCCACCGATCCGCCGGGGCTTGTCGGTCTGGGGGCGCTGAAATGACGGGGATAGGTGCTGGTAGCCGAGAGGGGGTCGGATGGCAGGGGCGGGCCGTGAGGGGGCACGCGTGGGGTCAAGGGTTCGGGTGGGTTTTGGGTTGTCGTCGACGCGGCCGCCACGGGCGTCGGTCCAGCCGGGTGGTTAGGTGACTGCTTTGACGGCGCGGATGGCGTCGAGCATGGCGTTGAACTGGGTCGCCCA
>JAJZBS010000154.1 GCA_021851885.1 Actinomycetes bacterium | reverse complement strand
GCCTAAGAACAGCGACGTCCGGCCGGTCTCAGCCCTTCGGGCCGGGTCCGGGCGACATCTAGAAGGGCTCACCTGAGCGGTCCTGCCGACGGGCCGCCAGGGACATCTACGTCGGATACGGGGTGACGTCGATGCCGGTGCAGGCGTCGCCCCCGACAATCCTCCACCGGCTGCGCTCGGAGAAGACCCATTGAGAAGCCGGAGGACGCGGGTTCGATTCCCGCCACCTCCACTCGTGTTCCGTGTTCGAACTGGGACACGTTGACGATGTCGTCGAAGGGCGGCCGGTACTCCTCGCCGGAGAGCCGGCCGCCTTTCACGCCGAGGCGTTCGCCACGTGTCGGGGCAAGCGGCTGCGGGCGAGCTTCTTCAACGTGGCGGCCCGCGTGGTGCGATCGTCACGTCGGGTTTACCTGCGGCTCCCACGCGCCTACCGGTTCGCCGAAGCGTTCATCGCCGCTCTGGCCAAGCTGCGGGCGTTGCCGACCTTCGCCTGACGACCGGTCAGCACCGCGTCGAATGGCCCGAGAGCCGGCGGAGCCATGTCCGGATCATCTTGGATCAACATTGGCAACGCTCACCGCGCCCCTCGACGGCGTCATCTGCATCGTTGCCCGGCCCCCAGCCCTCTCACCCCTGCCGGCGAGGCCGGATCGGTGCTCGATCAGGCCGACCAACTGCCCGGCTGCAATATCAGGGTCTGAGTAGAGCCGGCCCGTTGCCGACTCCCACCACTACTACGAAGTCACCCCTACCGAATCGACATCGCCCGGAATCGAACTGTACAGCGATGGTGTCGTCGCCATGCCTCGTTACATGTAACCTAGGGTCATGACGGGAAAGTCGGAGGCGGCATCCGTACAGGCCCGGGTCCGCGCCCACCGGGCTCGGCTACGAGCCGAGGGGCTTCGCCCGGTCCAGATCTGGGTGCCCGATGTCCGTTCGCCTGAGTTCGCCACCGAGGCCCATCGGCAGTCGGCGCTGGTCGCGTCATCGACCCAGGCCGACCGGGACCAGGAGTTCATCGAGGCCATCTCGGCTGACGAGGAGTGACCCGCGGCGAGATCTGGACCGCGGCAGCCGGGTCGGGGTATGCCGGCAAGCCCCGACCAGCAGTCGTCATCCAGGACGACCGCTTCGACGCAACCGACTCGGTCACCATCTGCGCCTTCACCACCGATCCCACTGAGGCGCCGCTCTTCCGCCTGCCCATAACACCGAGCCCCCAGAACGGACTGCACGACGCCAGCAGTCTCATGGTCGACAAGATCACCACCGTTCGGCGGTCCAAGCTCGGAGTGCGGGTCGGGCGGTTGTCCAGCGAGGACATGGTCCGCCTCGACCGCGCCATCGTTGTGTTCCTCGGGCTTGCCGGGTCATGAGGGGGTGACGTCGAGCAGCTGGACGAGCCGATCCCGCAACTGGCCCAAGTTCGAATAGCGACAACGCACCTCCACTCGTGTTCCGTGTTCGAACTCGGACGCGGTGAAGACTCCGTCGAAGGGCGGCCGGTACTGCTCATGGCAGAGCCGGCCGCCTTTCACGTCCAGGCGTTCGAACACGGCGCCGTTGAGCAGCTTGCGGGTCCGGTCGTTGGCCTTGTGGTAGGCGTCGCCGCAGCGGGTGGCGAGCGAGGCGGCCAACTCGAGGATCTCCTGCTGCTCGCCCAGGTTGGCATCGAGATCGGCGAGTCGGTCCTGGGCGGCGTCGATGGCCGAGCCGATCCGGGTCTGCTCGGTCTTCAAGGTCGGCACGTCGATGGCCCCGCCGTAGTATGCATCGAGCAGCTTGCGGCGTTCATTTTCGGCCTTGGCGAGCTGGCTGGTGAGCAGGGCGCGCTGCGCGACGTCGGATGCCTGGCGCTCTTCGATCTCGGCGGCCATCTCCTCGCGGAGCCGCTCGGCCCAGGATTCGGGGAGCTGGATGCGCCGGTTGGATCGTCACCGGTTACGTCCCGCCGTGGAAACCCCAGGCCAACACACAGAACACAACGGCAATTGAAGCGATCGCCTCGTCGACTGCCCACTACTCGGCCGGCAGCTACCACGTCGTCGTCGACGGGATCATCGGTCCGTGGTTCCTCGAACGCTTCGTCGACGCTACGGGCCACCCGCCGGCTGGTGTCGACTACATCGTCCTCCGACCCGCTCGACAGATGCCCTCGCCCGAGCGACCAGGCGAACAGGAGACCGGGACCTCACCGATCCCGAACCAATCACTGCCATGTACGACGCGTTCGAGGATCTCGGCTCGTTCGAACGTCACGTGGTCGACACGACTCACCAGGACCCCGCAGCCACGCACGCCGTCATTATCCAGGGTCTGGACAGCGGGGCGTTCGCTCTGACCGGGACGACCAGCAGCGGTGTTGACGGCGTGGTGTCCCCCAGCTCGATGCCCCGCGACCGTGCGTACTGTTCGAGGGTCGGCAGCACCCTGAGATCCTTCGGCCGCGCGGCTGCTCGCTTGGAGCGGATCACGTCGGCGAGGGCGGCGACGCGAGCCTGCGTGTCACCGATGAGGACGGTCGTCGCGCGCACCGTCAGGTCCTCGAAGCCGCCGGTACCGCTGGGATGGAAGGCGAGGTCGAAGTCGCCGTACCGGCAAGTGAGGTTCAGCATCGCCATCTGGACGATGAGCTGTGGTGCGGGATCGAACGGCACGCCGTCCGGGGTGCCGGCTACCCGAAGCCGTGCCCCGAGCGCGCGCAGCGCGTCGGCGATCCGCCGGACGTTCTCCGGGCTCGACGACGGCGTGAAGTCGATGTCGAGCGTCGGGGGGATCGGTGCACCTGAGGCCTGTGCAGCGAAGGCACCGATTACCACGTAGTCGACACCGTGCGCGTTGAGGACGGCCATGATCGCCTCGGCGTTCAGCGCCGGTGCTTCGTCAGTCACGAGACGGCGGCTCAGCCGTGGAGCCCGGCTCGGCGCCCACCTTCGGCGAAGCGCTCGACGTTGCGCCGGTGGCCCGTGGCGACCCGCTCTCGCTCCTCGGGAGAGCGGAGCCGATCGATTGCGTCGAGCACAGCATCGTGGTCGTCTGCCGGCTCCAGATGGATGCGCATCTCGAGGCCGGCTGCGGCGAGCAGCCGTTCGAGGGTCGAGAACGCGGGATCGGCGTGGCCCGATTCGATCCGGGCGACCGTCGACTGTGCGGCACCCGCTCTCGTCGCCAGCTCGCGCTGGCTGAGCCCGGCACGTACCCGCGCGCTCGTGAGGAGCCCGCCGGCTACGGTCGTACGAGGAGCGAATCGATCGACAACAGTCACGACTGCATGATAGCGCAGACGCCATCACATCCGACGCCGGCAAACGGACCGGAGCGGTCGCGTCACCTCTGATCGAGCTCGATCAGCAGCTGGCCCAGCTGCTCCCGCAGTTGGTCGGAGTTCGAATAGCGACAACGCAGCACCACTCGTGTATCGCACCAGAAGTGCCGGCCAGAGCGCTCTTCCGGAGGGCTCTGGCCGCGCCAGGGGTCATGGCCCCGTCTGTGTCGTTCTGCGTGACTATGCGGGCCTGCCAGTCGCTGCCGGACACCTGACCGGCTGCGCCCGGAGCCGGCAACCGGGGCGTCTGGCCGCCGGAACGAGGTTGTCCCGCTGGTTTCCCGGATCGGGCAATGACGGCACGCGCCGGGCGTCTGGCGACGTCCGCTCCGATTCCTGCGGATGCCCCAGCGGCCAGGGCGGTGGGCGACGTGCTGGTGCCGTCGGCCATGCAGCAACTCCGAGGCGAGTCAGCACTCGTTTGATCAAGTTGGCATGGTCAGCCGGGAAGCGAGCCGGTCGGGACGTGCGTGCCGAGGAAGGCGATCTGGTCGGCGACGATCGTGTCGAAGTGCGGTTCGAGGTAGGGCTCGAAGTGCTGGCAGTCATAAGTGCGGATCTCGCCCGTGGCGATCCGCCGGGCAGCCTTCAGCGCGACGTGATACGGGGTGACGCTGTCGCGCTCGGCGATCTGGACCAACGTGGGCGCGGTGATGTTGTGGACCCGCCGGTCGGGCGAGTAGAAGGGCACGCGCAGCGCGATCCGGGCCGCCACGTCGTTCTCGGGGAGCAGTTCCTCGTAACGGTCGCCGGCCAGGCGTGCAGCCATCGGCGCCGCGTCGGGAGACGTCATCATTGCGACGTCGCCCGGGTAGCCGACCGCGGCAACCCGATAGGGCTGGCGGCCGGCGATCGCACCGATCTGGTCCCGTACCCCAGCAGCGATCAGCCGCGCGACGAGGCTCGGCGATCGGGAGAACGCCGACGCCGGGCCGCTGACGTGCGGCACCTGCGCAATGACTGCGGCTACGGCGTGGTCTTCGGCAGCCAGGTGCAGTGCGTGACCGCCCCCGAACGACGAACCCCACAGCACAACCCGGCTCGTGTCGGCGCCCTCGATGCTGCGGGCAAAGGCGACACCAGCGCGCCAATCGAGCTGCTGGGCGCGGATGTCGAGCACCCGCCGGGGCTCACCCGCACTGTCGCCCCAACCCCGGTAGTCGAACACCACCACGGCGTAGCCGGCGTCAGCGAACCGGGCGGCATACGCATCCAGGCGAAGGGCCCGGATCGCTGCGAACCCGTGTGCCATGACGATGACCGGCGGGTTCTTCGCGCCGGTCGGGCGGTAGAGCCACGCCGCGCATGCCGTTCCCTGCGAGTCGAACGTGACGTCCTCGCGCGTGTAGCCGGTCATCCCCCGTCCTTCCCAGACGTCGTTGAATATCATTCAAGAGCTGATCGCCAAACGGTAGCAAGGTCTTGAACATCACTCAAGAGCCCTCTTGGACCATGTTCAAGACGTCGGTAAGGTGGCCACCGTGCCCGCCAACAAGCGCCAACAGGGCCGTGAGGAGAAGCGCGCGGAGCTCCTGGCCGAAGCCCGACGCCTGTTCATCGAGGACGGCTACGAAGCCACCTCCATGGCAGCCCTGGCCAAGGCCGCCGGGGTTGCCGGGAACACCATCTACTGGTACTTCACCGACAAGGACGACGTCCTGCTCGCCGTGCTCAACGCCGTACTGAGCGACGTCCTGACCGACTATCGGCAGGTCGCGAGCGCCCCCCTGGAGGACCAGCTCGGCTGGGTGGTCAGGCAGCTGCAACAGATGAACCGGCTCGTAAGCACGGTCCACACCCGGGCGGCGCTGGCACCGGCCATCGACGAATGGCACACCCACTTCCACCTCATCACCGAAAGCCTGTTCCGCACCGCACTTCAACAGGCCGGCGTCGACCGCGCCAGCATCGACGCCGAGATCAAGATCGGCGCCTTCGCCATCGAAGGAATGCTCACCCACGGACTCGACGACGCCCAGCAACGAGCCATCTGCCAGCGGCTCGCGCAGCAATGGACCAACGGGTGAGCCTTCTCTCTTGCGGCCCAGGTACGCGCACCGGCGGGCCGACGGTTCAGAGATCTCGTCCGCTGCCGTCACCTGTGCGACCACGGCCCGGTGCGGTCTCGTCGTTGCGCACAGGACGTGCATACCGAGCATCACGCCGGTGGCTCGCCTGACGGTGGACCGGCCTCGGAGCCCCACCGCGTGAGGGGACTCATGCTCGCGCCGAAGTGCTCGGCGAGCGGCCGACCGTCCGTACTGGGGGTCGCCGGACCTGATCGGCGACCTCCACGGCACTGCGTGATGCTCCAGGCTGGCCCCGCTCCGGCCGCCATGCGGGATATCTGAACGCGCTCTGGACGGTGGCCAAGATCCCCGTGCCGGTGGACGGGCGGCTGCGCGTCAGGATTGATCGGGCAGCAAGGTAGGCCGGGCTGACCCGGAGCGCCTTCCTGGCGAACCTGGCTACACGCGATCTGGATCACGAACGTGTCCCGGCGTCTCCAGACCGGCCCGGCCGGCGATCACCTCGGGCTGACGATCACCTTGGGCAGCCACGGCCCATCGGCCTAACGTGTTCCGGCCGCGACCTGCCAGCTGCCGCATGATCGCAGACGGCAGACAGACTGGAGGGATCCGTGATGGGAATTGATGATCGTGCCGCCGCCTGGCGGGCCCGGGGTGCCACGTTCCGGTGGGCACCGCCGGACGGTGGCGCCGACGAGGTGTCGATCTTCCACGTGGAGGCGGGCGATGC
>JAJZBS010000153.1 GCA_021851885.1 Actinomycetes bacterium | reverse complement strand
CCGTCGACGCCGCTTCCCGCCGGGAGCGCGATCATGAGCGCCGCCGGTGGCGGGGGGCACGCCTCCGTTAGCGCGAGCAGCACCGCGGGCCTGACTGTCTGTGATACGCCGCCGGCGATGCCGGCCGTTCCCGCCGGACTCTAGGAGCGCCCCGGCGGCCGGCCGACGACGGCCGGCCGCCGGGCCACGCCCACCGACGCTGTCCTCCGGAGGCCCGCGGCCGGGCCTGCTTGCCGGCGCGGATGCGCCCAGGGCCCTGATCTGCACAGCGTTCCGACCGCCACGGCTCCCCGATGTGGCTCGCCACGGCTCCCCGATGTGCACAGTGCCGTCGCCGGGAGGCATTCTCGGGACAACTACGGTACGTAGTGGCAGACGACGGCACTGAGGAGGTGGTCGGGTGCCCGGCAGCGAAGACAATCAGGGCGCGGCGAGGAGTGACGGTGAACAGGCAGGCGGCGAGTTCGACCTCGTCGTGATCGGTGGAGGCCCGGGCGGATATGCGGCGGCGCTGTACGCGGCGTCCGCGGGAATGTCCGTTGCCGTCGTCGAAAAGGACAAGGTAGGCGGGACCTGCTTGCACCGTGGCTGCGTCCCGGCGAAAGAGCTCCTGGAGACCGCGTCGGTGTTGCGGACGGTCGCCGGAGCCAAGGAGTTCGGGATTGACGCCGGTCAACCGGTGGTCGATCTGGCAGCCAGCCAGGAACGCAAGCAGAAGGTCGTCTCGCACGTCCACCGTGGCCTGTCCGGGTTGATGCGGGCCCGCGGGATCACGACGTTCGAGGGGACCGGGGTTCTGCACCCGGGTCGAGTCATCCGGATCGACGACGGCACCGAGCTGAGCGGGCGCAACGTCGTCGTTTCCACGGGGTCGGTCCCGCGTACCCTCCCGGGCTTCGACGTCGACGGGACGACGGTCCTGACCTCCGACGAAGTGCTCGCGCTCGATCGCGTCCCGGGGCGCGTTGCGGTCATCGGCGGCGGTGCGATCGGCTGTGAGTTCGCGTCGCTCCTGGCGGATCTCGGATCCCAGGTCACCATTCTCGAGGCGTTGCCTTCCCTGCTGGCGGGATGCGACAAGGACGTCGTGGCAGTCGTGGGACGGTCGTTTCGCCGTCGCGGGATCGTCGTGCGGACGGGAGTGTCCATCGAGGGCCGGGAGGTCGCCGAGGCGGGCACGCGTGTTCTCATCGGGGGTGGAGACGCCGTCGAGGTCGATGCCGTCGTCGTCTCGATCGGCCGGCGTCCGCTCAGCGAGAACGTGCTCGCCGACGGGACTGGCGTTGCGGTGGACGATCGAGGGTTCGTCGTCGTCGACGACCATATGCGCACCGGCGCCGAGGGCGTCTACGCCCTGGGCGATCTCGTCAACACTCCCCAGCTTGCCCACGTGGCTTTTGCCGAAGCGATCGTGGCCGTCAAGGACATGCTCGGCGAACCTGCCGTTCCCGTCGACTACGAACGCATCCCTTGGGCTATCTACTGCCATCCCGAAGTGGCCTTTGCCGGTTTGACCGAGGAAGCCGCCCGTGCCCGTGGCATCGACGTCGTGGTCAAGACCGATCCCTTCGGGGGCAACAGCCGAGCGCGCATCTTGGGGGAGACGGACGGGCTGGTCAAGGTCGTCGCCGAGCGCGCTCCCGGCGCCCAGGGAGAACGGGCCGGTCGCATCCTCGGGGTGCACATGGTCGGTCCATGGGCGACGGAACAGCTCGGTCAGGGGTACCTGTCGGTGAACTGGGAGGCGACGGTTGACGAAGTCGCCGCGTTCGTCCAGCCGCACCCGACCCTGTCGGAAGCGTTCGGGGAGACGGTGTTGGCGATGACGGGGCGCTCTCTTCATGTTTCGTAGCACGCTGGCAAAGGGGGCCAGAAGGGGGACAGGAAGGAGGGACGAAATTGCCCGAAGTGGTCATGCCGCAACTCGGTGAGACAGTCACCGAAGGGACGATCACGCGATGGCTGAAGGCCGTCGGCGATCAGGTTGAGCGGGACGAGCCGTTGTTCGAGGTATCGACCGACAAGGTCGACTCGGAAGTCCCCGCACCGGCGTCCGGCCTTCTTGCCGAGATCCGTGTCCCCGAGGGTGACACGGTGGACGTCGGGACGACGCTCGCCGTGATCGGCGAAGCGAACGGCGCCGAGGCGCCGCCTGCGGGCGGCCCGGCTCCGCAAGGAGCTGCCGTGGGAGCGGCGCCCCTGCCACCACCTCCACCTCCAACAGGAGCACCGGCCCCTGCTGCGACGCCGGCCCCTGCTGCCACGCCGGCCTCGGCGCCACCGGCTTCGCCCACGGCGGTCCCCGCAGCGGGAGGAGCGCCGCCGCGGCAAGACGGCGTGGCGGCCGGCGGTGCCCATCTCGTCCTGTCTCCGGTCGTCCGGCGCCTGCTGGACGACAACGGCGTCGATCCGACGGGAGTTCCCGGGTCCGGGCCGGGAGGGCGCATCACGCGCGCGGACGTGCTCGCCCATCTCGATGCGCGCGGCACCGGCCAGGCGCCCGCCGGTGGCCATCAAGGCCCGCCGGCGCTGGCCGCCCCGCCCCGCACTGTCCCGCCGGCGCGTGACGAGGCGGTGGCCGCCGGGCCGCCTCCGAGCGCGGGAGACCGCGACCAGGTGGTTCCGTTCACGAACATCCGGCGCCGCACCGCCGAGCACATGGTGCGATCGAAAGCGACGTCAGCGCACACGCTCGTTGCCATCGAAGTCGACTACGAGAACGTCGACAGGGTGCGCCGGGCCGAGAAAGACCGCTTCCGGAGCGAGGAGGGGACGAGCCTTACCTATCTCGCGTTCGTCTCGCGCGCCGTTATCGAGGCGCTGCGTGATTTCCCGAACTTGAACGCCTCGGTCGGCGATGACGCGCTCATCCTCCACCGTGACGTTCATCTCGGGCTTGCTGTCGACCTCGCCGAAGCCGGCCTGATCGTTCCGGTGATCCACTACGCAGACGCAATGGCCTTGCGCGGCCTTGCACGCGCCGCCTCGGATCTCGCTGCTCGGGCACGCTCCCGCCGCCTCACCGCCGACGACATCGCGGGAGGGACGTTCACCATCACGAACCCGGGTCCTTTCGGGACCTTCATGACCGTCCCCATCATCAACCAGCCGCAGGTGGGGGTCCTTGCCATGGACGGCGTCAGGCGGAGGCCTGTCGTGGTATCGCTGCCGGACGGGTCAGAGTCCATAGCGATCCATTCGGTGGGGCTCATCGCACTGTCCTACGACCACCGCGCTGTCGACGGTGCCTATGCATCGCGCTTCGTCGCCCGGGTCGCTGAGATCCTCCAGACCAGAAATTGGTCGGAGGACCTGTAGGAAGATCGGGCGCAGCCGTGCTCCGTGTCCGCTGGCTCGGCAGGGTCCCCTACGACGAGGCTCTCGTCCTGCAGACGCAGATGCACGACGCGATCCCCGACGGCGATGGCTACCTCTTGCTCCTCGAGCACGAGCCCGTCTACACGCTCGGGCTTCGCAACTGTGAAGGTGATCTGCGCCTTCCCGTGGGTGAGCTGGGAGCCCCAATCGTGCGCGCAGGGCGGGGTGGTGGGATCACCTTTCACGGCCCCGGCCAGCTCGTCGGCTATCCGTTGCTTCCTGTCACATGGGCGCCGGATGCCATTCCCGGCCACGTCGGACGCATCGAACAGGTCGTGATCGATGCGCTCCGGAGCCTCGGGGTTCGCCATGTTGGGAGGCGAGACGGATTCCCGGGTGTCTGGACCAACCCTGCGTCTGGCCGGGGGCGCAAGATCTGTTCCGTCGGCGTCCGTGTCAGCAAAGGGCGGTCCATGCACGGCTTCGCGCTCAATGTGACCACGGACATGGATTGGTTCTCCAAGATTGTCGCGTGCGGGATCCGGGACCGCGCCGTGACCTCTCTGGAGGCCGAAGGGGCCGACCTCGCCATGGGCGATGTCATCGAGGCAATCATCGACGCGGCCGGCCGGCAGTGGGGGGCCGGTGGAGTTGAACGCCAAGATGTCGTCACCCGGGCCCCTCACCCATCTCCGGCACCCCTGAGCCTGCTCGAAGGCGGCGGGCATGCGGACTCGCATGCAAGCCCGTTCAACGGTTGTGGCACGCACCTCGTCAATCGCCTGGCCCGCGCCGGGGTCGACGTCGCGGCGGGCATCGACATTCACACGCCGAAGCCGCAGTGGTTGCGAGTGAAGACCCATACGGGCGCCGGCTTCCGCCGCGTCGACAAGCTCGTTCGGGAGCTGGACCTGGTCACGGTCTGCCAGGAGGCCGGCTGCCCCAATATCTACGAGTGTTGGGCGGATGGGACGGCCACCTTCATGGTGAACGGCGAACGTTGCACGCGCCGGTGTGGTTTCTGCCTGGTCGACACGCGCCACCCCGCAGCCCCGGACCTTGCCGAGCCGGGTCGCGTCGCAGCGGCCGTGGCTCGCATGGGGCTGACCCACGCAGTGGTGACGACGGTCGCACGCGACGACCTTCCCGACGACGGCGCATCGACCATCGCCGCCACGATCCTGGCGGTGCGCGAGGCAAGTCCCGGCACAACCGTCGAGGTCCTCATATCGGACTGCAAAGGGCACGAGAAGTCTTTGGGGGCCATCTTCGCGGCGCGACCGGACGTTCTCGCACACAACGTGGAGACCGTGGCGCGCCTCCAACGCGCCGTTCGGCCGAACGCCGGATACGCCCGCAGCCTCGCCGTGCTTGCGGCGGCGAAGAGGTCGGGCCTCACTACCAAGTCGGGGCTTCTCGTGGGATTGGGTGAAACGACCGAAGAGATCATGGGGGCGCTCGCCGACATGCGCTCGGTGGGCGTGGACATCGTCACGATCGGCCAGTACCTCCGCCCGAGTTCTCAGCACGCCCCGGTCGCACGTTGGTGGACGCCTGAGGACTTCGCCTTCATACGACAGTACGGTCTCGCCATGGGGTTCGCGCATGTGGAAGCGTCCCCCCTGACGCGTTCCAGCTACCACGCCCGGAGGGCAGCCGTGGCAGCGGGGGCTGCATCTGAGCGTTCCGAGGCGAGCGAGGACGCCGGATCGGCGCCGGGCGGCGCCGGGGGAGCGTCCACAACGCCGGCCGACGTAGCGGGAAGTGCCGCCGTGGCCGGGACGGGCGCCGTCGGCGGGGCGTAGTCGAGGCTTCACCGGAAAGACGCGCGTGGAACTCGGGCTGGCCGGACGGGTCGCACTCGTCACGGCATCGTCGAAAGGTCTTGGCTTCGCCGCCGCGCGCGCTCTGGCCGCCGAAGGGTGCGCTGTTTCGATAAACGCGCGTCATGCCGAGACGCTGGATCGCGCAGCAAACGTGTTGCGCGAAGCGGGGGCAGAAGTCTTCGCGCAACACTGCGACGTGACAGATGCGTCGTCAGCCACCGAGTTGGTTGACCGAACGGTCGGGCACTTTGGCCGCCTGGACATCCTCGTGGCCAACGCGGGTGGCCCGCCGCAAGGTCGGGCATTCGACGTCGACGACGAATCGTTGAACGCCGCGATCAACGCGAACCTGCTGACCTCGGTGCGCCTCGCTCGTGCCGCGGTTCCCCATCTCGCAAGCGGTGGCTGGGGACGCATCTGTTTCATCGCCTCGTACTCGGTGGTCCAGCCGTTGCCGAACCTGGCCCTTTCCAACACGGCCCGGGTCGGGCTGTGGGGTTGGGCCAAGACGGCGGCTGCCGATCTCGCCGCCGCGGACCGGACACAGGCGATCACGTTGAACCTCGTCTGCCCGGGGCCGCATGCGACGGATCGCATGATCCAGCTGGGCGCAAGCGGCGGCACCGGCCCCATGGGTGACCCCGACGACTTCGGTAAGGTCGTGGCGTTCCTGTGCTCAGAGCCGGCGGCATTCGTCAACGGCGCGGCGATCGTCGTCGACGGGGGCCAGACACTCGCGCTGTGACGCCGGTGCGATCGCTGTGACGACCGGTCCCGTCGCGGCCGGGCTACGGGTACCGCCGGCAGGCGTCGACGGTCTCCTGCTGCTCGGTTGACCGTTCGCCCCCATGTGGTTGCCAAGGCAAGATAGGCGCATCGCCGTGATCACAGGCAGGGTGCGCCGATCCGACGGATTGCACCAACGGATGGGAGATGAGTGTGCGCTGGGGACGAAGGGATCACATGTCCGAGGAGGCACCCTGCGTGCACCAGGCA